>JBARPG010000123.1:0-2818 GCA_049642885.1 Acidimicrobiia bacterium | reverse complement strand
GATCAACGAAGAGGCTAACTCCTGATACGCGTCCCGCATCTCGTCTTCGACCTTGTTCTTCCCATAATGAAGTAGCTGTCGAACGAGTTGCTTGCGCTGCTCGAGGGAATCGAAGGTGCCTTGGTTGGTAGGTACAGAGCCCGGCACATTCAACGTGATCGAGACGATGTCTCGCCATTTCGAGAGGGGGAGAAACGTGGAACTTCGCGCCGCGCAGAGCAACACTTCGTAGGCGGCAACCGCAGGTTCGAGGCCACGAAGCTCCATCTCCCGCTGAGTCACCGCCAGCCCCATCAGAACCTCAGCGCGGGTTGAGACCTTCGCCTGACTGAGCCCTTGGCCGTGTCGCAAGTGCCGGAGCTCTTCCATCAACTCGTGGAAACGCGTCGGCGGTTCCAGGTGAACGAATGTTGCTCGTTCGGTCACCGCCGGGTCAGAGGCTCCCCCGCTCGTCATGGGTCGAACCTACCGAACTTCCTCCCAACGGTGGGGGAAACCGGGGGTGTCTCCGCCGCCTGGGTTGGGTTCTTCTTGTCAGGCGGGCCCACCGAGCCCAACGAAAGCGAGGGTGCTGATGTCCACCGCCAAGAAGATGCCGAATCCTGACCATCGCGCAGCATGAGCAGCTATCCGGAGTGCTGCCGGGGACACGGCTGCGATCGATGCTGGGTTTGCCAATCGGGCGTCTGCTGCCTTACAGACGTGGGCCAACGTCTCAAGGCTCACGTGGGACACACGTCAGACTCCTCTGGGCCCGCCGTGCCTCTGAACCACGACGTTGGCGCTCACGACCGCCTCGTCGCTGGAACCGCGCGGATCCTCGACTCGATCAGCGCAAGGGAAGCGGCGGCTCCTCCACCCGCTGGCGTGGCGGACTCTTTGAGAGCGGCGATCGAGCTAGGCGTTGTGGAGTTGCGTTCGGTGCTCGACAGCTCCGTTGGGATCGACGTGACGACAGGTGGCTCGTCGGGTCGCGCAAGCCAGCGGTTTGGCTCCATTGACGCGAACCCAGGCTGTCGCACGCCTTGGGTAAGCGCAGCGCCCGGCTTGGCGAGCGGCACGCCTTCGGACTGGGCCCATCGGCTCGATGGAGGCACCCGAGCGGAACACGCGCACCGCCATCGGACGCCTCGACCAACCGGATCTCATGAAAAAGGAAGGAAGACCAATGAGCAATGAAGTGATGATCTACGGCCAACCCACCGGCCCTCGTGCGCCACTGGCGCAGTGGCGGGACGAACGAAATCTGCAGCGATACCACGCCCAAGCGGCTCTGAACGTGGCGCGGATGCAGATCGACCTCGCGCAACTGAACCAGATGGTGATCTCAACCTTCCACTCGCAGCTCACGTTCGTGAGAACTGTCGAGCAGATGATCGACCCGTACTCGCCACTCGAGGTCGACCTCGCACTAAGGACGATGGCTTCCCATCAGTACGGAGTTGAGGGCCTCCAGGCCAAGTACTTCGGGCGACTGTGGTGACCGCCTTGAGGCCCGCTTCATCTGATCCGGCCAGAGGTCTCGGAGAGGCTGTCGAGGACGCGTTCTTTGCGATCCTCGACACGCTCGAGGACGCGTTCTTCGCGATCATCGACGCGCCCCACGACTTCCGCGTGGCGCTTTACAGGCTTCAGCTGGAAGTGCTCACGATCTGGCTCCTCTTCCGTTTGCGGCGAGAACTGGCCCGCTTGCGGCGAGCGGAGGGCCATTGCGGGCGGACGATCATCGTCCACGACGCGTGACCGTGCTCCATGGTCGGCGAGCACTTCGGAACGGCCAACTCGACCATTGGCGCCGCGCCCGAGTGGTCGATCGCAGGAGACCGGCGTGTGTCGGGGCCGCGCCGACCGGCGGGCCGCTCCGGGTTCTTCAGCGTGGAGGGCGGGCCTCACCGGCAGGTCAGTTCGTTGCGAGTGAGCGTGCGGGTTTCGGTGCGATCGTGAGCGGCCCAGGTGGTCCTTCAATGTCTGAGAAGGTGCTTGCGGCGCTCCTGGTGGTGATCGCTGTCGCGGTCATCGCACGGATCGCGTGGTTGCTGTTGGCTCCAATGCTCGGCGTGCTCATTGTGCTTGCGGTTCTGGTTCTCATCTACGGGATCATCGTGCGCCGGTATCGGGGCTGGTGATCGATGGGCGCGTTCGGTCGCAACCCGTCGCGGGCACGTCGGCGCGACCAGTCCGGCGTTGTGGAATGCACAACACCAGTTGACATTCATCGAACATATGTTCATAGTGTGCGCCATCTCGATGGCCGAGCCCCCCATTCCGGGCGCGGCAGGCCATCGGTGTCATCGATGCGGGTGCGGGCGGTGGGCCTGGTGGGGCCAGTCCGGCTCGGTGAGGTCAACCCTGTAAGCGGAGAACCTGACGATGGCGAAACCATCTTCCACGGAATCTGACGCGTCCCGGGTGCGAGTGCAACCCGAACGGCGTCAACAACCGGACCTGGCCAAGTTGGCTGCGGCCCTCATCGAGCTCGCTACCGAGCAACTCAACAACACCGACACAACGACGGCCACCGAGCCTGCGGCAGCGGACAACAACGCTCCAGCACCCCCGCGGCGCCGTCGCTCGAACGCCGCCCACCGCCGGGGCGGGAGAGCGGCATGAGTCTGTTGTGGCATCGTCTCGAATTCCCGCCTGACCTCGACCCCGACGCGGTCCTCGGGTTCGTTCGGTCCCTCGGCGCTCGCGGCCGACACGGCATGTTCAACGAAAGTCGACCGATCGTCTTCGAGGTCAGCGCCGACGCCGCTGGCTACGGCTGGCGGCTGGGCGCAGATGAACGCGACGCACAGCCGGTGTTGCGACAGCTCCG
>JBARPG010000122.1:0-13037 GCA_049642885.1 Acidimicrobiia bacterium | reverse complement strand
GACATGGCGCGCGCGGGCCGGCCGATTCTTTACAGCAAGCGCTGACGCAGGGTGCGCCCGCCGCAGCGATGATGAAGGGCACTGTGATCGACCTGCGCCAAGTAGTCGATTTCCTGAGCACGCGTGCCGAGGTGGATCCTCAGAAGATCGGGTTCGTGGGGTTCAGCCTGGGTGGCATTCTTGGGGCCATGTTGTCGGGAGCCGACGAGCGCATCGCCACGACGGTGCTGGTCGATGCCGGTGCGGACTGGCAGACACTTTTGAGCGGAACATCGATCGATTGGATTGCGGCGCTTCGAACGAGCGACCCGGCATTTGTGACTCGCGCAGCGCGGGCGCTCGACTCGCTTGACCCCCAGTTTTGGGTGTCGGAGATTTCACCGCGACCGCTGATGCTGGTGCGTGGGAAGAACGATACGGTGATTCCGGTTGAGTCGACCGACGTTCTTGTCGCCGCTGCTGGCAAGAGTGCGACGGTATTCCAATACGACGGCGGCCATGATTTGGTGGGCCCCTCAGAACTCACGGTCCGCCGCACGATCCTGAACTTCGTGTCGAAGCATCTCGCGACGGGCACACCATCAGGGGGCGGCGAAGCGGTCACCCGCCCGTGACCTGGGCGAGCACGCGAACTCGGACGATCGCGGCGTGTGTCGCGCTCGGGCTGTTCGGGGTCGGATGTTCGAGCGATGAGAAGCCCGCGCGTTTGAAGCCGCGCGCTTCTTCGTCCAGCGCCTCATCACGCGCCTCGAGCAGCGCTCCGCCAGCGGAAAAGCCGTCTGCCCCGAGCGAAGCGGCGCCCCTGCGTGTCCCGCACCCAGAGTTGCTGACGGTCGTGATGAAACCGAGTTCCGACTTCGGTGCTGCAGCACAAGACCTCACGATCACAACGCCCGACGGACACACGATTCTTGGACTCGTTGGAGCGCCACCATCCGACATGCGTGGCTGCATGCTCATCCAACATGGGCTGAATTCGTCTGCGAAGGACGTCGTTGCAGTCGGTCTCTTGGCAGAAGCCTCGGGATTTCGTGCCCTCGCAATTGATGCGCAGTGGAGTCCGAACACGCCGACGAATCCGGCTTCGAAGCTGAGCACGCCTGAGGCCTTGGCGAAACAGATGAGCGGCACCATTTCTGATCTCCAAACAGCGATGGACTGGTTTGGTGCGCAGCCCGGCTGTAATCCGAATCACATCGGCTATATCGGCATCTCCTTTGGAGGTATTACGGGTGCCTCCATGATGCGCCTCGACTCCAGGATTACCGCTCCCGTATTCGTCGTCGCGGGCGCAGATTTTCGCACCATTTTTTCCTCGAGCAGCGTGACCGAGTTCCAAGACTGGTCGAAGACCGATCTTGACGGTGCGGTGGCAGCATTCGCCCAGCTTGAAGCGGGCGACGGAGTTCGAGAAGCGTTGACGGACACGCCGATACTGATGTTGAACGGTACGCGTGATGACGTCATCACTCCAGACGCCGCAAAAAACCTTCATGCCGCCGCAGGGGCGCACGGAACGGTTCAATGGTTCGATGGTGGCCATGGAATTGGCGACCTCGTCCAGCTTTTGACCCTCACATCGAGCCTGGGAACCTGGGCCGGCCAACACGGCGCGTTGCTTGCGCCGTCCGCGCGCTAGGAGCGGGAATGGCACGAAACGGGGTTCGAGTCATTGCAGGTGCATATCGCGGCCGCGTGTTGGCCGTGCCCGCAGTCGGAACGCGCCCGATGACCGATCGCGTCCGGGAGTCGGTCTTCTCGGCGCTCGGGCACCGTTGCGTCGACGCTCATGTGCTCGATGCATTTGCGGGATCCGGTGTCATCGGATTGGAAGCGGCGTCGCGAGGAGCGGCGACGGTTGACTTCGTCGAATCCGATCGAGCGGCGATGCAGGTGCTCCGCGCAAACATTTCCAAGGTCGCGCCAGACATCCCGACGAGAACCCACCAACTGCGCATCGAGTCATTTCTGGCGCGATCAGCACAAGAACCATTTGATCTCGCCTTCTTCGACCCGCCCTTTGCGCTTGAGAGCACCGCCCTTGCGACCATGCTCGCAACATCAATTGACAACGGCTGGTGGGCATCTGATGCCACGCTTGTAGTGGAACGCCCCCGTGAAGACCCGCTCACTGCTCCCGCAGGATTCCACGCTGATTGGGAGCGCACATTCGGTGGTGCATCTATCGTGATGCTTCGACCTGCGCCTTGAAAGGACAGACATGGCGACTGCACTCTGCCCGGGATCTTTCGATCCCGTCACTTTGGGGCACATCGACATCATCGAACGCACCGCGAAGTTGTTCGACCATGTCATTGTCGCAGTCATCAAGAATCCCCAGAAGTCGAACTCCCTGTTCACGATCGAGGAGCGGCACGAGCTCTTGGCATCGGTGACGAGTCACCTTCCAAACGTGAGCCTCGACACCTTTTCTGGTTTGCTCGTCGATTTCGCGAAAGACCGCGGCGCAACGGCGATTGTGAAGGGCTTGCGAGCGATTTCCGACTTCGATTACGAGCTGCAAATGGCGCAAATGAACCAGCGCCTCTCAGGAATCGACACGCTCTTCATCTCCACATCGCCACAACATTCCTTCTTGTCATCAAGTTTGGTGAAAGAAGTGGCACGATTTGGTGGAGATGTGTCAGGGATGGTTCCTCCAGAAATTGCTCGTCGACTCGTGACCCGCTTTTCGGAAGACCAACGCAGAAAGGATTCGAGTGTCTGAAGAACCCTCGTACAATGTTGAGGACATCGTCCTGCGGATTCGCGAAATGGTGGAAACCTCACGCCCGATGCCGATGTCATCCTCGATCAAACTCAATCGAGACGAGCTGTTGGATTTGCTCGACGATGCGATTGAAGCGCTCCCAGAGGAATTGCGTCAAGCCCGTTGGATATTGAAGGACCGCGACGAAATTCTTGCGAACGCGCAACGTGATGGCGACGAACTCATCGAGGCGGCGAAGGTGCATGCAGGTCGCCTCGTCGAGCGCAGTGAACTTGTTCGCGAGGCCAATCGTGTTTCGCAGACGATTGTCGATGACGCCAACATCGAAGGGCGCCGAATACGCAACGAAGCCGAGGACTACGTCGACCAGCGTCTCGCGTCCTTTGAGGCCGTGCTGGAACGTCTTACGACGACCGTGCGCAACGGGCGCGCGCAACTCGCACCCTCCGGTCTCGATGTCCTTGATGGCCAAGAGGATGACCCCGCTGGAGTGGAGGAATACGAAGCGATCTTCGATCAGGACGACGTGTGACTGATTCCACGCCTCACCCCGAAGGGTCACCCTTCGTCCTGAACTGCTCCGACCTGCTGACGCGGGCCTCGGGAGTGAAGCACGTGTCGGTAACGGCCCCGTGTTCTGACCTGCACACCTCGACGGTCGCAGTTCCCGATTCGGTGACCTTCGACGCTGATATCGAGCGCATACCCGAGGGGATTGTGGTGCGCGGCACCGTGCGCGGGACGTGGTCTGCGGAATGCTCGTCGGGGCTCGAACCGATTACCGAGCCCTTTTCCTACGAGTTCGCCGAACTGTTCGAACGGGAACCGCTCGAGGGCCAGACCTACCCCATTGACGGCACTGAGATCGACGTGACCCAGGTGGTACGCGATACCGTATTGCCCGAGCTCCCGCTCGCTCCGCGCTGTGCGGATGCGGTGGACGGTTTCTGTGAACGGTGTGCAGACATGCGCCCGGCACCACAGGAAGCGTCGATCGACCCCCGATGGGCTGCATTATCGGAACTTTCCGTCGTGCCCGAGGCAGCAGCGAGCGATCAGGAAATCGAAGAACGTCAGTAACACAGGCTCGGATGTCCGTGCCTGCAACCGCACGGGCACTGTCCCTGCACACGAGGAGTTCCCATGCCGGTCCCGAAGCGAAATACACCCCGCCATAAGACCCGTAGCCGTCGTTCGGCCAATATGAAGATCGAAGCTGCCGCCCAGTCGGTGTGCCCGAACTGCGGAGTGGTCAAACTTCCGCACGTCGTATGCAGCAATTGCGGGACCTACAAGGGCCGCATCGCAATCAACGTTGACTGATCTTTCGACTCGATTCGAATCATGATCACCATTGCGCTCGACGCGATGGGTGGCGACCAAGCGCCAGAGGTGACGGTTGCTGGAGCGCTCCTCGCTCTGGAGGCTGACGCCGAACTTGAAATCCTTCTCTTCGGTGATGCCGCGGCTATTGGTGCGCTGCTGGGTCCTGGCACGTCGGCACGGTTGAAGGTCGTCGCCACGACAGAAGTCATTGCCATGGGAGACGAACCCATGGCAGCCGTGCGCTCCCGCCCCGATGCGTCGCTCACGCGGGCGGCGGAGGCCGTGCGAGATGGACTGGCACATGGCATGGTCGGTGCCGGCAACACCGGTGCGACGATGGCGGCCGCACTCTTTCGCCTCGGGCGAATGAACGGCGTCGCTCGACCGGGCATCGCGATCCCGATTCCCGTGCCTGGAAGCCACCCACAGGTGCTCGTCGATGGTGGTGCGAGCGTTGACTGCCAACCCGAATGGCTCGTGCAATTCGCTCAGCTCGGTGTGGCGTACGCCCGTTTGCGGTTTGGGCTTGACCAGCCACGGTGCGCCCTGCTGTCAAACGGTGAAGAGCCACGCAAGGGTGATTCCCTCCGCAAGCGCTCGCACGAATTGCTGTCAGAAACAGTTCCGGAATTCATCGGAAACGTTGAGGGGCGTGATTTCATGCGTTCGCATGTCGACGTCATCGTGAGCGATGGATTCACTGGCAATGTCGCGCTCAAGACCATCGAGGGCGTGACGCGCAAAGTCGCGGGCATGGTGCTTGAACTCTTCGCGCAACCGCAGTTCGCCGAAGTGAGCGAGGCCTTGACGGAGGCGCTTCTCGACCAAGCCCGAGTGCTCGACCCGAATGTCACCGGCGGTGCATTGCTGGTTGGGATCAAGGGGATCTGTGTTATTTCACACGGATCTGCCAGCGCCGAGGGAATCGCCAATGCGATCGCGGTTGCGAGTCAAGCGGTGCGACTCGATGTGATCCAACATCTTGAGGCGGCAATTCATGCCAGCTGAAACGCACTCGACTGGGGAAGCCCAAACTCGCAACGAAATTTCAGTCGTCGTTCGTGGCGCAATCGCCGAGTGCTGTGGTGTTGATGTCGACGAACTCAATGACGAGATGCAATTGTCGGCGCTCGGTGTCGACGATGTCGTTCGACTCGATCTCGCAGACATCTTGAGCGAGGAGCTCGGGGAACGAAACCTCGTCGACGTGTTCGACGGCGAAGAATTCGCAACCGTGAAATCCGTGGGTGCGCTCATTGAGCTCCTCCAACCCGCAGTTCGAGATCGGCACTCATCGTGACGCGCTCATCAGCTTCACCGCCACACATCGACTTCGAGTCGCTCGCTGGATTGCTTGAGGTGACGATCCGAGATGAGGCGCTCTTCACAGAGGCGCTCGCTCACCGTTCGTATTGCTCAGAGCATTCGACAACTCAAAATAATGAAAGACTCGAGTTTCTCGGCGATTCGGTTCTCGGTCTGGCGGTCACGAACTTCATCTTCGCGACGTATCCGACGCTCTCGGAGGGGCAACTCGCGAAGGTTCGGTCCGCAGTCGTGAGCGCAGACGCCCTCGCCGAGGTCGCTCGTGAACTTGGTATTGGGGCGCACCTGTTGCTCGGCAAGGGGGAAGCTGCTTCGAATGGTGCCGAGAAGACCTCGATTCTTTCTGATGCCATGGAATCTCTGATTGCCGCGATCTATCTCCAGGACGGATTTCTCGGCGCGGAATCGTTCATTCTCCGCGTGCTTGGCGACCGCGTCGTGACCGCGGCCGCTGGTCCGGGGGGCCACGACTACAAAACCCAGCTCCAGGAACAGGCTGCTCGCATGTTCAAGGCAGCCCCGAAATACCGGTTGGTGGAACAGGGCCCTGACCACGATAAGGAGTTCACGGCCACGGTTTCGGTGGCGGGTCGAGAACTCGGGGCGGGCACCGGTCCGTCGAAGAAAGTCGCTGAACAGGCCGCCGCAAAGGCCGCGTGGGATGTCCTCGCCGCCGACGAGAGCGAGCCGCACGGCCCCAATTGAGTTCGTGCCAGGGAATTCGTTCCCAAAACCAACCAAGCGGGTGCGCGATCGCGCGACGGCGGACCCCTAACCTGAGCGACGGAGTAGGGGAGAGCCCATGTATTTGAAGTCCCTGACGATGCGCGGATTCAAGTCGTTCGCTGACAAAACGACCTTGGAACTCGAGCCGGGAGTTACGACGATTGTCGGCCCGAATGGGTCGGGCAAATCAAATGTGGTCGATGCGGTTGCCTGGGTGCTTGGCGCGCAAGGGGCGCGAGCGTTGCGCGGTTCGAAGATGGACGATGTGATTTTCGCCGGGACTGCGTCACGGCCCGCGCTCGGTCGAGCGGAGGTGCAGCTCCTCATCGACAACAGTGACGGTCGCATACCGATTGATTTCGCCGAGGTCACGATCTCCCGCACCTTGTTCCGAAGCGGGGAAAGTGAATACGCGCTGAATGGCACCCCATGTCGCTTGCTCGACATCCAAGAGCTGCTGAGCGATTCGGGGATTGGCCGTCAACAGCACGTGATCGTTGGGCAGGGTCAACTCGACGCAGTGCTGAACTCACAGCCGGTCGATCGTCGCATGATCATCGAAGAAGCTGCCGGGATTCTCAAATACCGCCGCCGCAAAGAAAAGGCGGAGCGGAGACTCGAAACCACCGAAGGCAACGTCATTCGCCTCGGCGACATGGTGCGGGAAGTGCGTCGAAGCCTCACACCACTCGGTCGTCAAGCCGAAGCGGCGCGCCGGAGCGGTGACCTTGCCAGCGAACTTCGTGCAATCAAAGTGTTCTTGTTAGGCCAAGAGCTCAATGGTCTCAAAGAAAAGCTCGGTCGCGTGGCGGACCAACGCCGCGAGTTCGCGCAGTCTGATCTGGAACTCCGCTCAACGCTTGGACGTCTCGACTCGGAAGTGATTCTGGCTGAGAACGAGCTCGGCGGTACCGATGTCGAAGAAGTCAACGAACTGCGCCGGCACGTTGAAGCGCTGCGGGAGCGACGTCGTGGGCTCACCGCGGTCTTAGCCGAGCGCCAGCGCAGTCTGGAGCGCGAGCTCGAAGCGATTGCCGACGAGGACGTGTACGAATCCCTCGTGGCCGATGCCGTGTCGGTTCGTGCTGGCCTCGCCGCGCTGGATGAGGACGATGGCTCCGCAGGAGTCAACCTCGCGGAGCTTGCCGAAGCCCGGGCGGAGCTCGAATCCGCAGAACGTGCGCTCACCGCTGCCCACCAGGCCGATGACGCGGCACGGGCGAGCTACGAGGAACAGCAGCGCTTGCAGCACGCCCTCGCAGCGGCACACGCGCTCCGTGACCGGTGCGAGGCAGAACACGCCCGAGCCGACCTGCGCGTGAACGAGCTCGAGCTGGCCTGCGACCGCGCTGCCGAAACGAATGTGACGCTCACGGCGGAGTTGACGCACGCCGAGGAGGCGCAGCCCGAACTCGACGCAATCGCGCGCGACGCGGCTGCACATCGCCAGGCCGCCGAACATGCACGCGAGGCCGCTGAACTTCAGCGTGTGGAAGCAGAGCGCGCGCGAGCTCACTGGGCGGCGCGTGCCGAAGCACTCGCGACCGCGCTCGACGCAACACGGAGCGGTTCCTCGGTTGATGCGATGGTCGGACATGACGGCGTCGACGGCCTCGTCGCCGATCTCATCGAGATCACCCCGGGGTATGAGGCGGCCGTTACCGCAGCACTCGGAGAGATTCTGAAGGCCGTTGCCGTTCGCACGAACGCAATCGGACATCCGTTGCTTGCGATCCTCGGGGATGACGACGCCCATGCCGTGATGCTTGCGGTTGACGCCGGCGGGAGTTCGCAAACTCCGCTCCTTCCGAATGGTGCTCGTCCGCTCGCGGATTTCGTGCGATCACAGGACAGCACGGTGGCAGCGAGTCTCGGTCAGTTGCTGTCGCACACAGTGTTTGTGTCGGGTGGATTGCAGGATGCACTCGACCTTTGCCGTTCCAACCCTGATTTGATCGTCGTGACACAACGTGGTGATCGCATCGGCGGTGCGGTGTGGCAGATCGGTGCGGCACAGCCAGGCGTCACGCGCGCTGCATGGCAAGAAGCGGAAGACGCAGCGAGTGCAGCGGGCCACGCGCTCGATGCAGCGATTGCCGAGGTTGCAGAAGCAGGCACGACGATCGAGCGGGCACGCATCGATGAAGAGTCCACTGCTTCAACTCGTCGCCAGGGGGAAGAACGAATTGGAGGGCTGCGTCGAGAACTCACGCGAGTCTCCGGCGAACGCGAAGCCAAACAGCGCGAGCTCGAAGTCGCGAGCACCTCGCTGTCGAACCTCGTGGTCGACCGTGATGCAGCAGTTGCGGAGGCCGAAGGAACTGCAGCATTAATTGCGAACCTTTCGATTCCAACGGCTCCAGAAGTGTCGGGGCCGCTGCGACGTGACGCGGAAGCGAAAGCGGCGGTCGCGCGCGAACGACTCGCCACATTGCACCTCGCTGCGGAGCGACGAGACGCTGAAAGTGCAGAACGACGTCGCGGTTTGGCGACGCGCCTCGCCGAAATCGAAGCGCGCCTCGCACGACATCCGGGAGAACAGGCCCAGGTCAGTGCCCGTCGAGAAGGAGTCGCCACAGACATCGCGTCGGCGGCGACAAGCCAAGGTCGGCTCGAAGAAGCACGAGTCGCCCTCGAAACAATGTGGGAGTCGGTGATGCGTCGGGCCGCTGCAGCGGACGCGCGGCGCGGCGGCGCCCGTTCGGTGCTCGAAGGATTGCGTCTGCAGCGAGCGAAGAATGAAGAAGCGCTCGCTGGCATCCGTCAGAAATTGAGCCAGCTCGATATTGACGAAGCGGAGAACAAGGTCAGGCTCGAACAAGCGACGCTTGCCGCCCGGGAGCAATACGACATCGAACCTGAGGTGGCACGCGGTGCTGAACAGCCCGAGCTGACGACCGGCGTGAGCTACACGGCGCGTGCGCGCGAGCTGGAACGTGAACTGCGCATTCTCGGCCCGGTGAATCCGCTTGCGGTCGAGGAGTACGACGCTGCCTCGGAACGCCACACCTTCTTGTCCCAACAGCTCGAAGACGTCAAGGACGCGCGCAAGGAATTGCACCGAGTAATTCGCACCGTCGATCAAGAAATCGTCGCGCAATTCGAATCAGCCTTCACCGACGTCGCCAAGCATTTCGAGGACCTCTTCACGACCTTGTTCCCGGGTGGAGCCGGTTCGCTCACGTTGACCGATCCGAACGACCTCCTGCACACGGGAGTCGAGATCGAAGCGCGGCCGTCGGGGAAGAACGTGCGACGCCTGACATTGCTGAGCGGTGGTGAGCGATCGCTGACCGCCATGGCCTATCTCTTCGCAGTGTTCCGCTCACGCCCGTCACCGTTCTATTTGTTGGATGAGGTCGAGGCAGCCCTCGATGACGTCAATCTCCAACGTTTCCTCGACTTGGTTGACGCATTCCGCGATGAAGCGCAGCTGTTGATTGTCACGCACCAGAAGCGAACGATGGATGCTGCAGATTCGATCTACGGAATCTCGATGCCGCCCGGTGGGTCGACCAAGGCGGTGAGCCAGCGCCTGCGGAAAGAGTCCGCATGAGTGCCGTCACCACGTTCGTTCGCGCCGCTAAGCCTGAGGAATCTGGCGTCATCGGTTCAATCACGAAAGATGACTTGATTCACATCGCGATCGTGATTGGCAGTGCTGTCGTGTTGATCGGGATCGCTCGACTCATGTCGCTCGGGCTGACGAAGAAATGGGCCGGGGGAGAAGGCTCACAGCGGCGCTTGCAGCGCGCAGCCACACTCGGTGCGGTGTTCCGTGGCTTGTTCACCGGAATCGTCGTTCTCGTCGCGCTCTTCGCTGTGCTGTCGACTCTCGGCATCAACCTCGCGGCACTTGTCGCCGGGGCGAGTGTTGCTGGTGTGGCGCTCGGATTCGGCGCCCAAAGTCTTGTGAAGGATTTCCTCGCTGGCTCGTGGATGTTGATCGAGGATCAGTTCGGCGTGGGCGATGTGATCGACACGGGTTTTGCTCGTGGCACCGTCGAGGGTGTTTCCCTTCGAACGGTACGGGTTCGAGACAACGAAGGGACGCTCTGGCACGTGCCGAACGGTTCCATTGAGCGCATCGGAAACTTCACTCAGCAATATTCCAAGGCGATCGTTGATATTGCCGTTGGTGCCGAGGCAGATCTCGACGCAGCGCTGGTCACGATTCAAGAAGCCGCGCTCGCCATGCACGAGGACGAGACATACTCCGACGAGTTACTCGCCCCGCCGGAGGTGTTGGGAATCGAAAGCCTCGGCATGGACCGCATCACCATTCGCATCGTGCTCACCACCGTTCCGAAGCGGCAATGGGCGCTTGCGAGAGTGCTCCGCGAGCGAGTGGTCCGCGCGCTGCAACAGAATGGCATTCCATTGCCGCGCATGGGTGCGGCTTCGTACGAGCAACAGACCGGAAGGCCGCCAGTATGAGCGAGATCCGCAATGTCGAAGTCACACGCACGATCGACGCGACACCCGAGCTGCTCTATGCGATGGTGAGCGATGTCACACGCATGGGGGACTGGTCGCCCGAGAGTCGTGGAGCGGAGTGGCGCGGCGGTGCCACCGGTGCGGTGGTTGGCGCGAAGTTCCGAGGGAAGAACCAGCGCGGGTTTCGCCGCTGGTCGACGACGTGCACGGTCACAGCCGCGGACCCTGGGAAGTCGTTCATCTTTGATGTTCATTTCGGCCCGATACGAGTTGCAACGTGGGGGTACTCATTTGAACCCGCGGGCGAAGGCTGCCGCGTGACTGAACGATGGTCTGATCACCGTTCGAAGTTCTTCGCTGTGCTGAGCGGAGTGGCGACGGGGGTACAAGATCGAGCGGCTCACAATCGGAGCGGGATGGAAGCAACCCTCGAGGCGCTCGCCGCCTGCGCCGCGACAGATTCGCACTGAGAGGCGATCGGTAGCATCCCGACGATGGACTCATCAGTCATTGTTGTTGCGCTCATTCTTCTCGCTGTCTTGGTGGTCGGCGGTGGGCTGGCGCTGTTTCTCGGGCGCCGAAAGCCCGGGTCCGCACTCGAAGAGATCGGCCTACCCCGCTCGGGAACGACCGTGCGTGCAGAGCCCGAGGCGCCGACGCGTGGGGAGGCTGGACCGACCGGTGCCGCGACTGCAGCACCTCCGAAAATTCGAGTCGAGCGCACTCGCCGCCTGTTCTCAGACTTGGTTTCGGGGTTGCGCGATCGGTCCAAGATCGACGACGCGGTCTGGGATGAAATCGAAGAGACGCTGATCCTTTCCGACGTTGGAATTACAACCTCAACACGGATCATCGCCGAGGCAAAGACTCAATGCGCGGCAGCGAAGATCGACTCACCTGCCGGAGCGGTTGGCGTCGTTCGTGACGTGGCGGCGTCGTTGTTTCCCCGAGACGTTGCACCGTTGCAGCCAGTGGCGGGCGGCAAAAGTGTGTGGCTGTTTGTTGGAGTCAATGGGGTCGGCAAGACCACGTCGATCGCGAAAATCGGCGCGCACCTTGTTGCTGACGGACATCACGTTGTGCTCGCTGCGGGAGACACCTTCCGCGCCGCGGCCGCCGATCAACTGTCGTTGTGGGCTGAGCGCCTCGGCGTGGAAATCATCCGCGGTCAAGACGGCGGCGACCCGGGATCGGTGGTCTTCGACGCGCTCGCCGCAGCGAATGCACGCAACGCCGATGTTGTGCTGGTCGACACGGCGGGGCGCCTGCAATCCAACACGAACTTGATGGAGGAGTTGGCGAACTTGCGGCGGATCATCGATCGCCACACGCCCGAACAAGTTGAAACCTTGCTCGTCCTCGATGCGAGTACCGGGCAAAACGGCCTCAGTCAGGCGAAGCACTTCCTCGAAGCCGCGCAGGTAACCGGCATCGTGCTCACCAAGCTCGACGGGTCTTCAAAGGGCGGCATCGTGCTGGCGATCGCGGCCGAGACAGGCATTCCCGTGAGATTTGTGGGCGTGGGTGAATCTGTCGATGATCTTCTGGCCTTCGATGCTGACGCGTTTGTGGCGGCGATGTTCGACACAGGCGATGGCGCTGCTACCGATTCGGGTTCACCGAGCGCGTAGCTTCACACCATGTTTGATTCACTGACCGATCGATTTGACGGGATTCTCGGGCGTATCCGAGGCAAGGGCCGTATCGCTGAGGCCGATGTAGAAGAGATCGGCCGCGAGATTCGGTTGGCGTTGTTGGAAGCTGACGTCAACGTCAACGTTGTTCGAGCCTTTATCGAGCGCGTCAAAGCGCGGGCCATCGGCGCTGACGTGTCGAAGGCGCTCAACCCTGGCCAACAGATCATCAAGATCGTTCACGAAGAATTGGTGGCGACCCTTGGCGGGGAAACAACCAAGCTGAACCTCAGCGATCGTCCGCCGACGGTCATCCTGCTTGAGGGTTTGCAGGGTTCGGGGAAGACAACGCATGCCGCGAAACTTGCGTTGTACTTCAAGAACCAAGGTCACTCGGTCATGTTGGCGGGCGCCGACTTGCAGCGGCCGGCGGCAGTGGAACAGCTTCGTGTGCTTGCCGAGCGCATTGGCGTCTCGATGTTTTCGGCCCCGACGAATCCCGTGCAGGTCGCTCGTGACGCGGTCGCGGAAGCCACCCGCATCGGCGCCAAGGTTCTGATTGTTGACACCGCGGGTCGGCTCCAAATTGATGCCGACCTGATGTCGGAGTTGACGGCGATTCGTGCCGCGGTTCAACCTCATCACACGCTGCTCGTCGTTGATGCGATGACGGGACAAGAAGCGGTCAACGTCGCAGTCGCGTTCAATGAGGCGAGCCCAATCGACGGTGTGATCTTGTCGAAAACCGATGGAGATGCGCGCGGTGGTGCTGCCCTTTCGGTGAAAGAGGTGGTTGGCAAACCGATCCTGTTCGTCGGCACGGGTGAAAAGCTCGAGCAGTTCGAGCAGTTCTATCC
>JBARPG010000121.1:0-5387 GCA_049642885.1 Acidimicrobiia bacterium | reverse complement strand
TGGTCGTCGTTGTTGTCGTCGGACTCGATGCCAGGTCGATAGTCAGCGGAGCGATGAATGTCGAAGTCCTGAACAGTCGCGGTCGCTCCGTGCTCGACGCTTGTTTCGATCGCACGACGACGGTGACTCTGACCCAGAACTCCTTCGCCGACAATTGCGTGGATTCATCGGTGACAGCGAACTACTCAAACGATGGGGGAACGACGTGGGGGGGCGACGTTATCTATTCGTCGGCCAGCCCAAACATTGCGTGGACCCTCAGTTCGGGAGACGGGACAAAGACGGTCAGCGGAAAGACTCGCGACATACGCGGCAACGTTCGCACGATGAGTCCAGCGACGATTGTCCTCGATCAGACCTTGCCAACGATGCCGGGATCGTTCGCGAGAACCGCGAGCTGTTCAGGAACCACTCGCACGGTGACGCTGACCTGGACGGCATCGACCGATACCAACATGGTCGGATACCGCGTGTATCGGTCTACCGATGCTGCAACCTGGTCGGTTGTTGCCACAACCACCGCACTCACCACTTCGAACTCGCATGCGAAAACGCTCAACTCGACCCGCTTCAAAGTGGCGGCATATGACAAGGCTGGAAATGAATCAGTGTCCACGGCGATCATTTCGCTGGCTAAGAACCAGTGTTCATAAACGCGCGGAGCTTGAAGATGGATTCACCATCTTGGAGCTGTCGATCGTTAGTGCGCTCATGCTGCTCGTCCTTGCGGCGGCAACCGTGATGCTCACTTCTTACGTTCACGAAGACGCGTTTGAAATCGCGCGAACTGACGCGCAAACGAATATGCGCGTGGTCATGAATCAGATGACGAAGGAAATTCGTGAAGCAAACAGCATCCTTCCCGGGTCGACGACCACATCGCTTTCGATGAGCACTCCGGTCAACGGCGTCAATACCTCGGTCACGTACACCATTTCCGGCACCTATTTGCGGCGTGCCCAAAGCGGCTCGTCGCCAATCGTCGTCACACGGATCGCCCTCGGAACTGGATTTTCCTACGTGCCCGATGCCGCGACCGCTCAGCGCGTTTCCATACACCTCGCAGTTCATCCAGCCCAGTCCCCAGATACCACCTTGGCGCTCGACGCCGAAGTTTCACTAAGGAATCGACAATGAAAAGACAACGAAGTCACGCTCGCACTGGACGCGACGAAGCAGGTATGGCGCTCGTCGTCACCATGATGTTCGTCCTGGTGATCATGGGTATCAGTGCTGCCACGGTGGCACGGTCGAGCTCTCGCGGTGAGCAGACGGCTCGCAGCGGCTCGTGGACCCGAGCACTGAGTGTTTCTGAGGCCGGTGCAAGCGCCGCCTTGGCGAAGGTGCTCGGTGGCACCGTGCCCGTTGGCACGACCAGTGGCACGACGAGCGACGGTTCCTATCAGTACCGCGTCGTGTCGCTCGGCCGTTCCTCATACCAAATCGATGCGGTGGCCACGGTCGGGGGGATCGCGCAGCAACGTGCCGACCGGCGCATTCGCGTGACCTACGCCCCGCCGACTGTGTTCACCGATGCGATCTTTTCGAGCTCGGATGTGACCTTCAAGAACAACGACAACGTCGCTGGGGATGTCTGGGCGAACCAGTACGTGCATCTCGACAACAACAACCACATCACAGGCTCGCTGCGGGCAGCTGGGGGATATCTCGAAATGGAGAGTAATTCTGTGATTGACGGCGATGTCACGGTTGTCGGGTACAACGCGGCCAATTCGAATATCTCGGTATCGGTCGGGGGCGGCACGATCGGCGGAAACGTCATTGCGACATCAGCTACGCCCGGGTGCGCGGACGACGCCGCGCAGTCGAAGTACAAGGTGGAGACCGGGGGAGGAATCTCAGGAACCGTGAAGGCTTGGGGAACAATCAGCGGCGGATCAGGCGGCGCGCAAACCTCGCATGTCTGCAGTACGCCGCCAGCGCCGAAACCGATTCCGCCGCTCGTGTACAACGCGGCGAACTACCCGACGCTGACGGTGCACGAATTCGCGTCACCGGCAGCCATGAACGCGTACGTGGCAATCCATGCATCCAGCCTCTCGGGGGTCTTCCACGTCCAGGGCGGATCGGCGACCGACTATGTCGATCTCACGAGCACGACCATTTCCGGCGATACCTATGTGTTCGCCGAGAACGCGCCAATTCACGCGAACGGGATTGGTGGCACGAACTCCACAGACAAGATGCTTGTGTTGTCGAGCAAATATGTCGCGCCGGCCACCAACTGCACGACCAACGGTGGCAATCCGGGGGACTGCGCGATCGGATTTAAGAACAACTTTTCGTTCGCTTCGAACACTGCAGTACTGCTCTACGCCCCGAACGGGCCGGTCGCCTTCAAGAACAACGCGTCCTTCGTTGGGGCCGTTTACGCGAACAACGTGCAGGTCAAGAACAACATGGAATTTCAGTATGACTCCAGGGTCGCAGGGATCGCCGGGTTCGGGGACGGCCCGCTCCAACAGGTCTCGTGGCTCGAATGCAAGCCAGCGACCGTGACGACAACCTCGTGCTAGGCGGTTCCTGAGAGAGACGCTCGCCTAGCATCGCCTGCGTGTCAGAGGCCCTGCGCTCCCCAATTGGAACCCACGACGTGCTGCCCCCGGAGTCGGGACGCACGGGCGAGGTGATAGCGACGTTCGCTCGCCTCGCGGGGAACGCGGGTTTCGGTTTGGTCATTACGCCGGTATTCGAACATCTCGAAGTGTTCCAGCGGGTCGGTGCCACAACGGATGTCGTCCGCAAAGAGATGTACGTGTTCGAAGATCGCGGCGGTCGAACGATGGCCCTCCGTCCCGAAGGCACCGCGGGAGTCGTCCGTGCGTATGTTCAACATCGGCCGACGCCGCCGTGGAAAGTCTTTTACGTCGCGCCAAATTTCCGATACGAACGACCACAAAAAGGCCGCTATCGACAGCACATGCAGCTCGGCGTCGAAGTGCTGGGGGTCGATGATCCCGCGATTGACGTTGAAGTAATCGCTCTTGCGCACACCTTCTTCGAAGCAGTGGGAATCACCGATGCTCAGTTGCGCATCAACTCGATGGGGGATCCCTCGACACGGCCGGGGTATCGAGTCGCCTTGCAGGAATATCTGCAGGCAGCCATTCCGTCGCCGTCGCCAGCGCTCGTGGAACTGATTGCCGCGAATCCGCTTCGCGTACTTGATTCGAAAGATCCGGCGCTCGCAACCGTCATCGATGGTGCGCCCGCACTCTCCGATTCGCTTTCAGACGAGGCCGCGACGCACTTCGGCCTCGTGCGCGAGGGACTCAACCGACTTGGCATCGCTCACACGATCGATCCTCGACTCGTCCGTGGATTCGATTACTACACCCGCACAACCTTCGAATTCTCGAGCGCCACGCTCGATGCGGCCCAAGACGCGATCGGCGGTGGAGGCCGCTACGACGGGCTCGCCGAAGAAATGGGCGGTCCACCAACTCCCGGGATCGGATTCGGTATTGGTCTAGAACGAGTGCTCCTCGCTTCGGGTGGTGAACCGGGCGTTGGCCGGCTCGCGGTGTTCATCATCTCGGCGCTTGACGATCCGTGGGAATCAAGCCAACTCGCCGGTGCACTTCGAGAGGCTGGCATGCCGACCGACCGGGCGTTTGGCGGGCGATCGGTCAAGGCGCAGTGGAAACTCGCCGACCGATCGGGCGCACAGTTCGCCGTCATGCTCGCCCCGCAAGAACACGAGCGCGGAGCCGTTGTCGTCAAGGAACTCGCGACCGGCGATCAAACTGAGGTCGCACGCAGCGCGCTTGTTGCGTGGATCCACGAACACAGAAAGCACCAACAGTGAGAACACATTTGGCGGGCGAGCTCCGTGACACCGAAATTGGCAGTCGAGTGCAGGTCGCTGGTTGGGTCGCGCATCGTCGCGACCACGGTGGCGTGGTGTTTCTCGACGTGCGCGATGTTTCAGGCATCGTGCAGGTCGTACTCGATCCAGGACACGAGGCGGTTGCAGCGGCGGCGAGTGCGCTGCGATCAGAGTGGGTGGTCAGTGTCAGTGGGTTGGTGCGTGCCCGTCCCGATGGCACGGTCAACGCTGACTTGCCGACCGGCGCCGTAGAAATCGCTGCGGACGAGGTTGACATCTTGAATGAGGCGGAAGCACTGCCCTTCAGCATGGATGACCGTGTCGAAATCGATGAGGCGCTGCGCCTGAAATATCGTTACCTCGACATTCGACGAGGGCGCGTCGCAGCGAATCTGCGCGTTCGGGCACGGGTGAACGCCGCGATTCGTCAAGCAATGGATGCCCAGTCGTTCTGCGAAGTGGAAACACCGATCTTGATAGCGTCGACTCCAGAAGGCGCACGGGACTTTGTCGTTCCAGCTCGGCAACACCCCGGCCTCTTCTATGCGCTTCCTCAGAGCCCACAATTGTTCAAGCAACTGCTGATGGTCGCGGGCATGGATCGCTATTACCAAATAGCGCGGTGCCTACGTGACGAAGATCTGCGGGCGGATCGGCAATTTGAATTCATGCAGCTCGATGCCGAGATGAGTTTCGCAACCGGGGAAGACGTTCGAGCCGCAATTGGTCGTGCCGTCGTCGAAGCGGTGAATGCCGCGGGTTTCGTTGCACCGTCCGCAATCCCGACCATCACTTGGCGAGAGGCAATGAATCGTTTTGGGAGCGACAAACCCGATATGCGCTTCGGTATGGAACTCACCGACCTCAAAGGAGTGTTCGCGAAGACCGAGTTCCGCGCATTTCAGGCGCCGACGGTTGTTGGAATCTGCGTGCCGGAGCACGGCGACGTGTCGCGATCTCGTCTCGATGCTCTTACGGAAAACGCCAAACGACTTGGCGCCGCTGGCCTGGTGTGGATGCGCGTGCAGGCCGATTCGATCGATTCACCGGTCGCGAAATTCCTGAGCGACACAGAGCGCGACGAGCTCCGAACAACTCTGAACGCCAACACTGGCGATCTGATCTTGATCGTGGCCGGCGAGTGGAAGACCAGTGTCGAAGTGCTCGGAGCGCTCCGTCTCGAGTTGGGGAAACCGCTCGCGGTGGCTGGCCTCCATTTCAGTTGGGTCGTCGACTTCCCAATGTTTGAAGCGCTTGGTGCCGATGGGAACCCCATTCCCGCGCACCACCCGTTCACCAAGCCTCGTGATGAGGATCTGCATTTGCTCGACGGCAGTGGCCCGGCGTTGCTCGAAATACGGGCCCAGGCGTACGACCTCGTCCTCAATGGCTGGGAGCTCGGCTCGGGCAGTGTTCGTATTCACCAACGAGAGCTGCAATCGCGAATCTTCGAATTGCTCGGTATCGATAGCGAAACGGCACAAGAGCGTTTCGGATTCCTGCTCGACGCATTCCGCTACGGTGCGCCGCCCCACGC
>JBARPG010000120.1:0-1563 GCA_049642885.1 Acidimicrobiia bacterium | reverse complement strand
CTGCAGCGCCTGCAGACACGACCACATCGTGGTGAGGTTCCGAGCGCTCCGGCGCTTGAGAGCATCGGGCTTGTTCCGAATATGCCATCTTCCTCGCCCGCGGAATCTGACGCATCACAGAGTCAATCCAATGTCGTGGTGCACGTTGAAAACGTTGAGACCCCTGCGGCTCGCGACGTTGCGGAAGTCGAACCACTTGAAGCGATGATCGTCGATGCCCGTGACGAAGAGGACCACTTGAGCTCCGACGAGTTCGTGACCTCATTGCGTGAAGCCGTTCGAAGCGATGGCAACGACGACCTGTTTTCAGACGCCAACCGTGCCGAGTACCGAGACCTGTTCTAGACGCTCAGCCGAACGTCACGCGCCGCGGCGCTCGAGAAACACTCGGACTGCGGTTCCGTCAACCAGTGTTTCGGCATTGTGCTCTTCAAGCTCAGCAACGTTGTTCCATTCGACTGCGAGAACATCCGCAGCAATTTCTGGCTGGTGTGCCGTTATGGCGTTGTTCACAGCACCGGAGGCTTCGATATGTACCGCAACGCGATCTGCGATTTCAAAATCCAGATCTTTGCGAACTTCGTTGAGCCAACGGATGAGCTCTCGCGCCGTGCCTTCTTGAATGAGCGATGCATCGAGCGCGGTGTCGAGCGCGACGGCGTACCCCTGCTCCTCGGCGACTGCGAAACCCTCGCGCGCTCGCACGCGGATTTCGACGTCGTCTGGGGTCAACGTGATTGGCCCGGTACTCAGCACGACGACCGCCGAGCCGTCAGTGCGAATGCGGTGAGCGACGGAGGCCCCATCCTTCGTGAGTGCGGTCTTGAGTTCGCCGACTCCCTTTCCAAGACGCGGGCCAAGCGCAGCGAAGTTCGGTACCACCGTGAGATCAACGACATCGTCCAGCGAGTCGGTGGCTTCCAGCATCTTGACGTTCAGCTCACCGGATACGACGGCGGCAATCTCATCACTCAATGGCCGCGTCGACAGGTAACGGGCACGGGCGAGCGGCTGACGGACTTTGATCTTCGCTTGGGTTCGAGCGGCGCGGCCAACGGAGGTCAGTGCGCGTGCCAATTCCATCTCGGATTCCAGGTCATAGTCGATTGCGTCACCGTCAGGTTCGGGCCAGTTCTGGAGATGCACGGACGTCTCGGTTTGGCTGAGGTTGCGCCACATCGCATCGCTGATGAACGGACACAGCGGCGCCAGCATCACCGCAATGTGTGTGAGTACTTCGTGGAGCGTTGCGTGAGCGAATACATCAGAGTCTTTCCAAAATCGCGAACGGCTGCGACGGACGTACCAATTCGAACAGTCGTCGACAAGCTGCGTCAGCGCGGTTGCGGCGCTGAGGGCGTCGAAGGCTTCGAGCGACTCGGTGACCTCGGCAATGGTGCGGTGCAATCGCGATCGCATCCAACGATCCATAACGTCAGTGGATGATGAAGCGTCGGCGGAAGTGAATCCGTCGAGGTTGGCGTATGTCACGAAGAAGGAATAGGTATTCCACAAGGTCATGAGAAAGCCGCGCGTGCTTTCATCGATCGCTTCTTCGAAGAT
>JBARPG010000119.1:0-8449 GCA_049642885.1 Acidimicrobiia bacterium | reverse complement strand
CGATGAGGCCGTGCGCGAGCGCGGACTCGCTGGAATGCGACTCGTCGGGCGCGACACCGAATGCTTCGAGCACACGCGGTCCCCCGAAGCCGAGATACGCGCCGGCTGGTGCGGCCTTCACGTCGGCAAGCGACGCGTAACTGGCAAACACTCCGCCGGTGGTGGGATTGTCGAACCAAGCAATCTGTTGCAGACCTGCATCGCTGTGACGTTTGGAAGCCGCCGCGGTGCGCGCCATCTGGATTAGAGCGACCATGCCCTCCTGCATCCGAGCACCACCCGACGCGGTCACCATCACAACGGGCAGCCCAAGCGCAATCGCTCGATCAAATGCACGAACCACACGCTCGCCGTGCACGACACCCATCGATCCGCCGAGTACATCAAACGCAGCGCGGATGAACACGTGAGTCGCGGTGCGACCGGTAACCACCGATTCGGCTCCCGCGAGGCGGTCGAGCTGGGTCTGGTATCCGGGAAACGCCAACGGATTGGCGGATCGGAGATCGGTATCGAAATACTCGAGCACGTCCCCGACCTCTGGTCCTGTCACGCGTGTGCGTCTCAGTCGTTCGACCATGGGAACGGCGTTCCCGGCACTGCGGGCCCGCCCCGTGTGATCACTTCTTCAACGAGCGAGTGGAAATCCGCGATCGAGTTCTCGTGTCGAGGCGACAGCACGCCGGGCGTGTACATGCCCGAGACGAAGTTGTTCTGAATCAACTCGCACATATGTGCGTCTTCGTCTGCGACCTCTTCCGACACTTTCACCATGTCTTCGACGTCGACCGCATCGTCGTCAAAGAAGTAGTCGAAGTACAGCTCGATGTGATCATGCCCTCGCGGGAACCACCGTTCAGTTGCGAACCCACCGGGAAATACATCAAAGGAGAAGTTCGGCCAGAAGTAGCCGAAGATCCCCGACATGTGCGCGCCTTCTTTGGCCGGCGCACCGTGAATGTTCCAGCGTCGATCGCCGTAGGTGCGCTGACGGAACTTCAGTGCTTCTGTTTCGCGAGCAAGCGCGGGGTGCGTTGTCGGAATGTGATAGTTCTCGAGAAAGTTCTCGGCGTAGATCTTCCAGTTGCACGCGACCTGTCGCGTGCTGCGGGAATGGAAGCGCATCGACTCCCAGTGGAACGGTTCGCACACGGTCGGGAACGTTCCGAGTGACTCCACGAGCGGTTTCGCATTGCGATCGAGGTTGACGAACAACATGCCGCGCCATACCTCAGCGGCGATCGGTATGAGCCCGATTCCGTCCGGCACGTCTCCGCCAAAATCGCGGGCCGAAACCAATGCTCCATCTTCAGAGAACGCCCAACCGTGGTAGCGACAGACGAGATTGCCTCGACATCCCCACGGGCCATCCACCATCGGTCCACCGCGGTGCGGGCACACGTTGACGAAGCCCCGCAACTCGTTGTCTTTCCCGCGTTGCACGAAGACAGAGACCTCTCCGACCGTTTCCGAAATGGTGCATCCAACCTCGGCGATCTGCTGCTCAAACCCGATGAGAATCCATTCTTTCGAAAAGATCTCGCGTCGCTCGATCTCATACACAGCGGGATCGAGATACCGCTGTACCGCCATCGGCGGTGGAAGTGCAGGGAGTTCTGAAGTCACGGAGAAAGGCTACTCAGCACAGTTCGAGCAACGCTTGTTCGATGACCTCTGAAGGCGCCGGGTGAATGTAATACGGCTGGGTGGCAACCTCGTCGACCGTCTGTTTGAAGCGCATCATCTGGATGATCGGCTGGATGAGCGATGCGGCGTGCGGCCCGATGATGTGTCCGCCAAGCAGCGTGCGGGAAGCCGAATCCATGATCAGCTTCACGAAACTCGTCGTGTCTTCGAGTGCCCAACCCCAGGCGGAGTCTGCGTAGTCACGTCGGGCGACCTCGATGTCGAGACCGGCGGCCCGTGCTTCGGACTCTGTCATCCCAGCCGATGCGATTTGCGGATGAGCGAATACCGCGTGCGGCACCGGATCCTTTGCGATCACCTGCCACCTGGCTTCGTCACCCGGTTGGGTGATGTTGTTCGCAATGACTCGCGCCTCGTGATTGGCGACGTGTTTGAGTTGAAAAGGCGAGCACACATCGCCAAGCGCCCACACACCAGTGGCCGAGGTGCGACCGTATTGGTCGACCAGCACGCGCCCATCGGGAGTGAGCTCGATGCCACCCGCGGCCGCGTTGATCTGATCTGCGTTGGGCACCCGCCCCGTCGCGACCAGGAGCGCGTCGACGACGATGTCATTCGGAACACCGCTCACATCGTGAGTCACCACAATCGCATCCCCACGCTTCGCGACCGCAGTCAATCGCGCGTTCATGATGCACGCGAACCGATCCTGCATCGCCGTGGTGAAGGCATGCGCGATGTCATCATCCTCATGTTTCAGAAAACGATCTCCGCGAACGAACACTGTCTCTGCGCACCCGAGCGCTCCGAGTACATGCGCCATTTCGGAAGCGATATATCCACCACCGATGATGCCGACCCGCTTCGGGAGCTCATCAACACGCATGATCGTGTCGGAGGTGTGGAACGGCACGGTCTCGAGACCGGGCAGTTGCGGAAGGTGCGGGCGCGCACCGACGGCGATCACAATTTGGTCTCCGGAAATTTCGATTGTCCCGTCGTTCAGCTCGATCTCGACACGACGTTCACCGAGGAACGACGCGGTCCCCTCGTAGACGTCCACATTCTCAAGCCCCTTGCGATACTCCTTGCCGCGCTCCGCAATGGGATCGATACGATCGAAGACGCGTTCACGAATTGCAGGCCAGTCGACGCCGTTCAGCGAGAGGTCCACACCAAAACGCTCCGAGCCCGCGGCCGTGTACGCAAGATCCGCGGCGTGCACCAACATTTTCGTCGGGATGCATCCTCGGTTCAGACACGTGCCACCGAATGCGTCGGGTTCAACGATGGCGACCCGCTTGCCGTCGAAGGCATCGCTCAAGACGCTATTGCCCGAGCCCGCCCCAAGAATGATGAGGTCGTAGTGCGCGTTCACTCAGCGGGACGCGAGTGCTTCAGCGTCGAGCACCATGAGCGGCTGGCTGCCGGCCTTCACTGACGGGAGATACCCGCCGGCGGTCGGCAAGATCTGCTCACTGAAGAACGATGCGGACACAACACGGGCATCCGCGTGCGGGTCACCGTGTACGTGCGCAGCTGCAGCACCCTTCAACAACAAGGTGCCTGCCGTCACGACTGCCAACATGCGTTGATACGGGGTTGCTCCCGAGAGGACTTCGAGCGGTTCAGTGGCGTGCTCGAAAATCCAACTCGTCGCGTCACGGCACTCCGTAACAAGCTGCAACGCAGCAGCGGCACCGCCAACGAGCGCCTCCACCTTGGCAGCAGCAGCGAGCTCGGTCTCAAGGAACGCGAAGTGGTCGTTGATCACGCCACCCATCCGCATCGGTAGCTTGCGCCCGACGAGGTCCATCGCTTGGATGCCGTTCGTGCCTTCGTAAATCGTTGTGATGCGAGCGTCTCGGTAGTGCTGCGCGGCACCGGTCTCTTCGATGAATCCCATTCCGCCATGAATTTGCACACCGAGGCCCGTGAGGTCAATCGACATATCGGTACACCACGCCTTGGACAGCGGGGTGTAGAGCTGAGCAATCTCATCTTGGCGGGTGCGAACGTCGGCGTCGGGGTGATGTGACGCGAGGTCGAGCGCTTCGGCGTTTGCATACAAGAGCGCGCGCATCGCGTCGATGGTGGAGCGCATCGTCATCAACATGCGGCGCACATCGGGATGCTCGATGATCGGACTGCTCGTTCCCGGCGCCGATCCGATCGCTCGGCCCTGTCGCCGCTCCTGCGAAAACGCGAGTGCCTGCTGATACGAACGTTCGCTAAGGGCAAGACCTTGCAGCCCAACCGAAAGACGCGCTTGGTTCATCATGGTGAACATGTAGCCCATGCCGTGGTTTTCTTCACCGACGATGTAGCCAATCGCTCCGTCGCTCTCGCCGCCGTACTCGAGCACGCACGTGGGCGACGCGTTGATTCCAAGCTTGTGCTCGACGCTCAAGCACCGAACATCATTGCGGGCACCGAGCGAACCGTCATCATTCACCATGAACTTCGGAACGACAAACAGCGAAATGCCCTTGGTTCCAGGAGGAGCGTCGGGCGTGCGCGCAAGCACGAGGTGGATGATGTTCTCCGCCATGTCATGTTCGCCGAACGAGATGAAGATCTTCTGCCCGTGGATCTTGTAGGTGCCGTCGCCGACGGGCTTCGCGGTGCTGCGAAGCGCACCGACATCAGAACCGGCATCCGGTTCGGTGAGATTCATGGTGCCGGACCACTCACCCGTCACCATTTTCGGCAGCCAGGTCTCACGGACAATTTCGGAGCCATGATGCACGATCGCATCGATCGCGCCTTGGGTCAGGAGCGGGCACATCGAGAACGACAGATTCGATGCGGTCATCATCTCTTGCAGCGCGAGCGCAATGATCCACGGGAATGCGCCACCGCCGTATTCAATCGGGAACGGAACCGCACCCCAGCCAGCATCCACATATTGCTTGTATGCGTCGATGAATCCGCTGGCGGTGGTTACCGAATAGTCAGGATTCCACTTCACGCCTTCGACGTCACCCGTCCGGTTGAGCGGCGCCAAGACCTGGGCCATGAACCGACCGGCTTCTTCCAGCAGTGCCGATGCCGTCGCCGGGTCGGCATGTTCGTATCCGGGCAACGCAGCGATTGCCGAATAGTCACAAACCCGGTTCAAAACGAAGTCAATATCCCCAACGGGTGCGCGGTAATCGGACACATGAGCTCCTCAAAATGTGGTTCGCCGTCAGGTTACCGAGCGGTAGGTTCACGCGTCCCGTCGAGCAAACCACCAAGTTGAGGCGGCCCAAAGACCGAGGCTCACGACTACGAAATAGATCGTTCCGTAAACGACACCGTGGTACTCAGGGATGAAGCCGCTGCTTGAGTAACGGCCGAATCTCCCGAGCGCGTTTGGATCAACGTTGACCTGATGGTGATGTGAATCGGAGGGCAACGTGTACCCGTTCGCAAATGGCAACCAAGGAAGCATCCACGAAATCGCACGCGACGCAGCCAGTCCCCCATCGATCACGACGGCCAGAACCGAAATGACGATTCCGCCAGGACCCCGGCGGAAGCAAAGGCCCAGGGCGACCGCTATCGGAGCGTGCAGCGTCATGTACGCGATCCAACCGAGGTAGGTCAGCACAAACTCTCGCGACAACACGTTCAAATGAAATCCCGATTCCGCGAGCGCAAGCTGCAAAGCCCCGACATGGCAAGCGAGGGCAGCCACCGTTCCAATCGCAAAATAGGCAGCAGCACTCACGACCTTATTGAATGCATACATCCATCGCCGCGGGATCATCACAAGGTTCACGCGTGTGAACCCATCTCTGGTCTCGCCTGAAATCATCGAAACAACCCATGCCAGCGCTGCAACGTGCCAAATCTGCATGAACCCGGACAAGGCCTGATGGACCTGGCCCACGATCCTTGAGTCCATCTCATTGCGCACTGCAAACGGCACGTCACTTGGCAACGCGTCGCGGAGGAAGCTGCGAACCGCAAAGAACATCAACAACGCGCCAACGAGACTCGACGCGACAACGGTGATCCACGGCGATCGGATCGTCCGTAACTTGAGAAACTCGGCTCGGAGCGAACGCAGGATCATGTCCCGTCGCCGCTTCCGAACTCAACAGCGTTTCGAGTGACGTCGAAATACGCCTGCTCCAGCGTGGCCTGCATTGGCGTGAGCTCGTGCAACACAATGCCAAGGCTTGCGGCACGCTCACCAATCACGCGTGCCTCGATACCCGCCACAACGACAGCTTCCTTATCGCGCGTCCAGATCGCGTGCGACACGTTGGAAAACGCTTCCATGAGTTCGGCGAGTTGCGGTGAGACGACTCGCACCGTCGAGGTTGTGTTGGCCGAAATGAACTGGCCGATCGGGCCCGAGGCGATGAGAGCCCCTTTTCCAATGACGACCAGGTCGTCAGCCAATTCCGCCATCTCGCTCAGCAGATGGGAGGACACGAATACCGTTCCGCCTCCGCCGGCGTGCCCTCTGATGACTGATCGCATCCAATGAATTCCTTCAGGGTCGAGACCGTTCAACGGTTCGTCCAAAATCAGCACGTTCGGCCGCCCAAGCAGCGCCGTCGCCAAGCTGAGCCTCTGGCCCATTCCCAAGGAAAACCGGCCAGCTCGCACATCCGCAACCTCGCTGAGGCCGACCAGCTCCAACACTTCATCCGCACGCTTGCGGGGGACTCCCGCGAGCGTCGCCATCACCTTGAGGTGATTTCGTGCGGTACGCGGAGCATGAAACGCCTTCAGATCAAGTATCGAGCCGACATGCTCTGCGGGGCGCTTGAGCGTGGCGTAGCGCCTGCCGCCAACGAGTGCCGTTCCCGAGGTCGGACGGTCAAGGCCGACGATGCACCGCATGGTCGTCGACTTTCCAGCGCCATTCGGTCCGAGAAATCCCGTCACCGCCCCCGGCCGTATCTCAAAGCTCAGGTCATTGACTGCAACGGTATCGCCGAATCGTTTCGTCAAATGTTCGACGCGGATCACCGGAGCACCCTAGCGACGCGGTCCACGCGGCCAGCTGCACCAACTCCAGCTCAGCAACTAGATGTCACGGCGCGAGTGGACCACTCCAGAAATCACCACGACCACAGCGACAAAGATCCAAAAACCGGCAAGACCGCTCGCGCGATCGATGACGTGGCCTCCGGCGGATACTTGATCGGGGTTCGCCGCTGCTTCTGCGCTGAGGAACGGGTTGAATTGGTTTTGCCAGAAGAGCGAAAGCAATGGTCCGACCGCAGCGACCACAATCGCCGCGGGTTGCGACCGCAACGCGAACGCAATCGCTCCCGAGAACACCGCGAACCCGATCACGACCAAGAGGACGTAAAAGAGCGGTGGAGTCGCCGCCCTTTGATACCCATATTCGCTTGACTTGCTGACCACTTCTTTTAGGAGCGCAACATCAAAGGAGCCTGCCCGTGCGGCCATGGTGAGCGATGCACTGCCAAATCCAACGACAGCCAGCAGCACGCCATAGAGCGCGACAACGGCCGTTTTCGCGAGATGAAAGGTCCACCGTTTCGGAACGGCCAAGGCCGAAGACACCATCGCTGTGTTCCGAAACTCTCCTGTGACCAACATCACCGCAAACACCGCAACTGCAACTCGTTGCGAGGCATATTCGAATCCGAGCCGGTTGTATTGCTCATATGCACCGCGGGGAACACCGCCGAGCGCAGAACCAACGACTCCAAGTACCGCCATTGCTCCGATCGAATACCAGGTGCTTCGCAGCGAACGCATCTTCACGAACTCAGAACGCAGCGCGCCAATCATTGCTGACCTCCCGTTGGGATCGCACCGGGCGCGCGATATTCCACCGAATCGGCAGTCAGCTCGAGGAAGACATCTTCGAGGCTCTCGTGATGTTCAGCAAGTTCGGTCACCATCAGGCCCGCATGAAATGCAAGAGCGCCGACCGAGGCGATGTCGATGCCTGTGACGTCAAGCGCACCATCGGCGGTGCGGGTCGCCACGCCGCCCGCCGCGCCGATCGCAGTTTCAAGCGCGGCCAGATCTTCCACTCTCACGCTCACCCATTGGCGCGCGTTGCGCTCCATGAACGTGGCGGCGCTCTCGTTTGCCAAGACGCTGCCTCGTCCGATCACAACTAATTCGTCTGCAACGAGCGCCATCTCCGAGAGAAGGTGGCTCGAGACGAGCACCGCCTTTCCTTCGCCGGCGAACGCTCTCATGAGGTCCCGCACCCAGCGGACTCCGTCCGGGTCGAGTCCATTCATCGGCTCATCGAAAATCAGTATGCCCGGATCGCCAAGCATCGCGGCAGCGATTCCAAGGCGTTGACTCATCCCAAGGCTGAACTTACCCGCGCGCTTTTTTGCGACGCTCGTCAGCCCGACCATCTCAAGCACTTCGCCGACACGCCTCTTCGGGATCCCGTTCGACACGGCGAGCGAGTACAAGTGGTCTTTCGCGGTACGCCCTGGGTGGAAAGCCTTTGCATCGAGCACCGCACCCACGACGTGCATCGGATGATGATGCTTTGCGTAGACCTTGCCGTCGATGCTCACGTGACCCGAACTTGGTCGGGCGAGATTGAGCATGCACCTCATGGTCGTGGTCTTGCCCGAACCGTTTGGGCCGACGAACCCCGTGACCGCTCCCGGACGCACCTCGAAACTCAGGTCGTTGACAGCCACGGTATCGCCGAATCGTTTCGTCAAATGCTCGACCAAAATCATCGACGCAGGCTAGCTAGTCGCCGAGCGCTACCCTCGTCGCCATGACCGATTTCGAATATCGCGAGCTGCTTGAGCTCGGAAAGAGCGACACGCCATCTCGGCGGCTCGAT
>JBARPG010000118.1:0-10479 GCA_049642885.1 Acidimicrobiia bacterium | reverse complement strand
TTTGTCAGCGCCTCTTGCAATCCGTACATGGCTTGGTGGCTGCTGGAGAGGCCGTGTTGGACAATCACCGCTGGAAACGGACCGGCACCCGCGGGGGCCGTGTACGTGCCGGGGATGCTCTCGCCGTCGAGGGCAGTCAAGGTGAGTTCGGTCACGCTGCCGCGAATGAGCACCTTGTCACTTGGGAGCTCGACGGCGGGCAGGTCGAGGGCAGGTACGTACGCAAACGTTGTAGCGATGCCAGCAGGTCGCGTGCGCAAGCGAACGGCTGACTCGCCTTTCACCGCGGAGCTCGGGCTCGCTTTCGTGTCGCTGCCTGAGCAACCCGAGAGTGGGAGCGCCAATGCCAGACAGAGCCCTGTTGCCCGATGCATGAATTTCACACTTCAAGCCTACGACCGGGGCGCCCGCGTGTCTGGGCATGCGCGGCCAGCCTGCAACGAATTGGGGCGCAGACGAGCCCACAGTTGCAATCAGCTCTTGAACAGGAACTCGACTGATTCTCCGAGGACGTCTTCGACTTCCTGTCTCCACCCGCTGTGGGCCGAAAGATCGCTGTCACCGTCGAGAATTTCCTCGGCGGTTGTCCGCGCGACTTCGACGTATTTCGCGTCTCTCGGAATCTTTCCGAGTCGGAGATCGCCGAGTCCGGCTTGGCGTTCTCCGAAGACATGCCCCATGCCGCGGAGTTCGAGATCGCGAGTTGCAAGGTCGAATCCGTCGGAGCACTCGACCATCGCGGAGAGGCGCGCGGTCCCTTCGTCGCCGATTTCCCCTGAGATGAGGATGCACTGCGATGCCGCCGATCCGCGACCGACGCGTCCGCGGAGTTGGTGAAGTTGTAGGAGCCCGAAACGGTCGGCATCTTCGATCACGATCACCGAGGCGTTCGGTACGTCAATTCCGACCTCGATCACGGTGGTCGCGACGAGCACATCGCATCGACCTTTGCGAAAGTCCTCCATCGCCTCGTCTTTGTCGGCCGCGGCCATTTGCCCGTGCAACAGGCCGACGCGCACCGATGCGAGCGTTTGATCCTGCAGCTCCTCTGCTAGCTCGGTCGCCGCGCGCGCTTCGACACGTGGCGAACCTTCAACCAGTGGGCAGATCACATAGGCCTGCTCCCCGCGAGCGACCGCCTCGAGTACACGCTGATACGCGACTGCACGACCCTCCTCCCCCACGAGCCATTCGGTCGAGATCGGCTTGCGCCCCGAAGGCATCGTTCGAATCTCGCTCTGATCAAGGTCGCCGAAGACGAGCATCGCCGCGGTGCGGGGAATTGGTGTCGCCGTCATCACGAGCAGGTCAGGAACGTGCGATCCGGCTCGCTCCAGCAGCGCGGCGCGTTGTTCGACTCCAAAGCGATGTTGCTCGTCGATGATGCACAGACCCAAGCTTGAAAAGCTCGCGTCGCCATAGAGCAAGGCGTGGGTGCCGACCACGATGTCAATCCCGCCGGTTTCGAGCTCATGCGCGATCGTGCGGCGCTGCGCCGCGGGAGTGCGCCCCGACAGCAGTGCCACCCGCACATCGCGATCATGAAAGAGCGACCCGTCGCTCGCCGGGACCCGCAACCCCGCCAGGAGCTGGCCGAGTACTGCCATATGTTGTTCCGCGAGCACTTCAGTGGGAGCCATGAACGCCGCTTGGTGTCCGCCTTGGATGGCAATACACATCGCTGCGGCGCTCACGACCGTCTTGCCCGACCCGACTTCACCTTGGACCAGGCGGTGCATCGGAACGCTGGAACCCATGTCTTCTTTGATGGCGTTGAGCACGTTGGATTGGTCGCGGGTCAGCTCGTATGGCAGGCCCGAGACGAATGCGTGAACGAGTGCTCCGTCGACATTGTGGCGAATGCCTCTCGATACTCGCGCGAGTGCTCGCTTGCGTGACACGAGTGCCAGTTGCATGCGCAAGAACTCGTCGAAGCGGAGGCGGCGTTGCGCTGCGCGCAGTTCCGCAAAATCCTTTGGGGCATGAATCGCCCGATAGGCAGCGTCACGTTCCATGAGCTTGTACTCGCCGCGCCAGTGCTCCTCGAGGGGGTCTTCGAATCGTGAGATGTGTTTCAAGACTGCGCTCACAGCCTGGCGAATCTGCCAAGACGACACATCGGCTTTTCCGGACTGCGGATAGATCGGCATGATCACGCCGGTACGTTCGCCAAGTTGAGCGATCACGTCGACGACCGGGTTTGTCATGCGCAGTTTCCCGCGGTAGTGCTCGAGCTTTCCGAAAAACGCGGCCTCAGTGCCCTCAGGAAGTTGCCGCTCACGCCACGCCTGGTTGAAAAACGCGATATCCAAACTTCGTGTCGCGTCCTGTACCGACAGTTCGACGAGTGCCCGGCCTTGCCGGGTGCGCCGCGATTTCACTTTCCGAACTTCCGCAATCACGACAACCTCGTCGCCGATGTCGGCCTCATCGATCTCAGTGATCTTCGTGCGATCGTGGTACCGGCGCGGATAGAGCGACAGCAGGTCAAACACACTGCTCACTCCCATATCCTCGAGCTTCGCAGCGACGTTGGGATTGACCCCCGCCGCGTCGAGGCTCTGCTGCGCGAGTTCGCGCAACTGCACCGGACTATTCAACGGCGAGTAGGTACGGGTAGATCGGTTGTCCGCCATCGTGACGCTCAACTTCGATGCTGGCGTGGTTCAGAGCCAGATGCTGTTCGATGCGTTCCACGTCGGTGTGGCGTGCATCTGCCCCGATGATCAATGTGACAATTTCCGAATTGTCACCGACGAGAATGTCAACGAGCGCGTTCACCGCACCGACCGCGTTCGCGGCAACGGCAAGAAGCTTTCCATCACCGATCGCGATCCAATCTCCCGTCTTCACGTCGAGCCCATCGGCAGACGCGTCGCGAACGGCTCGTGTCACTTCACCGCACCGCACCGAATCAACCGCGCTCGTCATTGCCGAGAAGTTCTCCTCGAGACTGTCATCAGGGTCGTACCGAATGAGTGAGGCAAGGCCTTCTGGCACCGCGGTGGTCGGTAGAACATGAACGGATTTCGCGGTCAACGAGTCGACCTGGTTCGCAACTGGAATGATGTTCTTGTTGTTCGGCAGGACGATGACCGAGTCGCTCGGTGCTCGTTCCACCGCATCGAGAATCTCTTGGGTCGAAGGGTTCATCGACTGCCCGCCCGCGATAATTTCGCTCACCCCAAAGCTCGCAAACAATCGCTGCACTCCCGCACCCACACCAATTGCAACGACCGCCGTTGCCTGAGGAGCACGCGCTCCAGCGGCCCCGGCAGTCCCACCGAGTCCGAGCACACGCTCCTCATGAACCCACTGTTCTTCTTCGACTTCTTCGATGAGATCGGTGACACGCACCTGGCGCGGACGACCCGCATCAATTCCGGCTTCGATCGCTGCGCCGATGGCGTTGGTGTGGATGTGGCAGTTCCAAAGACCTTTTCCGCCGACAATCACGATTGAGTCACCGACGGCTGCCCACGCTTGTTTGAACGCCGGAATGGTGGCGTCGTCTGCGTCGAGCAAGAACATCACTTCGTAACGGAATTCGTCGGTCTCGGCACCGCCTTCCATTCCCGCAGCACGCTCGACATGTCGCGGTTCGGGCAACGGCTCGCCCACCGCAACGTGACGAAGCGCTGCGAGCAACAAGGTGAAACCGCGACCACCAGCATCGACTACTCCGGCGTCTTTCAGGGCGGGCAGCAGGTCAGGGGTGCGAAGCACACTCTCGTCTGCGGCAGTTGCCGCGTTCGCGAGCAACACTCCCAAGTTCGTGGCGTCATCCTTTTCGACCCACTCAGCGGTCTCCCGAGCCACCGTAAGAATCGTTCCCTCCACGGGACGCAACACCGCCTCGTACGCAGCATCGGCTCCGGTGCGCAACGCGGTGCGCAACTCGACCACGCCGACGTCTTCATGTTTGGCGAACTCGTCACAGAGCCCTCGCAGAATCTGGCTCAGGATCACTCCCGAGTTTCCGCGTGCTCCCATGAGCGAACCGTGCGCTATTGCTTCGCACACGTCCTCCATGGAACTTCGATCCGCACGTGCGAGCTCTTTGGCAACCGATTCGAGGGTCAGCGACATATTCGTTCCGGTGTCACCATCGGGAACCGGATACACATTCAGACGATTCAGTTCTTCCCGGTGTGTCTTCAGGAGGTCACGCAACGTTTCCACCACCCGCGCAATCGCGCTCGGATCGAGCCGCTGCAGTGGTGTTCCGATGTTGTCCGTCCCAGTCATGGGGGCGATCGTAGCTGTCGGTAGGGATGGGGACCGTGGCTCCTGCTACCGTAAATGGCTCATTCGGAGGAGATCACATGGCCGCGGTGTGCGATGTGTGTGGGAAGCGTCCCATTGTTGGAATGCGTGTGAGTCACTCACACCGTCGAAACAAGCGACGTTGGAATCCCAACATTCAAAAAGTTCGAGCAATCGTCAACGGGACGCCGAAACGCGTCTTCGTTTGTACCGGCTGTCTAAAGGCCGGCAAGGTCACGAAGAGCGCATAGTGCAAGGCGTCGTTCGTACGTTCGACCCACTCAGCGGCGAAGGCATCGTGATTTGCGATGTTGACCGCAGCGAGTATCTCCTGGCTGGCAACGCTCTCGATGGTTCGCTCTTTCAGAATCTGCGACAAGGCCAACGCGTCACGTTCGAAGTGAACAGTGACGGACACGCGTCCACGATTCGACTCGGGTCCGAGCGCGATATGGGGCTCATCAACGCTCGCATCTGAGCTCGATTCGCGATCATTCGCACGCACGGAAATCGTGGCGCCCGGCTCGGGAAGAAATCGAGGCCATCGGTAAGCTTGTACTCACGTTTCGCAGTCATTTGTAGCTGCAGTGAAGGAGTACCGGAATGACCCTCGTCCACGATGCCCCCACCAAACACGAGAAGCTGATCGAGTGGGTAGAAGGCATTGCCGCACTCACCCAACCCGACGCGATCTACTGGTGCGACGGATCTCAAGAGGAATATGACCGACTCTGTGGCGTGCTCGTTGAAGGTGGCACGTTCACGCGATTGAACGACGCGCTTCGTCCCAACTCGTATTGGGCACACTCCGATCCGATGGATGTCGCCCGGGTCGAAGACCGCACCTACATCTGCTCTGAGAGCGAAGACGACGCCGGGCCCACGAACAACTGGATGGCGCCCGCCGAAATGCGCGGGACGATCAGCAACGTGTTCGCTGGGTGCATGAAGGGCCGCACGATGTATGTGGTCCCCTTTTCGATGGGCCCCCTGGGTTCGCCGCTGAGCTACATCGGCGTTGAGCTGTCCGATTCTCCCTACGTCGCCGTCAACATGCGAACAATGACGCGCATGGGTCAGCGCGCGCTTGATGTTCTCGGGAGCGATGGCCAGTTCGTCCCGTGTGTGCACTCGGTCGGCGCACCCCTCGCTGACGGCGCAGCCGATGTTCCGTGGCCATGTAGCGAGACGAAGTACATCGTGCACTTCCCTGAAACGCGTGAAATTTGGAGCTACGGCTCGGGCTACGGCGGTAACGCGCTTCTCGGAAAGAAGTGCTTCGCCTTGCGTATTGCTTCTGTGATTGCGCGTGACGAAGGTTGGCTCGCCGAACACATGCTGATTTTGAAGTTGACCTCTCCCAAGGGTGCGGTTCGTTACGTTTCTGCAGCGTTCCCGAGCGCCTGCGGCAAAACGAACCTCGCAATGCTCGTGCCGAGCATTCCAGGCTGGAAGGTTGAGACCATCGGGGACGACATTGCATGGATGAAGTTCGGGCCTGAAGGCGAACTGCGTGCCATCAACCCCGAAGCAGGATTCTTTGGGGTCGCTCCTGGCACGAATGAGCTCACCAACCCGAACGCACTGGCATCAGCTCGAGCAAACACCATCTTCACCAACACCGCTCGCACCGATGAAGGCGATGTCTGGTGGGAAGGTCTGACCGAGACTCCCCCAGGGCACCTCATTGACTGGCGTGGAAACGACTGGACGCCTGCAAGTGAAACGCCCAGCTCACACCCGAACTCACGTTTCACCGCTCCTGCCTCGCAGTGCCCGGTGATCGCCGACGAATGGGAAGACCCTGCGGGTGTGCCGATTTCGGCGATCTTGTTTGGCGGGCGACGAGCTACCACCATGCCGCTTGTCTTTGAAACGACTGGATGGACCCACGGGGTCTTCGTGGCATCGACGGTCGCGTCTGAGACAACTGCCGCATCGCAAGATGCCGTCGGATCGATTCGCCGTGACCCCTTTGCCATGCTGCCGTTCTGCGGATACCACATGGCCGACTACTGGGCGCACTGGCTGACCTTCCCCAACCGAACGGATGCCTCAAAGCTTCCGAAGATCTACGGCGTGAACTGGTTCCGCAAAGGTGCCGATGACAAGATCATGTGGCCTGGATACGGCGACAACTCTCGAGTGCTTGCATGGATCGTCGGTCGTCTTGAAGGCGACGCCGCCGGAATCGAGACTGCAATTGGGGTTGTGCCGACTGCGGCCGACCTCGACCTCAGCGGCCTCAATCTTGATGATGCAACGGTTGAGGCGATCTTGAAGGTGGATGCTGGCGAGTGGAAAGCCGAGCTCGACTCCATCGAGCAGCACTACGCGAAGTTCGGCGACAAGCTACCGAAGGCTTTGACCGAAGAGCTTGAGGAGTTGCGCTCACGCGTCAATTCGTAGGAGCGTCCCGAGCGTCCCGAGCGTCGCCCCCGCCGAGCGTTGGTGATATCAGGTGACATATAGCGTCACTTTGGTACCCAACGCTTGCTAGAGGAGGTTGTTTCGGCGACCGAAACGCTCAAAGGCCAACGCAATGAGCTGGTCAATGAGTTCCGTGTAGCTCACGCCGGTCGCCTCCCAAAGCTTGGGGTACATCGAGATCGATGTGAAGCCGGGCATGGTGTTGACCTCGTTGACGAACCAGCCGCGTCCGGGGCCGCCATCCGCTCGCTGCTCTTCGAGAAAGCAATCGACACGAGCGATCGCGTTGAGTCGGCACGCCGTGAACGCAGCGATCGCCAGCGCTTCGACCTTCGCAGTTTCGAACGCGTCGAGGGCTGCGGGCACGAGCAGTTGCGCGCTGTCGGCCTCGTATTTGTCTGAGTACGTATAGAACTCCGCACCGGGACGAATCTCGCCGGGAACGCTCGCGCGTGGCGGTTCATCGCCGAGAATCCCAACCTCAATCTCGCGAGGGCAATGCAACCCTTCTTCGACGAGAATCCACTCGTCGTACCGCTCCGCCTCGGTCACCGCTGCTGCAAACGAAGACGCGTCCGTAACACGCGAGATCCCAACGGACGATCCCATATTCGCGGGTTTCACGAAACACGGATATCCAAATTGGCGTTCGACTTCGTCTTGCAACGCGGTCATCGAGCGACCGGCGCGATGTTCGATCCATCCAGTGACCGGAAGCCCAGCGGCGATCATCGCCCGCTTCGCCATGATCTTGTCCATGCCGACCGCCGAGCCCAACACTCCGCATCCCACGTAGGGCACGTTTGCCATTTCCAGCAATCCTTGAATCGTGCCGTCTTCGCCGTACGGACCGTGCAAGACGGGAAAGACGACGTCAACGCCGAGTGCCTCCGCGAGCGCATTGGGTCGACTCACTACGAGTTCGGCGGGCACGCCGACATCAGGAAGGGTACGAAAGGGGGAACTGGCGCCCGCGTCGAGCGAGGTCGGCTCCTCTGCGACCAGCCATTGGCCGTTCGAATCGATGTGGACGAGAACAGGCTCATATCTGTCTCGGTCGAGGGCAGCAAGGATGCTGGCAGCCGAAACGCGGCTGACTTCCCGCTCTGCGGACCGACCGCCGTACAGCACCACGACTCGAGTTTTCACCGCGCTCCTTACCTCAGTGGCCTCATGGGCTGACTTGCAGAATGGCACGAATGCCAAGACCCATGATGAACAATCCAGCCGCGCCGTACAGGCCGAGCAGCATCACGGGCCTGCCGCGCAGCTGTTTGCGATATGAGGACAACGCGCCGATCGTGAGGAACGCGATGAAGCCATAGAACATGTGGAAGCGTGGCACGCCTTTGTATTTCGCCGATGACACCAAGGTGATGCCCAGCGCGATCTGGACAAGCATCATTCCTTCGGCGGCCCAAGTCACCCACCAGTTCCAGCGGCCGCGGAACCGCGGAATCTTCCATGCGAGCAACATGACGATTCCCGCGATCGCGTTCGCTGCGATCGCAACATATGCCCAAGTGCGATGGATTGAGAGAACTGTTTCCATCAACGCCTCACTTCGCTTCGGGCTCATCGAGGAACTTTTCGATTTCGCCAATCAAATCGGACGCGCCAAGATCATCGATAACTTCTGCCGCTCGAATAGCTTCGGCGAGATCCCCTTCTGTTCGCGCTTGATCATCGATCGTGACGCGCTCGAATGCGGCCCGTGTCTCAATTGACTCGAGGTCCAACTTCAAATCGCAGACGCGGTTCACATGCGGTAACAACGCTTCAACTCCGAGCACCGACATTGCCGAGGCCAAGTAGATCGGAATTTGCGCCCACAACCCAACCGCGGGGATGCCAGCACGCCCGCCTGCTTCAAGAATCGCCGCGTTCATGCCGGTCGGTCCCCGGTAGTCGGGCCGCTCGCCAACACCCGATCCGAGATCGACAGCCCGCGATCCGAAATGCACTGCGAGCACCGGCAGCGCGCGGCGATGGGTGACCGCCGCTGGCATGCCCGCGAACGATGCGATGCGCGCAACACCAAGGCGCTGTGCGAACTCGATCACACCTTGCACAACAGTTGGCCACTCGAGGGAAAGTTCGGGGCCCGTCAGCAGCAGCAATCGACCCGAGGCGCCAGCGCTCCACGTGAATTGCGGATACTCGACGTGACGATCATCCCCGAGACCGACCACCGCGGGTCGGGTGTGCGAGAAATCGAGGCGGTCGTCAATATCAAGTTCGGCGAATGGCTTCACGTCCGTCCGTGTCGAAATGAACTCGACGAGTTGCGATCCGGTGTTCCCAGCGTCGACCCAGCCGTTCAATGCGAGCACCAAGGTCGGCTCGTGTACTTCAGGAAGGTTGTCGACGGAAAACACTGCAGTACCGTAGCCAGGCGATGCGACCCGCCCAGCCCCGGACTACGAACTGAATTGCGTGCGATGAGCGCTGACAGTCCCGCGAGCGCCTTGGCTCTGGACTGGTTCGACCCGGGACAGCCTGGTCGCCCGGTGAAGATGGGGATGACGGCAATTCCCCTCGCGGACTGGCTGCTCCCGGACGCCGAGCGGCCCGTGGACCTACGCAATAAGACCGTATTGTGCGACTCCCGGCATGACGAGGTCGTCGCAGCGCTTCCCGGGAGTGAAGCCGCGAGCGAGGAGTTACGCACACTGATCGAACACCAACTCACGGATCTTGGGCTGTCCGCGCAGGAGGGGTTGGCCGCACGCACGGAGTTGCACCCCATTGATCGTGCGGGACGTCTCGTGCAAGAAGATTTGTGCCTCCACCAGCCGCTCGATGGCGCGTATGCGCTCACGGCCGCAAGTCTTTGCGCGCCAACTCGCTGGCGTCTCGACGAAAAGATTGGGCGAAGCCTCGACGACATTCACCTCGGTGTCCCGAACTACGCGGAACGCGTGGGTCGCCGCGTCAACGGCGCGTTTCGAGCGTTCAAGCCGCTTCGTCCGATGCGCCGGACGAATTGGAGTGTGCTCGACGATGACGCGCTCTTTCAACCCGACTCTCGCCACGACCTCGACCCACTCCCACATGATGATCACAGCGATTTCGCCGTCGCGGGACTGTGGCTCCGCGTTGAAGTCCAGACGTTGCTGCGCCTCGAAGTCCACGACGCGATTGTGTTCTCGATCCGAGTGTTGCAAGCTCCGTTCGCAGCGATCCGCACACGACCTGATCGGGCGCAGCATTTCGCGGAAATCATCAGCGCGCTTCCCGATGACACCGCGCGCTACAAGGGTCTGGCACGCACTCGGGATTCCCTCGCCGACTGGCTCCGAAACGTTGCCGACCATGGCTCATAGCCGCGAGGCCACACGATCAACGCAGGCATATGCACCCGGACGCGTGAATCTGATCGGCGACCATACGGACTATGAAGGTGGGCACGTTCTGCCCTGCGCGATTGATCTTGGAACAACTGTCACCATCACCGTGGACCCGACCCTTGACGTGCCCGTGAATTATGAGTTGCCGAATCTCGACATTCGAGGTGACGACGCCCAGAGGGTTGTCAGTGCAGCGATCATCGGTGCTGCTCGCGAGGCAGTGTTCGCGCGCCTTCCGCGCTCTCCCGCACCCGAGACTCGATTTCGAGTGAGGGTAAACAGCACGCTGCCGATCGGAGCGGGTCTCTCCTCCTCGACGGCACTCGCAGCCGCGAGCGTGCAGGCGTTCGCGACGCAATGCGGACTCAAGCTCACGGCCCTCCAGCTCCGTCGAACGATTTCAGCAGTCGAGCACAGCGCGACGGGTGTGCAT
>JBARPG010000117.1:0-5326 GCA_049642885.1 Acidimicrobiia bacterium | reverse complement strand
ACCTTGGTCCGAGTGATTCTCTGGAGCGCGGCCGCGACCACCGTGCTCATCACGGCTGCGATCGTATGGACGCTGGCGGGCGAGGCCATTTCCTTCCTCCAAAACATCCAGCTGTCCAGCCTTGCCTCCGATGGTTGGTACCCACGCCGAGGGCAATACGGAATCGGAACCCTGCTCTTTGGGTCCGTTGCAACCGTGGCCGTTGGGATGCTCGTCGCGGTACCAGTTGGATTGGGAACCGCCATTTACCTGGCCGAGTATGCACCACGGAGGGTTCGAGCGATCCTCAAGCCAATGGTGGAGATCCTGGCGGGCATTCCATCAGTGGTCGTCGGATTCTTCGCAATCAACTTCATCAGCCCGGAGCTGGTGCAGCGCGTGCTCCCCGGATCGTCGACCTTCAACCTGCTTGCTGCTGGTTTGGGAATCGGCGTGCTGGTAACGCCCTTGATCGCCACCGTCGCGGAGGACGCGCTTCGGGCGGTGCCTGATTCGCTCCGGGAAGCCTCGGCCGGAATCGGCGCCAGGAGATCCGCCACGATCCGGCGCGTGGTGCTTCCCGCGTCAACCTCGGGAATCGTCGCGAGCGCGATTCTCGGAATGAGCCGTGCGATCGGCGAAACGATGGTCGTATTGCTTGCCGCCGGAGGCTCAGGAACGGCATCGTTTCCGAAGGCACTCACGAGCGACTATTCCGGATCGTTCACCGACCGGTTGAACGATCTCTTCGGAGCCTCCGGCCAAACCATCACCGCTGCCATGGGATCGCTTGCCAGCGGGAGTGACAACCTCGGGGTCGCGAGCGGGAGTGATGCTGGCCAGGCGTTCAACTCCCTCTTCTTCTTGGGGGCGGTGCTGTTCGTTGTCACGATGGTTTTGAACCTTGCAGCCAATGCGCTCATTCGGAAGGTGCGCAATGTGTATTGATCTTGGAACGCGAGCACCGCGATGACCGTCACCCCTGCAGCAATGTCTGCCGAGACGGTGTCACGCAATCTCAACCGGCGCGGTGTCGACGTCAAGGGCCTTGCCTTCTTGGGGGTCACGATCGCCTGCTTGTTGACCGCGCTCGCAATGCTCGGGACACTTCTTGTCCGGATCTTCTCGGCGGGAATCCCGTATCTCTCTGAGCGCGGCACCTCGTTTCTCACCAATGATCTATCGAGTAACACGAGCTTGGTCGGAGTGCGCCAAGGCATCATCGGCACACTGACGATTGCGGTCATCGTGGCCGTCGTCTCGTTCCCGATGGGGATTGCCACAGCCATATACCTCGAGGAGTACGCGAGCGACAGCCGTTGGATGCGGTTCATTCGGTTGAACGTCCGCAATCTCGCAGGGGTCCCCTCAATTGTGTATGGGCTGCTCGGGTTCGCAGTCTTCGTCAAGGTGTTGGGTGGTGATGGAAAGTTGCGCGGAGAAGGTCTCACCGGAGGTCGAACGATCATCAGCGCTGGGCTCGCCCTCAGCCTGCTCGTGTTGCCAATCGTCGTGATCACCGCAAGCGAGGCGTTGCGCGCGGTGCCCCGGCCACTGCGAGAAGGTGGCTATGGCATCGGAGCCACGCGCTGGGAGGTGACGAGGAGCCTCGTGCTCCCAAATGCAGTACCAGGAATCTTGACGGGCACCATTCTCGCACTGTCTCGCGCGATCGGGGAGACCGCTCCTCTGATCCTCATCGGTGCCGTTGGTTCAGGTTTTTTGTCCACGGGGAATCAGGGCTTTTTTGAGTCGCTCCGAAAGGGTGGATTCACCGCGCTTCCGATGCTGGCCTTTGGGTGGGCGAAACAGCCCGGGGCCGACTACCGAGAACAGCTCGCTCCTGCTGCGGCCATTGTCTTGCTCGGGATCACGCTGATGGCGAATGCCGTTGCCATCACCCTGCGGAACCGCTTCGAAAAGCGCTGGTAACCCGAGGAGGACTTACTCCTCTTCGTCGTAGCCCAAGTCCCATTCGAGGATGAGTGCTTCGCGCTCGGCGTCTCGTGCAACACGCTCACGGTTGCGACGGAATTGCGGATCGCGCGGCGGCAAGTACTGCAAGCGAGCCTGGGCACGAATTGCGAACTCATCGATCAACGCGTTGTCACCGAAGATCCGTTCAATCCCCCAGTGAGGATGCGACGGTCCGAGGTACACCACACGAACGTGGCCGACCGGCTGGACTTCGACTTCGATTTCAGGTTCTGTTGCGGTCATCGTGTTCTCCGATTCAGCGAGGCGCCAAGGCTACCGGAACGCCGCGTGGAACTGTTCAACGAGTTCGCTGAACTCCTCCAGTTCGCTCTCGTTCAGTGCGGAAAACGCAGCGGCAACCATGCGATTGGTCGCTGTCTCAGCCGCTTCCCATCCCTGGCGACTCGCCTCGAATTCGGGATATGGAGGGTGGATCCCAAACAATGCGGCATTCGCTTCTCCCCCGCTGATCAAGACGGCATGCACGAGGTCAACCCCGCCGGCACGTAGGGCCATGAGATGAGACCCGCCGCGAAATTCACGCAGGGCATTGAGCAGCAGCCCTCCCCGACGAGGCGCATCTGATGGGTCTGTGTCGAGCGCGCGATCGCGCCATCCGGCAAAGAGCGGATTGCCCGCCGGTGACCCGGCGCGGACGACGCGCTCGGCGAGTTCTCCGAGACGCGACCAGTCAAGATCAGTTCCAAAGTGGCGAGCCGCATCGGCGCAGCAACGTTCGTACGACACGAGCAGCGGCTCAAGCGGCCCTTTTGCAGTCCCCGCGTTCCACTGACTCCTCACGAGCGCTTCCTCGAAGAAGCCGAATGCAGCGTGCACGACAGACGCGGGCGCGGGGCCAAGAACACCGCCCCTCGCACAGAAGTACTGCTCGAAGGGGCCGTACCCCAGCGCTTCTCCGACAGCGAAGGTGCGCTTGGACAACATCCATCGCGCACCGAATGCGCCAATTCCTATTGCGGTTTCTGACGACGTCTCTTCAGGAGTCATGGGGAGACGATATAGAGATCCTCTAGTTGGCCGCGTCTATCGACCGTGAGACGACAGATACTGCAGTCCTCGGAGGTCGCCTTCTGCGTAGAAATCTGAGTTGAAGGCGATCACCATGTCTGCCGCCCCGCAGCTGCCCGGTATCGGGTTCTCGCCAGAGCACATGGTTTGCTTCGTCATCAATCCACTCGAGTCTCTAATCACCGAGTCGTGATGTGCCAGCCCCAGAATGTGCCCGATCTCATGAGCCACGAGAAAGTTTGCGGAATCCGAATCAGCGCTGGGCTCGACGAATACGGCCCCACCAGACGCGAAGCCCCCGTCCGTTTGCGGAAATGCGCACCCGTAGACGGGGCGCCCGCACGTTGGGTCAGCATCCGAAACTTCAGTGACCAGTGCTACGCCGATCCCGACTCCTGGGTATGCCGATTGCACCATTGAGTGCGACATGAAGGTGTTCCTGTTGATGTCATTCAACACGACGGCCACTCGAAACGCGAGAACTGGGTTGTCGGGCACATAGAAGGTGATTGAACGCTGTGCCCCAGTAGTGCCCGGCGTAATTGTGTATCCAAGGTCAACCGGTTGGGGGAGCGGACAAGCCGAAAGGCCCACAAGTGCAACCAGCAGGACCGTCATTTGTCGAATCTTCATCCGAACCTCCCCATCTGTCCGAACACGCACGATACGGGCATCTCGGTGTTTGAGCAACTCTCACCGCAATACGGCAAACAGGAGAAACACGCCAGCGCGAATGGCGGGCTTTGCGATGTGACCTCAGCAGCGTCGGTTGTTCTGCTTGTTAGGTCGCGGGCTGATCGCCGAGCGTGGCGTGCAAGGTGATCCCCTTGCCATCGCGCTCCACCTTGAATTCGATCTTGTCGCCTGGGCGGTGAGCTCTCACGAGTCCCACAACATCGGAAGCGCCATTCACCGAATTCCCCTCGATCTCCGTAACCACATCGCCAGCTTTCAACCCCGCCTTTTCCGCTGGCGAATTTGGTTCGACAGCACCGATCAATGCACCAGAATCGTCTGCGGTGTCGGAGGACCGCACACCGAGATAGGCGGGATTGGAAACGGTTCCTTTCTCGAGCTGGCTGATGATCCGCTTTGCCGTGTCAATTGCGATCGCAAAACCAACGTTCTGACTTTCGCTCGGCGACGCGATCGCGGTGTTGATCCCAACGACCTCGCCTGCAGCGTTGAGGAGTGGCCCTCCGCTGTTACCCGGATTAATAGCCGCATCAGTCTGCAGCAGCCCCGACAAACGTACATCCGCATCGGTCTGAATGCTCCGGTTGAGTCCCGAGATGATTCCCCGCGTGACGGAGAATCCACCTTCAAGGGCGAGTGCATTTCCGATTGCGACGACGTCATCTCCGACGCGCATATCACTCGAGTTCCCAAGCTTCAGTGTAGGCAAATCCTTCTTGTCGACCTTGATCACCCCGAGGTCGTTGTACTTGTCGGTTCCAAGAACCTTTGCATCGACCGACGAACCGTCTTGGAACTGCACCTTGACTAAACGCGCAGTTTCGACCACGTGATTATTCGTCACGATGACGCCGTCACTGCTGATGATGAACCCCGTTCCTGCTGCTTTGCCCTGCTGTGAACCGAACGGTGTGTCCTGTGTGACTTCGACGTTGATCGACACAACAGCGGGTTCGACCTTGGCTATGAGTGCGTGGATGTCCGACCGCTTCGTCAGCGCCGGTGCTGGCTCTCCTGTCCGAACCTGCTGTACGGCGGTTGAGCCTTGGGTGACAGTGACCTGCCTGTTGCCGTCATCCTTCAGCAGAAGTGTGGCTCCCGTTCCGACACCCCCGCCGACAATTGCTCCCACGAGCGCTCCCACGAGCGCCGCGCGCCCCGAACTCGGTGCGCGCCCTGCGGTCGGCGCACTCGAATCGTTCCCTGAGTGTTCCGGTTGCACAGGTTCTGAAGTCGATACAGGCCAGGCCGTCGCAATCGGTGATTCGGTCGTGGGCGGCGCTGCATCAGTCGCGTCCACCCGCACGGGTTCGGTGGGGGGAAAATGGTCGTCGTTCATCGTGCCATTCCACACGATCTGCCGCGCATACTGCAGGTCGGCCTGAGAGGTTCCTAAGAAACTCCCGAAATTATTGGCCCTCGGACGGAACAAATCGGCTGAGATATGCGTCTCTATAGGTACCCCCAACCATGAGAGGCATCCATGGAAATGATCGAGACCATCCGAGAGCACAAGTACAACTCCGAAGACACCTGGATGAACAGCGCTGAGTGCAAGAAGCTCAACCCAGAGCTGTTCTTCCCTTCGGACGGCGTCGGTGTGATCGAAGCACAACATGTGTGCGCCACCTGCCCGGTGAAAGCC
>JBARPG010000116.1:0-7603 GCA_049642885.1 Acidimicrobiia bacterium | reverse complement strand
TTTCGAACGATCCTTGGCTGAGCGTGGTGTATGCCTGGCTTGTTTGACCGGTCAACCCGAAACTGAACGCGCCGGTCGCACCGACAGTCTTCTTCTGGACGACGACTTTGCCCTTCTTCGTATTCGTGACCTCACAGGTGATCGTGTGAGCCGCAATGACCTTGTTGGCAGGAATGGCAACCGGGCTCGTCCCCGAAGCGACGATGGTTTCCCCGTCCTTACAAACGAACGTGCTCATGATCCAGCTCGTACCCGGATCGACTTCGGCCACCGTTGCAATCTGGCCTGGTGTCGCACTCCAGCCGGACGTAGTGCCTGGGTTCGTGACTCCAGTATCCACCGACTGGGTGCTTGCCCCGTTCAGTGTGAAATTGAAGGCACCAGTCGCGCCGACGCTTGTTTTCTTGACTCGGATTGTCGTCGTCGGGAGGTCATTTGTGAACGTACATTTCCAGTTCGAATTGGCACCGACGACGAGGTTCGTCGGCGAAGCTGTCTCGACGACCCCGGCGGTTCCGAGATCGTCACAGGTTGCACCCGCCGGGTTCCAGCCCGACGGCGCGGCGGATTCGCTCAGCGTGTACGTGCCGGGGAAGAGTCCGGACCACGTTCCTGCTTGCGCCGGGTTTGTTCCGGCAGTGGTCGTGGCGCTCAGCACATTGACCGGCCCCCCTCCGCCTGTCTTGGTAGCGGTGAAGCTGAATGGACCTCCAACGCCGCCCGTCGTCTGTTTCCAGACCTGGATCGATGCGGGTTTCGGAGTGTTCCGGAATGTGCAACTGATCGATTGATCGATACCCACCGACAACGAGACGCCGTTCGCGGTATCGGTGATATCGGCAGCGGAAATCGCGGTGCCATCGCGAAGGCAGGTCGCGTTTCGCGGCGTCCCGCCTTGAGGTGTGAGGGTGTAGTTCGGGTCCAGTGTTTCTGTGACGGTGACGGTCTTCGGCCACGTCAAACCCGTCAAGGCGAATTGGATCAACCCTGGGTTCCCACTGATCGTCGCGGTCTGGCCGCTCGCTGGGGTAACGGTGCCAGAACTGGTTGTCGCGCCGAAGGCCCAACCATTTGAGTCAGTCCATGTGCCGGAGCTGGTCTCAACTTGTTTCTTCACGGTGACCGTGCCGCCACAGGCTGCCTTCGCGATACCCGCAAGTACATCGCCAAGGCCGTTGAAGGAGGTTCCGAAATAGTCGGCGGTTCCTGCGTTCCCCGGGTTGGCTCCGTTCCACGCCGTGGGGCCAGAAAGCGCTGCAAGATTGTTCGTTGATCCCGCAGGTACCCCGATTCCAACAACCACGAGACGTTGGCTCCGTTTTACGGCGTTCGCCGAGAACACGCCCGCCTCAATCTCGTCGAACGCAGTGGACGAACCAGGTCCGAGGGTAGGGAGTCCGTCTCCGTCAGCAGTGCCATAAAATGTCGGGTCGCCGTCAGTCAACATCAGCACGACGTCTGCACCGGAGTTGCGGACTTGACGCAAAGCCATATCCCAGTTTGTACCTCCGGAGTTTCCTCCCGGTTCGGTCAAGCCATTGATCTTCGACGTGACGGTGCTTGCGCTCGTCAGGACATTCGTAAGCCCGAGGTTGGTATTGCCGGACGCGGGAGCATTGGTTGCAAAGGTATACACGGCGATCGAGGACGGCGTGCCGACGAGGGCGTTTGCAAAACCCGCTCCAGCTGCTTTCATCGTGGCCAATTCGCTGCTGTCAATGGAGTTCGACAGATCGAACACCATTGCGACTTTGAGACCACAGGTGCTCGGGTACGCGGGGTTCGGGGCCACACGATTTGCGAAGGTCCGCGTGTCCACCGTCGCGCCGCTCGCAATATTGTCGATTCTTTGGACGTAGTCCACAACGCCATCGGCCGAAGTGGCGACCTGATCAATTCTCGAGTAACCGGCCGGAGCCCCACCGGATGCTTCACGAACCCAGAAGTCTTGTGATCCGTTTGCAGTCACGGCAACGGCACATGTACCGGTCGCGTCGGTGACGCACGATCCAACGATGGTCGTGAGACTCGAATCTGAGAAGACTTCGAACGTGGCGCCCTGAAGAGGTGCGATCGTCCCGTCCGCGTTGCGGTCGCCGCCTTTGTGGACGCGAATCGTCGCGTTGGTGGTAGCGAGCGCTGCGAACCTGGAAAATGTGGGCGCAACCAATGATGCATCCGGAGCCGGTGCAGTCGGACCCGGTATTTCGGGTGCCGCGGATGACGTCGAAGCTGGCGCTACGGATGACGGTGCAGGACTATCGCCTGAAGCGGGTTGCGCAGCATCGCTGGGTGCGGCACTTGACGTTCCACCTACAACATCGTTCGTCTGAGGTGCGGTCGTGCTTTCGGGACCCGGCGCGCTCGTAGTGCTCGTGTCTGCTTGAGGCACGGACGACGCGTCACTCGCTGATGCGATCGACGGTGGAAGCGCAAGCACAGCCACCGCGAGCACGGCGGCGAATCGTCGCCCACTCGATGGCACAACTCGGCGAAGGAACTTGCCAATTCGTGGGGTTCTCGTCGGAGCGGGAAATGCGGTCATGGCGGCCTCACTTAGATCGATGCAACGATCCAGCCCCCCATAACGGCGAGACTGAAATGATCTCCCATGCTCGCGCAGGGTGACACAGTCTGTCAACTCCGGCGGTTTTATGCCACAAATCGTGGCGAAGGAATCCAAGCTCGTCTGGGTTGTGGCATCAGAAGACCCACGAATCATTGCTCTTGTTGGAGGCGGGGTACCCCGCTGTCGTCAAAGGAGGCAGGAAACCACCGAGTGGCGCCGTATCCGAGCGGAAGGGCACCGAAGGAGCTATTTGGGTGCGCGAAGGAGATCGGTCCCGAGGTATTGGCGCAGGACGTCAGGCACATCGAGCACGGTGCCGTTCTCGCGCTGGTAGTGCTCAAAAAGGAATAGCAAGGTGCGGCCCACGGCGCATGCGGTTCCGTTGAGGGTGTGAAGCAATTCGTTGCCTGCACCGTCAGCGCCGCGTACTCGTGTGCCGAGCCGTCGTGCGGAGTACTCCAAGTAGTTCGAACACGAGGTGAGTTCGCGGTAGCGGCCCTCGGAGGGGAGCCACACTTCGATGTCAAACTTCTTCGCGGCGGGATTACCAAGATCGCCCGCGGCGATGTTCACCACCCGATATGGCAAGCCAAGTCCGCTGACGATCTCTTCTTCGATGCTGAGGATGAGTTCGAGTTCGTCCCAACTCTTGGTCGGGTCGCAGTACGAAAACATTTCGACCTTGTCGAATTGATGCACGCGAAAGATCCCTCGCGTGTCGCGCCCGTGCGTGCCTGCTTCACGGCGAAAACACGGCGAGATTCCCGCATACCGCAAGGGCAGATCCGCGGCATCAAGTAGCGCGCCGCGGTGCAACGCGGAAAGCGGAACCTCCGAAGTGCCGACGAGAAACAACTCGCCTTCATCGACTTCGTAGACCTGTGAACGATCGGTCGGGAAAAACCCGGCTTCGACGAGTGCGTGTTCGCGCACCAACACCGGCGGAACGACTGGCGTGAATCCATGCGACACCAACTTGGAGGTCACCCACTGCACGAGGGCGAGTTCCAAGAGCACCGCTCCACCGCGCAGGGAGGCGAAACGCGAACCGCTCATCGCGACGGCGGCTTCGGTTTCGACAAATCCGAACCGCTCGCCGAGGTCCGCGTGATCGAGCGGAGGTGGCGGAGTTTGTTCTCCAACTTCACGGAGAACGATGCTGTCCTCTTCTCCTCCATCTGGCACCGATTCATGCGCCGGGTTTGGAATGCTCAACGCACGGTCATTGACCAGTGCATCGAGCTCGCTGAGGGAGCGTTCTTCCGCGTCGAGCGTGTGCTTGAGCGCACTCGCCTCTGCGATCTTGGCTTCGCGGTCATCCGGGGCCGCCGCGCCGATGGCTTTCGACGCCGCATTGCGCTGCGCACGCAAGACCTGCACGCGTGAATCGAGATCGCGGCGTTTCAGCTCGAGCTCAATGACCTCATCGATCAAGCCAGCAGGAACGCGCTTGCGTTCGATCCCGGCTCGATACTCGGGTTCGGTGGTGAGACGCTTCAAGTCGATCATTGGTACGGGTCAACTCCAACTTGCGCTTGCAGCTCCTCAACCCAGCGTTGGGCGACGCGCCACGACTTCGAAGTTGCATGGCGCTTCGCACGATGGTGTGCCGACCCCACCACCGGATAGCTGCCCAGAAACTTCACGCGTGCCGATCGTGCCGCGAGCGAGCGCAGGCAATCGGCCAGAAGCGGGTCAGCGATATGTCCTTCCACATCAATGAAGAAGCAGTACTCACCGAGCCCATTCTTCGTGGGACGTGATGTGACCATCGTCAAGTTGATCGCACGCGATGCGAATTCCGAAAGCATTGCGAGCAACGACCCGGGACGGTCCTGCCGCTGAAAACATACGATCGAGGTCTTGTCGTGGCCGCTCGGATTCGGAATCGCTCGACCTACCACCACGAACCGCGTGACATTGTCCCTGTGGTCGGCGATGCCTTTCGCGAGCGGTTTCAATCCATATCGAGCCATGGCAGCAGTGTTCGTGATCGCGGCGAGGTCGCGCCGCTTCGACTTGCCGACGGTGCTGGCGGCCGCCGCATTTGAAGTCGAGTCAACAATCTCAACTCCCGGCAACTTCTTGGCGAGGAAATGGCGGCATTGTGCGTACGACGCGCCAAATGCCACGACGCGCTTGACGTCGGCAAGCGGAACGCCCTCGGCGGCGGCCAAATGGAAGTGCACGGGCAGCTCAATCTCGCGCTGAATGAGGAGATCGGAATCGAAACCCAAGGTATCGAGGGTCGCAGTAATCGAACCTTCGATCGCGTTTTCGAGTGGCACGACAGCGAGTTCTGCATCACCGATTTCCACTGCAGCAATTGCTTCGGGAATGGTACGAACGTCAACCAAGGTTGCGTTCGCGAAATCGCTCTGCGACAGCGTTGCTTCTTCAGAGAATGTTCCCGGAGGGCCGAGGTACGCGATGCGGAGAGTCACGACCGGAGAGCGTACTTGGGAGGGCTCAATTGCCATGGTCCATTCGAACGCGCCGCGCCTTCGGACCTCGAAATCTGGCCTAAGTTGATAGGTCGTGCGCATGTGGACGATCGAAGAAGCCAACGCCGCCCTCGAGCGGGTGCGCGACCAGATTGTGCAGGCTCGAGCGTTGCTGATGGTGGAACGGCACGAAGCTCGCGGTGGCGGGCAGGGTGGCGGGACGAGCGACTATCCGAACATTGCGGTTGCGACTGAGCGGTTGCGCACGATTGCGTGCACCTTGGGTCGCGAAGGAATTCTCGTGCGGGATTTCGAAGCGGGGATCATCGACTTCGCGTCGAGGACCACCGATGGTGATCCAGTGTTGCTGTGCTGGCAGGTTGATGAGTCGTTCGTCGGGCACTGGCACGGCCCCGAGAGTGGATTCGCTTCGCGCGAGCCGCTTCCAATTCCCGAGCAAGCGAGCTGATGAGAAAGGCGATGCGTGACAATGACTGACCAATCCGATCGATTCGCAAAGCTGCGCGCACACCAGGAACGCTGCGACTCGATTTCGCTCGCTCAGCTCTACAAATCGGAACCCGCGAGAACCGAAGCGATGACGGTTGAGTTCGCCGATCTCCGCGCCGACTTTTCGAAACAGTGTGTTGACGGTGCGGCGCTCGACGCACTTATTGGTTTCGCTCGCGCGGTCGACCTCGAGGCACGACGCGACGCGCAACTCGGCGGCGCTGCTGTGAACGTCACCGAACAACGCGCGGCCATGCACACCGCGTTGCGGGTGCCGAGCGGAAGCCCCGCGTTTGTGCTTGGGCACGATGTCTCCAGCGATGTCCACTTGGTCCTCGGGCGCATGGCTGACCTCGCCCGCAAGATCGGTTCCGGGCTCGTCCGTGGCGCCACCGAACAACCGATTACGACGATCGTCAATATCGGTATTGGCGGTTCAGATCTTGGCCCGGCGATGGCCTACGACGCACTGCGTGCGCATCGTCAGCCGGGAATTGATTGTCACTTCGTGAGCAATGTCGATCCGAATGATCTTGAATCGGTGTTGGCGCGTTGTGATCCGGAGGTGACGCTCTTCATCGTTTCCTCGAAGACGTTCACCACCGCAGAAACGATGACCAATGCGCGAGCGGCATTGCGTTGGGCGGAAGCGGCGTTGGGTGCGGCGGCAGTCGGTAGGCACTTCATTGCAGTGTCCACCAACGCTGCTGAGGTGGAAGCCTTCGGAATCTTGCCGGTGCACCAGTTCGGATTCTGGGATTGGGTTGGCGGTCGCTTCAGCATCGATTCTGCAATCGGTCTCGCCCTCATGATCGCGATCGGCCCCGAGCACTTCACAGAATTCCTCCGCGGCATGCACGAGATCGATGAGCATTTTCTCAATGCTCCGCTCGAACGAAACATCCCCGTGCTCATGGGACTGATTGGTGTTTGGAATCGCAACGTCATGAACCTTCCTACCCACGCGGTGATTCCCTATTCGCAGGATCTGCATCGCTTCCCTGCATACCTGCAACAGCTCGAGATGGAGTCGAACGGCAAACGCGTGACGCGCGCCGGCACTCCCGTTTCATGGGAAACAGCGCCGGTGGTGTGGGGGGAGCCAGGCACGAACGGCCAACATGCTTTCTTCCAGATGCTGCATCAAGGGACGACGCCGACGCCGATCGATTTCTGGGTCGTCGCTCGGGGTGGCCACGATGGCCCGAGTCGTGCGCAGCACGCGATGCTCGTTGCAAATGCGTTCGCGCAGGCAGAGGCGCTTGCTTTCGGTCGAAGTGCGGGCGAGCTTCGAATTGCGGGGGTCGAAGAGCGACTTGTTCCACACATGACGTTCCCCGGCAATCGGCCGTCGACCACGTTCCTGTTGCGTGAACTCAGCCCGAAAACTCTGGGGATGATGATTGCGGTGTACGAGCACAAGGTTGCCGTGCAAGGAATCGTGTGGGACATCAACAGCTTTGATCAGTTCGGCGTCGAGCTAGGCAAAGAGATGGCCGTCGCAATTGATGCCGAACTCCGCGGGCTCAAACAGGGGAGTCACGACCCGGCCACGAACGCGATGCTCAACCAATTTCGAAGCTGGTCAATCCCGGAGGAGAAGTAATGCAACTCGGTGTTGTTGGTTTGGGTCGAATGGGATATGGACTCGTGTCGCGGTTGCGGCGTGCCGGACACGACTGTGTGGTCTTCGATCGTGACGCGAAGGCGCGGGAGCGAGCGGTCGGTACTGGCGCTCGAGCTGCGGCCAACCTCGAAGAGCTGGCGGCAATGTTGGACGGCCCACGCCACGTGTGGGTGATGGTGCCAGCGGGCATCACTGGCGCGGTCATCGATGATCTTGCGAGCGCGCTTTCCGAGGGCGACACAATCATCGACGGTGGGAATTCCAACTACCGCGACGATCAAGTTCGTGCGGTGCAACTTGCTGCGCGCGGCCTCACGCTCTTGGATGTCGGCACCTCGGGTGGCGTCTTTGGTGACGAGCGCGGATTCTGTTTGATGATCGGCGGCGACACAGCGGCCGTTGACCGCCTCACTCCGATTTGGGAAACGCTTGCTCCAGGGGTCGACTCTGCTG
>JBARPG010000115.1:0-3111 GCA_049642885.1 Acidimicrobiia bacterium | reverse complement strand
GACGGGCTTGTCGGTGTCGGAGGTGGGCACGTTGTGATCCGCAACGGCCAGCGTCAAGTCGGGGCGGCGCACCGCGCGACCGTGCATGCGCAAACCGTCGAATGCTTGCGGTGAGGTGACCTCGTGGATCAAGTGCAAATCGATGTAGAGCAGATCGGGTTCACCGGGCGACTGGGCGACGACATGTCGATCCCAGACCTTTTCGGCCAGCGTGCGTGCGCTGTTGTTCATGTCTCGTGTGGTCATTGCGGTCTCCGATATAGATGGTGTCCGGTGAGTGAGAAGTATGATATCGTTCTACGGACAGTATATGAGGGGAGTGCACACGATGCAACGTGAAGCGATAGATGGGCGGACATCTGTGGGCACGGGCACGATCGAACGCGTTACGGCGATCTTGGATTCCCTCGCATTACACGGCCCGATGAGTGCATCGCAGACGGCGACCGAAGTTGGACTTCCACGACCGACGATCTACCGGACGCTGGCGGTATTGGTGCACCTCGGCGTGCTCGTGGAGGCCGGTGGTGGCACGTTTGCGCTCGGGTTGCGACCGCGGCTCTGGGGCGAACGGGCGGCTGCGACTGCATTTTCCCTCGACCGAGCTCAGCGGGTACTCGACGACCTTTGCGAACGCACCGGCGAAAGCGCGCAGCTGTTTGTACGAGAAGGAGATGCACGAGTGTGCCTTGCGGTTTCCGAACCGGATATTGGATTGCGCGATTCCGTGCCGCTCGGTGCGCGCCTACCACTTGACCGCGGCTCGGGCGGCAAGATCTTCCAGGCATTCGACGGCGCTGCGACCGGTGCCACTCCACAGAAGCGAGATGAGGAGCACACACGAATCACTCGTGAAGGATGGTCAGAGTCGGTGGAGGAGCGCGCCGTTGGCGTGGCGAGCGTTTCCGCACCGGTCATGCGCAACGGACTTCTCGCTGCGGTCGTCAGCGTGTCCGGCCCGATTGCGCGTTTTGGTGACCGTCAACGCACGTCACTTTCGAGAGAGGTACTAGCTGCTGCCGCCGAACTCAGCTCAGCGGGCGCACACTGAGGATCGTCACTTCAAAACTGCGGCGAGGGCCGGCGTATGTCACGACGTCGCCCACGGCTTTGCCGACAAGCGCCTTGCCGAGAGGTGAACCCGTCGACAGCACGTCATAGGTCTCGTGACGTTCTTCAATGGAACCGACGAGGTAGGTAGTCGCCTCATCATCGCCATCCATCGAGATTTCGACAACGGTTCCGGGACCGACCACATCCGATTCGGCTGCCGTGTCGACCACGACTGAACGTTTCAGGATCTGGTCGAGTTGACGAACTCGGGCTTCGTTGAGGCCCTGTTCGTTCTTTGCTGCGTCGAAGTCCGCGTTCTCGCGAATGTCGCCGTGTTCACGCGCGGTTTCGATCCAGTGAGAGATTTCGATTCGGCGGGTCGTGGTGCGCCATTCGAGTTCATCGGCAAGTCGCTTGTGCGCGTCGGGGGAGAGGTGTACAGGTTCCATGAGGAGCACACCCTAACCGGCGCCGGTCTTGGCCGACCCGAGGTGTACACTCCTCGACGATGTTGAACAGCACCATCGTCGTGATTTCCTAGCGGGCGCCAGTCTCCGGCGTCCGCCTCAAGCCGTCCACCCAAGGTGGGCGGTTTTTCATTTTCATGAAGTACACAACAGCAGCAATTATTGAGACCACAGGCAAGTGCGAGGACAGATCATGACCTACAGAATCGGCGTCATCCCCGGTGACGGAATAGGACACGAAGTCATTCCGCAAGCCACTCGCGCCGTGCGCGCCGCCGGTGTGGAGATCACAGAGGTGCCTTTTGATCTGGGTGGTGATCGGTACCTGCGCGATGGGCACGTGCTCGATGATGCAGACCTCGATGCGTTCCGTCAGTTGGACGCGCTCTTGCTCGGGGCCGTTGGTACTCCCGATGTGCCGCCTGGCGTGATCGAGCGTGGATTGCTGCTCAAGATGCGATTCTCGCTCGACCAGTACATCAACTTGCGTCCCTTCCGCTGTGGGCCGAATCGGCACAACGATGGCGTCGACTTCGCGGTCGTGCGGGAAAACACCGAGGGGTCCTACGCGGGTGAGGGCGGATCGCTTCGCTATGGAACGCCGCAGGAAATCGCCACCCAGGGTTCGGTGAACACGCGCATGGGTGTTGAGCGCTGCATTCGTTTTGCGTTCGAGCTGGCACGCTCGCGCCGCAAACATCTGACATTGGTACACAAGACCAACGTGTTGACCTTCGCTGGCGATTTGTGGCAGCGAACCTTCAATACCGTGGCCGCGGAGTATGCCGATATTGAAACTGCGTACAACCATGTCGATGCTGCATGCATCTACATGGTGCAAGATCCTGCGCGCTACGACGTGATCGTCACGGATAACTTGTTTGGGGACATTTTGACTGACCTCGCTGGTGCGGTGTCGGGCGGCATCGGTCGTGCGGCGAGCGCGAACCTCAACCCCGATCGGCTCGCCCCGTCGATGTTCGAGCCGGTGCATGGTTCGGCCCCCGATATTGCAGGACAGAACCTGGCTGACCCCCGCGCTGCGATTTTGTCGGCAGCGATGATGCTCGACGTACTCGGCGAATCCGACGCTGCCGCGCGAGTACGCAAGGCCGTTGAGATCACTGGTGACCTCGATGGCCGTACTGACGAAATTGGCAACGCAATCGTTGAACAGCTTGCAACAACTTTGAAGAACTGAGGAACCCATGGCAATCACCCCAACCGACAAGATCTGGCTCAACGGCGAACTCGTGGACTGGGATGCCGCAAGGATTCACGTGCTCACGCATTCACTCCATTACGGCACTGCCGTGTTTGAGGGCGTGCGGGCGTATGAGACCGCGGACGGTCCCGCCGTGTTCCGACTCACGGATCACATCGAGCGACTGTTTTCCTCGGCGCAGATACTGATGATGGATATTCCGTACACGGTCGCCGAGTTGGTCGACGCGACCAAGGCAACGGTCGCGGCCTCGGGTTTGCCGAGCTGTTACATCCGGCCGATCGCCTACTACGGCTATGGCGAAATGGGGTTGAACACGCTGCCGTGCTCAGTGGACGTCGCCATCGCCTGCTGGCCGTGGGGTGC
>JBARPG010000114.1:0-3241 GCA_049642885.1 Acidimicrobiia bacterium | reverse complement strand
GTGCTGCGGGCATCGCGTGGGGATCTCAGATCCAGCATGGGCTCACGAAAGCGCTTGCCACGAACGGCTCTGATCAGTCCCTCCTCGGCGGACTCATTCCGACAGAACGGTTTCGTGTCTATACCGTGGCCGGTTTTCCGAAGCGTTCAATGGCGGAATATCGCCTCAGGATTTCCGGGCGCGTGAGAACACCCGGCACGCTCTCCTTCGATGAACTGACCGCTCTCCCGCAGACCCGCATGACGAAAGACTTCCAGTGCGTCACCGGGTGGCGTGTGACCGACGTTCATTGGCGAGGGGTGCTGCTCCGCGATCTGCTCGACCATGTTGGAACCGCGGCCGAAGCAACGGCACTCGAACTCGTGAGTTTCGACGGCGTCTATACCGAGTCGCTCACAATGGAACAGGCACGCCGCGAGGACATGCTCATTGCGTTGTCGATGTTTGACAAGCCAGTCACGACCGAACACGGCGGCCCCGTGCGCCTCTACGCGGCGCCGATGTATGGGTACAAGTCCATCAAGTGGCTCTCGGAGATTCGTGTCATCGACGAGGTGCGACCAGGGTATTGGGAACAACTTGGGTACGACACCGACGCCTGGATCGGACGATCAAACGGCCGCGATGACAAACCCGTCTGAGCCCAACCGTTTCGATCGACACACGCGCGCGCTGCACTGGGCGAACGCGAGTGTGGTGCTCGTGTTGATGGCAACCGGTGCGTCCATGTACATCACACCTATCGGCAATGCGATCGGAAATCGAGATGTCGTGAAATACGCACATATCGCAGCCGGCCTTTTGTTCCCGATCGTTCTCCTCATCGGCTTTCTCGGGCGGGACGCGCGGCAATTGCGAATCGAAGCGCGGACGTTGAGTCGCTGGCAACCTGGAGACGGGGCGTGGCTCGCGTCATTTGGTCGCCGCGGAAATGACATGGGGAAGTACAACGCGGGCCAGAAGCTCAACAGCGCTGTGATCGCCGGTTGCCTCTCGGTGTTGTTGATCACTGGATTGATCATCGTTGAGTACGCGCCATTTTCAGACACGACCCGCACATCTGCAACATTCACGCACGATGTATTTGCACTCATCTCGTGGGTGCTTGTTGCCGGACACATTGTGATGGCCTTCGCCCACCCAGCATCGCTACGCGCAATGATTCGCGGCCGCTAGCGCCTCAGTGCGGAGCGAACACTTGAATGCCAACCGCTTCACACGCCTCGGCCAACCGCGAGTCGTAGGTCACGAACCCTTCAAGGTCATCTCCGAGATCAAGCGCCGCAGCGAGATGTATCGCATCGACTGTGCGCAGTGTCGGTGGTTCGATACTCCCAGCGACGTCGAACTGCTCGGACCTCAGCTCAAGAATGTCCATGACATTTAGTACCCCTCTAACCTCGCCCACGCGTCCCGGCGCTGCTCGGCGCACCGCCCGCGTGACCTCAGCGCGAGCAACGTCGCACGTGATGGGACGTCGATCTTCGGCGGAAATCCAGGTCTTCAGCGCGGCCGTCTCGTCCTCGTTGACGATCAATTTCACGAGCGCGGAACTATCGAAGTAATACGCCACGCTAATAGCGCTCTTCCTCGCGCATTTGCGCCAACACTTCGGACAAAGTGGGGTGAATGTCTAACGCAAGCGGCTCAGGAAGGTCCCTGATATCAGCCTGAGCCGGGCGCAGGCGACCCGATGCACGAAGCGCCTCGAGGCGCGAGGTCGGTATGGCGGTCATTTGGGCAACAGGTCGCCCGCGATCCGTAATCGTGACAATCTCGCCCGCGGCGGCCTGGGCCACGACTGCGGACGCGTTTTGTTTCAGTTCACGAATTCCGACTTTGCTCATGTGCTACATCGTAGCTCATTATCGCAATTGGTCAATGTCCATAGGCGATCAGTCGAGGATTGCTGCGGCGACCATGTCTTCGAGGGACCGGGTGTCCATCCACGAAATCTGGAGCTCTTTGGCACGACGGAAGTAGAGCTGGATGTCATATTCCAGTGTGAAACCAACCCCACCAAAGACCTGCTGTGCCATCGCCGTCACATCGCGGAAGGTGTTGCACGCGAACAGTTTCGCCATTGGCGCAAGGCGCTCGACTGACTTGCCATTGGCGCGAGCCCACGCGGCTTCATGCACAAGAATCTCAGCGCCATCGACCGCAGTCGAGGCATCCGCCAAGTAGTGCGAAATGGCTTGGAACGCACCGAGCGGCTTATCGAATTGCACACGGTCCTTTGCGTACTGCACCGTGATCTCCAGCGCATACTTCGCGCCGCCGACTGCTTGTGCCGCCATGTAAATCATGCCGTCGAGCATCACCTCGGACCAGGTCGCCCACCCCGAGCCAGCTTCGCCGACGCGATCCGTCGCAGCTACGCGCACGCCGTCAAAGGTGACCGCGTATTGCGTATCCGATGCGATCGTCTTGTATTGCTCAAGCGACACACCGGCCGCGTCACGATCGACGAGAAATAGGTCAATGTCTTGGTCGCCGTCACCGGTACGGGCGAGCACCAACAACTTGTGCGCAGCAGCGGCGAATGGCACATGCCACTTCGTGCCGTTCAACACGAATCCGTCGCCATCAGCCGTGGCAGTGAGCGCAATGCCCTTCGGCCCAAAGCCACGCTCAGGCTCAAGCCACGCGGTTGTCAAAATCAACTTGCCCGAGACCACCTGAGGCAACAGCCCGCCCGCTTGTTGCACGCTGCCCGCGTGATCGAGGGCCGCCGCAGCAAGAGCTGTGCTCACAAAATGTGGGGACGGGGCTAGCGCCCGCCCGAACTCCTCGTACACCACCGCTCCTTCGAGCGCGGACATGCCCGAACCGCCGTATGCGATCGGGACCAACAACCCGATCAGGTCGAGATCGCCGAGTTGCTGCCAGAACTCCGGCGTGTAGCCGATGGGATCGTCCTCCATGGCGCGCACCGACTCCGGCGACGCGTACTCGGCGCAGACACCACGCACCATCTCCCGCAGCATTTCCTGTTCTTCATTGAAGGTCAGATCGATGGCCATCAGATGCTCCTATTCATGGTTTCCACTGGTCGCCCGTGCGGCTCCACGGGTTGTCATCGGCGCTCGCGGGCACAGCCACGCGCACGCTGCAATCGGTTTTCAAGACGTCGCCCACATGCAATGCGACGAGCAACTCCACCCACCCGCAACCAGCCCCGTCGGTGCCGACGGATTGCACGGTGGCGGTGAAGGTCATCGTGTCTTCTGGAAAGACG
>JBARPG010000113.1:0-5960 GCA_049642885.1 Acidimicrobiia bacterium | reverse complement strand
CGGTTGAAGTGCCCGTAGCATTTCTCAGCTCTGACGAACGCTGATTCCGCCGTCAATCACCCAGGTTTGACCGGTCACCCAGTTGGCAGCATCGGAGGCTAGGAAGACAGCGATCTTCGCGACCTCTTCTGGGGTTCCGTATCGACCGAGCGGGTGCAGTGCGTTTGCCGCGTCATCGCCCGCAGCGAAGAGGGCCGATGCAAAATCTGTCTTGACAAGACCGGGTGCGATCGCGTTAACCCGCACATGCGGTGCAACTTCACCAGCGAGTTGTCGAGTGAGATAGATCAATGCTGCTTTTGAAACGTTGTAGGCACCAAGGAACGGTGCAGGTTGTATGCCTCCAACCGATGCCACATTCACGATGGCACCGCCATGTTCTTTCATCGAGGCCGACCATGCCCCCCGAATCAGTTCCAAGGGACCTTCAAGGTTCACTTCGAGGAGTTTGCGAACTGCTCCAGCCTCTGTCTCAACGATCGGCCCAAACGCGCCGGGCGGATTTGTCGCTGCATTGTTGATCACCACGTCGATGCGTCCGAAATGTGCGACGACCTGTTCAGAAATGGTGCGGACGAAATCAAGATCACCCATGGAGCCGCACACGGTCAATACACCGACGTTGAACTGTGCGAGCTCCTGGGTAATGAGCGCCAGTTCATCGGCCTTCCGAGCAACGATTACGAGATTCGACCCGCGCCGAGCGAGCTCGAGTGCAATGGCACGACCAATGCCTCGCGTGCCGCCGGTCACGATGCTGGTGGTGTCGAGAAAATCGCGTTCGCTCACGAACACATCCTCACAGGGATAGGCCCGTATTGCCTTCGGCACGCACCGAAGCCACCGCTTGCACGTCTCGCTCGCGCAAGATGACGTATTCCTCGCCGCGAATATCAACTTCAAATCCCGCATCGGGAACGAACAGCACCTGGTCGCCAACTTCGACGTTGCGCACGGTCGGTCCCACGCCGACGACTTCGGCCCACGTGAGCCGACGATCGGTTTGGGCGGTCGCTGGAATGAGAATGCCAGCTCGCGATTTTCGGTCTGCATGATCTTTGCTCGGCACGAGGAGCAGCCGATCGGCAGTCATGCGCACTGCATGTCGGTCGTTGGTGTCTGGCACGTCGGCAGGTTAGGGGGGCTCAGAGTGATGAGCCGCTTCGGAGCCCCTGGCGAAGTGCCAGTACCCTGACCCGATATGGAAAACGCTCCCGGTGCTGTGACCGTTCTGCAGCGCGTTCGGGCTTATGTCACGCTCACCAAGCCGCGAGTGGTGGAACTCCTCCTCATAACAACCGTTCCCGCGATCGTGCTCGCCGCGGGCCGCATGCCCTCGATTGGCCTCGTGCTCGGCGTATTGGCAGGTGGCACGCTCGCCGCGGGCGGGGCAAACACGATCAATTCCGCGTACGAGTGGGAACGCGACCAACTCATGCACAGAACCGCTGAACGCCCCGTCGCAACGGGAATCATTCGTCCGGGGGCGGCACTGGCATTCGGAATCATCCTCAATGTCATTGCCTTCGTATTGCTGTGGCGTTTCGCGAACCTCTTAGCGGCAGTTCTCACAATGGCGGCCACGCTCTTCTACGTGTTCATCTACACGATGTGGCTGAAGCCGCGAACCGTTCAGAACATTGTGATCGGCGGCGCTGCGGGAGCAATCCCGGTTCTCGTCGGTTGGGCAGCCGTCGAAAACGCCGTTCATTGGCCCGCAATTGTGATGTTCCTGATCATCTTCCAGTGGACGCCCGCGCACTTCTGGGCCCTCGCAATCCATCACCGTGACGACTATGCACGAGCCTCCACGCCCATGATGCCCGTGATTCGCGGAGTCGATCCGACCATCACACAAATCATTGTGTACACGGCATTGACCGTCGCAGTTTCGCTCGCACTTGTGCCCGCAAGACATCTCAGCGCGATCTATGCGATCTCGGCCGGAATCCTCGGAGTGATGTTCCTTGCCGCCGCATTGCGACTTCGTGGTCATTCAGACCGAGCAATGAAGTTCTTCACGTTGTCAAATACGTATTTGTCCTTACTGTTCGTAGCCATGCTTGTGGACGTTCTGGTTCATGCGTAAAGCCGGCGCATTCGTGTGTGCAGCCGTTGTGTTCCTCTTCTCCGCGTGCGGAGAGAAGGCGACAACGCGATCCGCCGCAAATGAGGGAACCGCGACGGGGATTGTGGTCGGTGAGCGGGTGCCCGATTTCACAGGATTAAGCCTTGATGGCACGAAGTCAATTCGCCTGAGTGATGTTCACGCGCGCCGAATCGTCATCACGTTTTGGGCGAGCTGGTGCCTCCCCTGCGCTGAAGAAACTGAAGTGCTGAAGGAGCATTACGCAAAGACCTCCCGCTCAGATTTCGAGGTCATCGGAATCGCGTATGACGACGCCCTCAGCGATTCACGCCGTTTCGCACGCGACCAGGCAATCCCGTGGGCTCTCGTCCAAGATACGGACAAGACGATCGCTCGCAGCTACGGCATTCGAGGGATCCCGGTTGCGGTGTTCATCGACGCGAAGCACGTCGTTCATACCCAAGTCTTCGGCCTAACGACTACCGGGCGTCTCGACGAGGCATTGAAGTCTTAGGCGCCTCGGCGGGATTATTCCTCCCAACGAAAGCGCGTTACTGCAGCGAACATGGCGATACACGCCCACCCTGCAAGTACGGCAACTCCTGACCAATCGAGGGCCTTGCCGTTCATTCCCGCTCGTAAACCGTCGGTGAGCGGCGCCGCGGGCAGAAACTCCGTCACTCGCTGAATCACACGGGGAAGGTCCGCGACGGGATATGCGATCCCTCCGAACAGCAGGGCAACCAGAAACCCCAAGTTCGATAATGCGAGTGTTCCTTCAGCACGGATCGTCCCGGCCATCCACAACCCGAGGCTGCCGAATGCCAGTGTCCCGAGCACAAGAACCACGAGCACTTCGGCGAGGTTCCCGTGCCAGCTCCAACCAAGCCATGCACCGACGCCGACTTGCACGGTGATCTGTACCAAGAGGATTGCGACTGTTGCGGCAATCTTGCCCAGCACGACACCGGATCGGCCGAGCGGTGTTGCACCCAGACGTTTCAAGACTCCGTACCGTCGTTCAAACGCGGTCGCAATGGAGAGCGACACGAAAGCGGCGGCGATGAGCGCGAGTGCAATCGTTCCGGGAAGTAAGTAGCTAATCGGGCGCTTCTTCAAACCAGCGGCCCGAAACTGGCTGAAGAACACCAGAACCCCGATTGGGATGACAAAGGTGACGAGGAGTCCTTCCCCGCGACTGATCGTCGAGCGAAACTCGCTCCAGGCATAGGCACGTGCCGCTTTCATTTCACGCGCCGCCGGTGAGTTCGAGGAAGACGTCTTCGAGGCGGCGTGATCCAGTCTCGATCGAGAGCACCTCGATGTGCTCGCTGACGAGAAAGCTCATGAGGTGCATGATGCGCTCACTCGTCGGCTGCGTAGCAATGAGCACATCACGATCATCGTGCAGCGTTATCGCCGCAATCGGTACACCGAGTGTCGCCGCAAGGCGTGCCGCGTCAACCGGCTGGCGAGTCCGCACATGAATGTGCCGGCCTTCGCCGGCGCGCACCAGAGCCTCAGGGGTATCGATCGCGATGCGGCGTCCACGATCCATGATGAGAATTCGGTCACAGATCGCTTCCGCCTCATCGAGGAGGTGCGTCGAAATGATGACGGCAGCTCCCCCGGCGGCTGCCGCACGCACAAGGTCAAGCGTTTCATCTCGCACATGCGGATCCATGCCCGCGGTTGGTTCGTCGAGAAAGAGCACCTTCGGCCTGCCCATGAGCGCAAGTACGAGTGAGAGGCGTTGGCGTTGACCGCCCGAGAGGCGGCGTACGTACTGGCGCGGGTTCTCGGCGAGACCCGAGAGCTGCAATGCCTCAGCGAGTGGCATCCCATCGGGATAGAACGCGTGGTAGAGGGACAACAGATCGCCAACACGCGAACTGGGTGAGACTCCCCCGTCTTGGAGCATGACTCCGATGTTGCGTCTGAGCGCCAGTGGGGCACGTTCCGGATCGTGCCCGAGTACCCGAACCGTTCCGGCGTCGAGTTTCCGATAGCCCTCGAGAATTTCGATGGTGGTGGTTTTTCCGGCGCCATTCGGGCCGAGCATGCCGAGGATCTCACCGGTTTGTACTTCGAAACTCAAATTATTGACGGCGGCCCGCCCGCCGTAGCTCTTCGACAGGCCCTCGACGACGATCGCTGCGGTGAAAGGGTTGACGTCATTCATGTCCAACGCACCTTAGTGAGCACGCCGTTCACTCCAGCCGACTCGGCCCACGCTTCGACGCTCGGCCGTGAGGGATTCCACACCCAGTCCTCGGGCTGACCAACAGGAGCGTCGGTACGCAGGGTGGCGAGATCGCGAAAGAGCACAGCGTCTTCGAATTGTGCTTGGAGGGTCGCGGCGAGCTTGGTTGCTCCCCGAACCTGAATCGTCCAAGCGTCCGCGTCGGCTGGAATGTTTTCGAGATGGTGATATGCGGCCAGTACGACACCAGCCGATTTTGCTCCCCACCCGGGAAGGCCCGGAAATCCGTCGGCGCTGTCGCCGACAAGACCGAGATAGTCAGGTATCGATTCGGGCAGCACGCCGAACTTCGCCTGCACCGCCTCGGTGTCGATGGTCTCCCGTTTCCGTCGGTCAACCTGAACCACGACCCCACCCACGCACTGGGAGAGGTCCTTATCGGGCGTGTAGATCCGCACCTCGGTGGCACCCGTCTCTACGGCGAGCGCCGCCGCGCTTGCAAGTGCGTCGTCGGCTTCATATTTCGTCATCGGCCAGAGCGCGAAACCACAGGCTTCTAGCGCGGCCTCAAAGATCGGAAACTGCGCGAGCAATACCGGATCGATGCCGTCCCCGGTCTTGTACCCGGGATACATATCGTTTCGAAATGATTCGATGACATGGTCGGTCGCGATGCCGATATGAGCGCCAGGCGCGACGAGGTCGAATAATGAACGAACGGCACCGACGACAGCGCCTACTTCTCTCCCGTTGGAGTCCTGGCGCGGAGGGGCGCCGAAGAAGTGACGAAACAGCTCGTAGGTGCCGTCAATCAGGTGAACGATCATGCAACCGTTGGGCTTTCGACCGAACGGGAACGAACGTTGAATTGCGTGCGCCACGCGAGATCGACAGCGGCCAACCACACGAGCACTGCGACACCGACGTGAATCAACACAAGGCCCGCTGGTATCCCCCGCCACCATTGGATATACCCGATGGCCCCTTGCAGGACGACCGCGGCCACAAGCCGGTAGGTCCCTCGAAAGATCGAAGCGTTCTGGTCATTGCGTCCGAGCAGAGCGAATGCAACCACGCATGCCAGCAAGGTCCAAACCAGAACACCGTGCACGCGAACCGCGGCGAGAGCCGAGAATCCGAATCGTTCGACCTTCGGGTCGCCGCCGTGGGGCCCTGTACCGGTCACAGCCGTGCCAGCCACGTGCACGGCAAATGCAAGGGCGACGATGAGCCTCGACAACCACACGCGTCGCGATCTCGTATCCGAACTCGGCCACTGAACACGGGCATCTTCGAGTTGTGTGTCGTGCTCGAAAGCGGCCCTCCGCCAAAGGATGAGTGCAGCTCCTGCGATCGGGACGGAAAGCAGAAAGTGTGTTGCGACCGCCGCTGGGTTCAACTTCACACGAACCGTCACCCCACCGACAATCGCCTGGAGCGGAATGAAGGCAGCGACGATGCCGGACCACCACAGGAGATCCTTACGCTTTGGCACACGAAACCATGCGGCGAGCACGGCACCGATCGTTGCAATTGCGATCAGGCCGGTGAACATTCGATTCACGAATTCGATGATGGCGTGGCCGTCGGATGCGCTGGTCGGCGTGAGGGACCCTTTCTCACAACTCGGCCAGGTTGGACACCCCAAGCCCGAACCGGTGACTCGAA
>JBARPG010000112.1:0-13101 GCA_049642885.1 Acidimicrobiia bacterium | reverse complement strand
GTTTGGCCCCGGGCACCTACACGCTGATTTGCGGGAAGCTCAATGGGAAGAAGGCGAAACTCGTCGTAGAAGGCGATGAGGAATCCATGCATTCCGCTCATGCCGCCGTGCGAGTTTCCTCGACCTGCGTCGACATCGAGGACGCGGAGACCGATAGCGCTGCGACCGTCGTGACCGTCAACGAATGGACCGTGAGTTCGCCGCCAAGCGCTCGGGCGGGACATATCAATTTGGTGGTCCGAAACGCAGGTGCCTTAGCCCATGAGCTCGTCATCGCAAAAGGCTCAGTATCTGGTTTAGAGATCGGCGACGAACCGGTGGACGAGGCGGTACTCGGCAAGAACGCGCTCATTGGTGAACTCGAAGGCCTTCAACCAGGAACCGAATGCAATGGTGAGTTCAAACTCGCCAAGGGCGACTACGTGCTGTTTTGCAACCTCGTCAACGAAAAGGGCGAAAAACTCCCCGATGGCAGCACTTCGCCGAAGCGATATGTCCACGCAGCAGAGGGAATGGCCGCGGACTTCACGGTCACAGGCTGAGCCGCGGCTTGCACTCGGCCCTTGAGAGTGCCAACATGGCGGTTAGCACTCAGGCCCCCCGAGTGCTAACCGCTACTTCAAATGCTTTGCGCATTCGGCGCAGCGAGTTGATCAATCGACATTCGAAATTGCAGTGAAGGGAAAACGATGCCCAAGCAGATCGCATTTAGCGAGAACGCCCGCCGGTCACTCGAGGCCGGCATGAACAAGCTTGCGGACGCCGTGCGCGTCACGCTTGGACCAAAGGGCCGCAACGTCGTGCTCGAAAAGAAGTGGGGCGCCCCCACGATCACCAACGACGGTGTGTCCATCGCCAAGGAGATCGACCTCGAAGACCCATTCGAGAAGATCGGTGCCGAGCTCGTCAAAGAGGTCGCCAAGAAGACCGATGACGTTGCTGGTGACGGTACGACCACCGCAACGGTGCTCGCATGGGCAATGGTGCGCGAAGGTCTTCGCAACGTCGCCGCTGGTGCGAACCCGATGACCCTCAAGACGGGAATCGAAGCGGCCGTCAAGACTGCAGTGGAGTCGATTCATTCGCAGGCCAAGAAGGTCGACACCGACCCGAACGCCATTGCAAACGTCGCTTCCATTTCGGCTGCAGACAAGGAAATCGGTGGAAAGATTGCCGAAGCACTTGAGAAGGTCGGCAAAGACGGCGTCATCACCGTTGAAGAATCACAGACCTTCGGGATCGAACTCGACCTCGTTGAAGGTATGCGCTTCGACAAGGGCTACATCTCCCCGTACTTCGTGACCGACCCCGAGCGAATGGAAGCCGTCCTCGACGACCCATACATCTTGCTCGTGTCCTCGAAGATCTCCGCCGTGAAGGACCTCCTTCCCGTGCTCGAAAAGGTCATGCAGACCGGTCGTCCGTTGATGATCGTCGCTGAAGACCTCGAAGGCGAAGCCCTCGCCACCATCGTGGTGAACAAGATCCGTGGAACCTTCAAGTCGGCTGCCGTCAAGGCTCCTGGTTTTGGTGAGCGTCGCAAGGCCATGTTGCAGGACATTGCGATCCTTACGGGTGGCCAGGTCATCTCAGAAGAGGTCGGTCTGAAGCTCGATGGTGTCGGACTCGAAATGCTGGGTCGTGCACGCAAGGTCGTCATCACCAAGGACGAAACCACCGTGGTCGAAGGTGTTGGCAAGAAGTCTGACGTTCAAGGACGTATCAACCAGATCCGTGCGGAAATCGACAACACCGACTCTGACTACGACCGTGAGAAGCTCCAAGAGCGTCTCGCCAAGTTGTCGGGTGGCGTTGCGATCATCAAGGTTGGGGCCGCAACTGAGGTTGAACTCAAAGAGCGCAAGCACCGCATCGAAGATGCAGTGCAGACCACCAAGGCTGCGGTTGAAGAGGGCGTTGTGCCTGGCGGCGGTGTCGCATTGTTGCGTGCCCAAGCCAAGGTACTCACGATGGCGGAAGGCCTCACCGGCGATGAAGCAACTGGCGCCCGTTTGGTCGCTCGTGCGCTCGAAGAGCCTGTCAAGCAGATCGCCATCAACGCCGGTATGGAAGGTGGCGTGATTGTTGAGAAGGTGAAGAACCTCAAGGGTTCCAACGGACTCAACGCTGCTACCGGCGTGTACGAAGACCTGGTGAAAGCCGGAGTCATCGACGCTGCCAAGGTGACCCGATCGGCACTGCAGAACGCAGCTTCGATCGCGGCACTGTTCCTGACCACCGAAGCGGTCGTTGCGGACAAGCCGGAAGAGTCCAAGATGCCAGCGATGCCCGACGGTGGCATGGGCGGTATGGGCGACTTCTAGTCTCCAACCTCTCAGAATCCTGTGCGTGTGGCCGTCCTTCGGGGCGGCCACCGTCGTGTCCGCCTGCAACTTGCGGTGCCGGAATCCTCTGAAAGTTGCGCAATTGACGGGATCGTCCCATTCCAGTTGCTCACGGTGGCTGCAGCTCATAGAGTTTCGCCGTCGAGCTGATGCGGATTAGTTTGCAACAATTAATGGAAAAGGTGGGTCCAGATGCGCGGTAGAAATGTCGTGATGTCACTCGTAATGACGGCGTTTGCGTCAGGCTGTGGAGGCACGTGCCCAGGCCCAGATCCCACCTCCAACGCCGGGAATATGTGTCACCTTGAGGTGGATATTCCATTCGAGGGTTGGGCCTGGAATGGTGACCGGGCAATCGTCTCGGGTGCCACGATTGAGTGCGCCTTCGTGGCGGATGAAATCGGCGTTCTCACGGTGCTCGAATACGAAACATGGATCGACTGGGACGAACTCAACCGTAACGAGACCAGTGACACGAACGTCGCAGTCCACGCCGAATTCGCTCAGTGGGGCTGCCAGGGCCGCGACAAGCACAACTTCAAGACCGTCGCGAATGGCTGGGTCGTCAGCGATGGCGGAACTTCCCTTTGGGGCGTCCGGACACAAACCTCCAACTCGGTCGTGCTCCCATGCGACCCGCCTGAACGCTAGGCGCACGCCGGATGAAGTGGGGTGCGGCAGCAGTTCTCGCCGCACTGGCAGCGGGGGTTTCATGCAGCGGAACCAGTGAGCATCATGCCGCCTGGGGCCTGTTAGTCGAACAGAGCACCCTCGGGAAGACAGCTCCGAAGCTCACGCTGGAATCAGAGAGCGATCTTTTACCGACCGTCATCAAGACGGACTGGAATGGCACGAACGTTCAGGTGCCGACCATCGACTGGAAAGATGCTCCAGTGGTGTCGCGGAAATCGCTTCGTCGCCTTCGCGTTCATGCAAACTCGCGGAGTGCCCCGATGACTGCGCGTCTAAAAGCCTTTTCTCAAGTCGACCCGACCACCGGGGTGCCGACTTCTGCTCCGATTCTGGATATTGAGTGCCCTGCGAAATCGACGGAATGCGACCTAGTGCGAGCCGGGACAGGCTATGCAGTCACGTTCAATACAGGAGAGCTTCGGGGAGCTCAGTATGTCGTGGTGTCATTTCGTTGGGGATTTCAACCGAAGGTCGAACCAGGCCAAACTGTGTCGCACGTGGACAACGTTTGGAGTGTCGCGGTGATTGCTCGTATCGCAGATCGCCCCTAGCGGCCCAGCGAATTCACATTCCCGAAACAAAACCGGCGACCTCTACTCGCACGCGCGCGCCAGGCGCGACAAGACTGATCCGGGCTTGGAGGAGGTTCTGTGATTATCGACCCGAAGAACATTGTCGCTGCGGACACGGTCTGGGTGCTCGTCGCATCAGCACTTGTCATGTTCATGACCCCAGGTCTTGCACTCTTTTATGGCGGAATGGTGCGCACAAAGAATGTGCTCGCCATGCTTATGCAGAACTTCTTTTCTCTCGGGCTCATCAGCGTGCTCTGGGCAGTGCTCGGATATTCGCTGGCCTTCGGTGGGACGAACGGCTTTTTCGGGAACCTTGACTTTCTGGGTCTCAACGACACGCTCACCACCGCGCCGCCGGGTTTGGCGCTCACGATCCCGCCCCTCGTATTTGTCATTTTCCAAATGACGTTTGCCGTCATCACGCCAGCGTTGATTACTGGCGCGATCGCGGATCGCATGCGCTTCGCCGCGTGGGTCTGGTTCCTCGGACTCTGGTCGCTGCTGGTGTACTCGCCGGTCGCTCACTGGGTGTGGGCGCCAAGCGGTTGGTTGTTCAAACTCGGGGCGCTCGATTTCGCGGGTGGCACCGTCGTGCACATCAACGCCGGCATCGCTGCACTGGTCGTCACAATCTTCCTCGGCAAGCGGCGCGGCTGGCCGAAGACGCCGATGCCGCCTCACAACTTGACGCTTACTCTCATTGGTACGGGCATTCTCTGGTTTGGTTGGTTCGGTTTCAACGCCGGATCCTCACTCGCAGCGAACGGCCTCGCTGCCCAAGCATTCATGAATACCCACCTCGCCGCCGCCGCTGCAATGTTGAGTTGGCTTGCGGTTGAGAAATGGAAGCAGGGCCACGCCACAACGCTGGGAGCAGCGTCGGGTGCCGTCGCGGGTCTGGTTGCGATCACGCCGTGCGCTGGTTACGTGCAAGGTATGTCGCCGATCTACATCGGCCTGATTGCAGGCGTTGCGTGCTTCTTTGCCGTGAGTCTGAAATTCAAGTTCGGATTCGATGACAGCCTTGACGTCATTGGGGTGCATCTCGTCGGCGGACTCGCCGGAGCAATCCTTGTTGGAGTCTTCGCCGAGAAGGCGGTGAACTCTGCTGGCGCGGACGGCATCCTCAGCGGTGGAGGAGCAACTCTTTTGGGGAAGCAGGCGATTGCATCTGCAGGGACGCTTGCATATTCGGCCGTGATCACTGCCATCATCTGTATCGTGCTGAAGAAGTTCCTACCGGGTGGTCTGCGAGTGACGGATGAACAGGAAAACGCGGGCCTTGACCAGGCGTTGCACTCGGAATCTGGTTACTCCCTCGATCGAGTTTGATGTTGTACGCGACAGGAGAAAACGTATGAAACTCATTACTGCCATCATCAAGCCATTCAAACTTGACGAGGTCAACGAGGCACTGAAAGCCCATGGTGTCGCGGGGATGACCGTTTCGGAAATCCAGGGGTATGGCCGCCAGCGTGGACATACCGAGGTATATCGCGGTGCCGAATATCAAATCGATTTCGTGCCGAAGTCCCGGATCGAGATTTTGGCGGAAGATAACGAAGCCGATGGCATTGTCGATGTGATCGTCGCAACGGCGCGCACCGGCAAGATCGGTGACGGAAAAGTGTGGGTGACGACCGTGGAGAACGTGCAACGCATTCGTACCGGTGAATCCGGCGGTGAAGCGCTCTGACGAACGGTTCGCTCCGAGAGGAACGCGACCGAATCGTCGCGGACCTCTCACTTCGCGGTCCAGCATTCGGCGCGGCGCTCACTGCGGCGATCGATGCGAGCTGGCCGGCGTCGATTGCCGAGATGTCTGGTGTGGCGATCGTCGCCACCGGTTCATACGGGCGCGGAGCGCTGTGTCCAGGTTCAGACATCGACGCTTGGCTGGTATCCGAGAAGCCAATCGACGCGGACGTTGCAAACGCCTGTTGGTATCCGATTTGGGATGCAGGGATTCCGCTCGGGCACGCCGTACGTACGCTCAAAGACGTCACGCGTTCAGCGGAAGAAGACATTGAGACGTTGACCGCAGGCCTCGATCTTCGCCACGTCGCCGGAGACCCCACCGTGACCCAGCGCGCACTTCAGCGAGTACGCGAGGTCGCCGGTCGTCGTGCGCCCGCGTTGATCGGCGAGCTCAGGGATCAAGTGAATCGACGTGATGCGGCAGCGATCGCAGAGATGCTAGAACCCGATCTGAAAGGCGGCGGTGGTGGTCTTCGAGACATCGACGCCCTCAGATGGTTTGACGCGATCCTCCGGGCACAACGACGCAACTCCCTCGTCGATTCTGGGTTCATCACTCCCGATGATGTGGCCATGCTGGGGGAGGCGAGCGCAACGCTCCAGACCGCACGCGTCGCATTGCATCGAGTCGCAGGATCAAAGAGCAATCTCTTACCGCTTCAGGATCAGGATGCGGTCGGCGCGCAACTCGGCCTGACGGCCGATGGGCTCATGCGAGAGATTGCCAATGCCGCTCGCCGCGTGTCATGGGTTACGAGAGACGTCTTCGACCGATTGTCGGGTCGTACCGCTCCGAACGTTCCTGACCGTCGCGTCAGTGACGAGGTCGTGGTGCGGGACGGAACGGTCGCGATCGTCGCGTCTGAGATCACTGTCGTTGGGATTCTCGAAGCTGCTGTGACGGCGGCCGAATTGTCCTTGAACTTCGAGCGGGCAACCCTTCAACGCCTCAGCGAACTCCCCGATCGTTGCGCGATCTGGGGCGACCGAGTTCGTGAGCTGTTCTTGAGGTTGCTGAACGCGGGGCGGTCAACCGTTGACGTCATTGAGGCGCTCGACCATACGGGAGTCTTCACACGATTTCTGCCCGAGTGGGATCATGTCCGATCTCTTCCGCAGCGAAATGCGTACCATCGATTTACGGTCGACCGTCACCTCCTTGAGACAATTGCCGAAGCAAGTGAACTCGCCCGAAGCGAGGCGGATCTCGGCGACCCGCTGCGCGACGAAGATCGCGACCTACTGCTCCTCGGTGCACTGATGCATGACCTCGCAAAAGGTCGGCCCGATGACCACTCCGTATTGGGTGCAGAACTCGCACGTTCCCTCGCCGCGCGCATGGGACTCAGCGAAACAACTGGAAACACGCTGAGCTTTCTGGTTCGAAACCACCTCTTGCTTGCAGACACCGCTGTCCGGCGCGATTTGGATGATCCCACCACGATCGAACAGGTTGGCGCAATTGTTGGGGATCCACACCGGCTACGGATCTTGTTGTTGCTCACGCTCGCTGATTCGAAGGCGACCGGTCCTGCAGCGTGGAGCCAGTCGAAAGAAGCGCTGATGCGCTCGCTCGCGCACCGTGTCGAGGGGTGGTTGCTCGACGGTCGTATACCCGACGGAGCGCATCGTCGATCGCTCCTTACGAAGTATGCGGATCTCTTGGCGCAGCGAACGCCCAACGTCCACTGGGATACGGATGACGACGGACGCATGCAGTGCATTGTGAGTGCACCGGATCAGCGAGGGCTGTTGGCCGCGTGCGCAGGGGCACTCGCAAGTATTGGTTTTGATATCGCGACGGCGAGTGGGTACAGCGCCGACAATGGCATGGCGCTCGAAATCTTCTCCGGGGTTGATCGGTTCGACCGGTTGACATCGGAGCGGGGGCAGCAGGAGGCATTCAGTCGGATCATGTCCGCGATCGACGGCTCCTTCGATACCGCAGTCGCAGTCGCGGAACATGTTGAGCGATATCACAAAGGACAGAGCGATGTCGTTGTGACCATCGACCAAGAGGCCTCGCAAGTCGCGACCGTGGTCGAGGTCAGCGCGGATGATGTGCCGGGGCTGTTGGCCGCAGTTGCTCGTGTCTTCGCAGACTTTGAACTGCACGTCGACGTTGTCAAGGTCGCAACCTTTGGTGAGCGCGTCGTTGACGTGTTCTATGTGCGAGATGACCTCGGGAAACTCCGCGACCGATATGCCATTGAAGCGTTGCGTGCGACGCTGCTCGCTCGCCTTACAAGTTTGTATGGTCTCGGTCACTGACGGCAACGATTGTGCGCTGCGCCGTACGATTCACCCATGAGTGAGATCTCGGTACCGCAAGTGGACTTGATGCGATGGGCCGAGACGTTGTCGGGCATCGCCCGGACGGGGCTGGGTTTCACGCAATCGCAGTATGAGCGGGAACGATTCGAGGAAGTGCTGCACGTCGCTGGCGACATTCACCATGCTGCGCACCATGAAGCACCGACCCCGACAATTGTCCAGGACTGGCTCGGAACCATCGGGAGCGGTGTTGGGGGCTACGTGACGCCGAAGGTTGCGGTCGCCGCGGTGGTATCGAACGATCGTGGCGAAATGCTCTTAACGCAGCGGGCAGATTCTGGGTACTGGCTGTACCCCGTCGGATGGGCCGATGTTGGGTACTCGCCGTCAGAAATTGCCCTCAAGGAAGTACTGGAGGAGACGGGGATCGAAGCCGAGGTCGTGTCGCTCATCGCCGTTCTCGATGGTCTCCGTCTCGGATTCGGGGGACTGCCGCTCTATTCGATTGTGTTCCACTGCCGGGCGATTGGTGGAGAGCTCAACGGGCATCCGCTCGAAACCCGAGCAGTCGGATTCTTCGCGCGTGACGCCATGCCCACTCCGCTCGCGGGAGCGAATCGATGGATGCAATTTGCATTTGATGCCATTGATCGCGATACCCCGCCACCCTGCGAGTTCGACGCGCCGCGCACCCCGCCGTGGCGCTAGGTGGTGAGCTGTTCGAGGAGGCGTGCTCCAATCGAAACGGCGCCGTTGGTGCGCTCCCACTCCTCGTTGATCAGCTCACGCTGCACGAGCCCAAAGCGATCTGGTTTGATGCCGACGTATTCGCCCGCATGTTCCGCGAGACGGGCGGGGTCGGCGCCGAGCTCTAATGGGATTGCTTCGAACGCATCCCAAAGCGAGCATGGATCGATCGTTGTCGTGGGTGCGGTCACCTCGTCCCAGAGATCGTGGTGTGAGATCCCATCCGGTGTGCGGAATCCGGCGACGGGATGCAAGCGATACTCGATACCCTCATCGAGCCAAACCTGGGACCCATTGAGGTAACTGTCGATTGGGGTACCCAAATGTTCGTCGATTGAACGGATCAGCTCCGGAGAGACGTGCCAAAAGGCGGTGGCTTCACGCACAGGATGGAGGCTACTGGGAAGGTACCCTGCACGTATGCCGATTCAGCCTCGTGGCGTTATTCGTGGCCATCAGTTCGCGAAGCGTGCGATGGTCCTCCTGTGCATTGCCGCGTTCGGACTTGTTGCATGCGGCGTCCCGGATGATGGTCCGAGCTCAACCGAGTTTTCGCGCAAGGTGGGGAAGATCTGCACCGATTCGAACGCGCGCGTCGACGCAATCGCCGCGATGAGCGCTGCTGACCCCGCGTCAATTGCGCGCGGGATTGAACGAACCGTTGAAGAACAGCGCATCGCTGTGTCGGCGATTCGCGCGATCGCGGCGCCAAAAGGGCAGCGACCGAAGATCGATGCCTGGCTTGAAAGCGTGGACAAGGTACTGAAAGAGCTCGAAGCCATCGGTTCGGCACTCGACGGCGGTGACGCTGGCAACGTGACCCAACGTGTGACGAACGCCCGAACCCTCGCCGATAAGGCAAACGCTCAGGCAGCAGCTCTCAAGTTGGGGACCTGCGCCTCGACGGCTGCCCCGCTCCCGACGACGACCACGACATCGTCAAGCTCTGTCGCCGTGTCGACAAAAACCACAGGTACTGGCACCACTGGCAAGTAGCCCATCACGGGTGCGTGCTCGGTGACGATGAGGAAGCCGGCGGCACCGGTTTGCGCCAGCGTGTTGTCCACGCCCAAGTCGCCCAGCCGAACGCTCCAGCAGGAATCTCGAGCAGGTACGTGAATGACGAGTACACCAACACCGCTGCGGCGCACGCGGCGCTCTGTCCACCGAAATGGCGCAGCGCTCCAGCCAGTCCGGTTTCGACAAAGCCAACACCGCTCGGAGTCAACGGAATCGTCGTCAACAGGCGCCCAAGGGTGAACGCGGCGAATACCTCGGTCCATCCCAGGCGCGAGACCGAAGGCTCGAACATGCGGACCGCAACGAGCAAGATCGCGAATTGCCCAAGGTTGTAAATAATCATCCAAACACTCAGGCGCACCCATATTTGTTTGATGAGCGAGGCGCTCTCATGCCGGAACTCGACCGCCCGATCGGCCCAGCGTGCAGGCGCAGCGTGAGGCCGAACCTTGTGAGCGAGGGACGACGCAACGGTACCGATGCGTCGCGCGAGGCGATCGGTCTTGAGAAGCAAAGCAAAGATGACGACCGCGACGGCGAGCGTCACAGCGCCCGACGTGGCCATGCCAATCAAGGTGGCGTTGTCGCGACCGTGTATTGCAAGAAAGAGCAGCGCTGTCGCGGGCAAGCCCAGTTTCGCAAACACGTTCCAGATGCCGCTGATCAGAATGGACCGTGTGACGGGCGCGGTCCGAAAACCCCAGGACCGAGTCATGGAATAGGTGGTGCCGATTCCCAGTGCGCCACCGAAGGGAACAGTGTTTGACACTGCGGAACCAGAAAGGTTCAAGGTGAGCGCCTGCATATGTGTCAGCCCCGGTAGGCACGCGACGAGTACAGGTGTATACGTCAGGAGATTGACGATCCAGATCGTGAAGAGCAGAAGCACTTCGCTTGCCGTGAGGGTCTTGAGTTGTGCCCAGATCTTGTCGTAGCCACTACCGGCGAGCTTCGGAAACGCGAACGCGAAGATCGCACCGACGACGATCAGGGTGACCAGGATCTCTTTCCATCTCGAGCGCGGCCGGCCCGGGATTTCCGGCGATGGTGGAGCGGTGTCGGCCTCAGTCATGCGCTCAAGACCGCCTCGACCGGCCCCGCCGCCCCAGTGCGGCGGTACCACTCGACGCCGAAGGCGAGACCGAACACTTCATCAGGAAGCGCTGCGGCAATTGACAACATCCGACTCGAACCGTCCGGGCTCGCGCCCTGGGAGTGATGTGCCAGAAGTGATGCGCGCCGCTGCGCCAAGTACGCATTCACGTCCACGCGAATGTCGATCTCACCACGTGCCAAGAAGTGATCTTCGGCACCAATCCACTCGACGAAATCTGGAGCAACGGGAACGCCGAGTTGCGTTGCGAGCGTTGCGCTCTCGCGAAGGAAATCACGATCAACCGTCGATTCCCACACCTCGCATGAAAGGCCCGCCTCGCGCACGGCAGCATGACCCGCCTCATGTACCCGAACATGGTCCGGGTGGCCATATCCGCCGTGTCGGTCATAGACCGTCACCAAATCAGGGTGCAGTGCAGAGAGCGAATCAGCGATGACCGCGGAAACCGTGGAACGTGCACATGATGCGAATCCATTCGGGGATGCCATACCGTCGAGCCCGGAATCCTCGAAACCGAGCCAAATGACCTCGTCGACGTGGAGCACCTCGGCAGAGGCCTCAAGCTCCGCTCGGCGAAGATCGCTGAGATCCTGACCATCTGCGAGGAGTGTCTCGTCAGTGATGCCAGCAGCCCCATCCGTGCACATCATGAGCACGGTCCGAATTCCAGATGCGTGTGCACGCGCCATCGTGCCCGAAGTGAGAATTGCTTCATCATCCGGATGAGCGTGGATGAACACTGCGGTAAGACTCACCGGGCCATTGTTGCCGTTCCTTGAGGGGCAATGCTCGAACGTGGCAGTAACCTCAGCCGATGCGGATCGCGCTCGTGACCGACTGTTACCTCCCACAGGTCGGTGGGATTGAGATGCAGGTAGCGCAGCTCGCAGCGCACCTCAAAGCCGCGGGCCATGATCCCGAGGTGATCACGCCCACGCCAGGCGACGCAGTCGTTGACGGGATTGCGGTCACTCGTCTCGATGCATCCATGCTGCCGTGGCGTATTCCTGCATCACCGAAGACCTTCCGCGCCCTTCGGGCCGCGCTTCGCGACGGTCGATTTGATGTCGTGCACGCACACAGCGGTGTCGTCTCGCCATTCGCATTCGCGGCGACATATCACGCGCAGTCACTCGGGCTCCCTGCGGTGGTGACCTCGCACTGCATCTGGTCGAAAGCCGACACGGTCTTCGCAGCATTCGATCGAATCTTCCACTGGAGTAGTTGGCCCGTGGTTTTTTCCGGCGTTTCCGAAGTGGCGGCGTCTGAGCTTCGCTCGGTGATGCCCGCATCTCGCCACTCAGGCGTGCGCATCATTCCCAATGGGATCGACCCACAGCAGTGGGTCGTGACACCAGCTCCGCACGAGCCCGTAACGTTTGTCAGTGTGATGCGCCTCGCACGTCGAAAGCGGCCCGTTCCGCTCATTCGGATGTTTGCGAAAGGCCTCGCTCACATGAATGCACCAGCGAAGCTCGTGATCATCGGCGATGGAGCTCAGCGAGCACGTGTGGAGTGGATGATTCGTAAGCACAAGCTCGAGCACCACGTCGAGTTGTTGGGTCGTCTCGAACAAGACAAAATCCTGGAGGTGTACGCGCGGTCAGATGTGTTCGTGGCACCCGGGAACATGGAGAGCTTTGGTATCGCTGCGCTCGAGGCGCGAACCGCCGGGCTTCCGGTTATTGCAAAACGCCGCGCTGGGATCTGCGAATTCATCGCGAACGACAAAGAAGGTGTTCTCGTTCAGTCGGATCGCGAAATGGCCACTGCAATGGCGCGACTTGCAAATGATGCGCCGCGGCGGGCGCGTATCGCAAAGCACAATCGCCGCGTGCGGCCAATTGTCAATTGGGACCGCGTGGTTCAGATCAACGTGGACGCATATACGGAAGCATCCGAGCGACGTGGGAGCGGCGGCGGAGACACGAGTACCGCGACGGTGTAACCGAATCCGACGGCAAGATAGCCGCCGACGGCGTCGAGGAGGTAGTGGTTGCCAGTGACCACCACAACCCACACCGTCATCGGCGTAAACAGCAGTACTGCGATCTTGATCCAGAGATGTCGAACGCGTGGAGCAACCGCGCATGTCACCCAAAGTGCCCATCCGCAGTGCATCGATGGCATCGCAGCGAAGCGATTCGAAATTCCTTGTGCGCGATCTGCAGTGATGGCCCAGAACGGTGGCCACCGTCGCAGAGTGTCAACGAAGCCGTAGTGCTTGCCGTGTCCAAGTGAGTCAAGCAACCTTGGCGGCATAAGCGGAAACACATAGAAGCCGAGGAGAGCCACACCCGTTGCGACCATCAAGGTCGTTCTCCATCGTGGGTACGCATCAGGACGGGCGTGATACAGCCAGATCAGGGCGACCACGGTGCCAACGACCCACAAGCTGCCATAGAAGTAGTTCGCGAATTCAACGAGCCAGTGCTGCCCAAGAATCGAGCGCTGCCAGTTCCTCTCGACATTGATCCCAAGTTCTCCTTGGATGTCCATGATCTTGACGGCGTTGCGAAAGGCCATACTCGTCGAGCCTTCGAGGGAATTCCGTGAGGTCTCGTACAGGAGG
>JBARPG010000111.1:0-10274 GCA_049642885.1 Acidimicrobiia bacterium | reverse complement strand
TGAAGAACTTGGGGCGGCGTGTGTGCCGGGGCCGCTCGTGTGGTCGCTCTTGGCCGCAGGGATTGTCGATGGCGCCGCGGATGGTTCGGTCATTGTGGGGGGCATCGCGTGGCCGACCGATGACGAGCCGACGGTTGTGGAGTTTCCCGAGAATCTCGACGCGCTGCTCGTCGTCGATGGCGAGGGCATATTCCGAACGGCGGTTCCGAACACGATTCCATCAACATGGCCGCTCGATCCATTGACTCCAGTCGGACTCGCCGCGCAGCTCACACGTGGCGATCAAATTGGTAGCGGCTCGGCGGCGCGCTCACTCGAATTGGGTGGGGCACTGGCCTCGGCCGCATTCGGGGTCGGACTGGCACGGCGGTGTACGGACATGTCCGTTGCCTACGCGATGGATCGGCGACAGTTTGATCGTCCGATTGCGAGCTTCCAGGCGATCAAACACATCTGCGCGGACATGGCCGTTCGTGTGGAAATGGCGCGGAACGCGGTGCACACCGCTGCGGTGATCATGGATGAAGTGGGCGAAGGCGATCCGGTGCGAGCCATCAGTACCGCGAAACTGCTGGGCGGCGAAGCGGCGGTTCTCAACGGGCGCGCGGCAACCCAAGTGCACGGCGGGATGGGATTCACCTGGGAAGTCGATGTGCACCTGTATCTCAAGCGGGCATGGGTCCTTGAAACTCAATTCGGTAGCGGTGAAGCTCACGCTGATGCGATTGCTTCGAGCCTTGTCGGTGCGGCGACGTGGGCGAAGTGAGCCAAACCGACGTGCGAGCGCGTCCACTCGCTCTTGTCACGGGTAGCTCGCGCGGCCTCGGCGCGGCCACCGCGATCCAGTTGGTCGCCGATGGGTACGACCTAGTTGTGACGTACCGCTCGAAAGCGGTCGAGGCCGAAGCCGTCGCGCAGGAATGTCGTGTCCGTGGCGCACAGGTTCACATCATCGAATTGGATCTTGAAGACACTGCTTCGATTGACTCCTGTTTCGCTGCGATCAGCGATCTCGATCGCGGACTCGACGTGTTGGTGGCCAACGCCGCAGCGACGAGCTTTCGTCCGCTGATCGAAGCGAAACGATCTCATCTCGAGCGTACGTTTGCGATCTCGGTGTTCGGATTCCATCAGCTCGTACTCGGGGCGATCCCGTTGATGCGTCTCAACGGTGGCGGGCGGATCGTGGCCGTGAGTGGCGCCGATACACGCACCTGGATTCCCGGCCATGGGTTGCTGGCAGCGGCAAAGGCAGCGATGGAATCGATGGTCAAGTACTTCGGATGTGAACTCGCCGGTGAAAACATCACCACCATCGGGATCTCGCCCGGCTGGATGGATGGCGACAGCATCAAAATGATGCTCGGGCCGTTCTACGACATGGCAATCGATGCTGAACGAGAAACGCATCCGATGAAACAAGCGGTAACGCCAGCTCAGGCCGCCGAGGCGATCGCACTTCTGTGCCGGCCGGAGGCCCAATGGCTCAATGGATCCATCGTTGAGTCCGACGGCGCGGGGGTATTCGCGTTTGCCGGGCGGTACTCGGTCATGGGAGCAAAGGCGGCGCTCGCTGGGGGTGCGGTCGCCGAACATGCCGCTGCCCCTTCGGTGCCCCAAAACTCCTGACGTTTCGGCGAGCAGCGATGGTTTCGATCCTTCGATGAACCGGGAGGGTGACTCATTTGCTGCGAGCTGCCCCGTAGCATGGAAGATCGTGTCATTCAAGGGACTGGGGTCGTGGCGACCGAGGATTGGGATCGCGGTTGGGCTGCTTCCGATATTCGTGACGCTCGCGGCAATGCCAAATGCTTCTGAGGACGCGGGAGTCGTCCCCTCTTTTGCTGGTGACAGCATCGTTGGTCTTGACCAGCGAGTCATTGGCCTCGGCGTCAAGGCAGGCACGTTCACTCGCGCTCAAGCGGACTTGACGAAGGGGCAGGCGCAGGCTGCCGAGCTACTAACGCATGCAACCGACGTTTCCCGACGCGTGGCGCGCGTCAACGACCGCATTGGGGCGCTCGAAGAGATTCAGCGGCGAGCCCAGAGCGATCAAGACCGCTGGAGGGCGGCGCGTGAAGAGGCCATCGCTGCGCTGTACATGAACTACGGCACGCAACCGACACTGTCGATGCATGCAACAGCCGAACGAGAGCAGGAGGAGTCGCAGCATTTCTTTTCTGCTGCTGCAAAGAATGCGAACGAGTCCTATCTCGGCGCGCTCCACGCAAAAGAGCGGGCGATAGAAGAGGAAGCGAAGCGTGAAGCAGAACTTGTCCAGCTTTCGGATGAGCAAGCGAAACTGACTGAACAATGGAACCAGACCCTCGCAGTGAACGCCGCAGCGGAGAAGCGCATGCGTGCGTCGGTTTCATCGACGATCATTTCGTCGCTTGACATCCCGCTCGTCACGCTGGACGCATACCTCCGAGCGGAACGCGCCGCTGCGTTCACCCTCGCGAAATGTCAGCTCCCATGGTGGGCCCTTGCGGGGATTGGCAAGGTCGAGTCGAATCACGCTCGGTACAGAGGTTCGTTCCCAGATGCTCGGGGACATGTCAGTCCGCCGATCATAGGGGCGGCACTGGATGGCACCGGAGTTGGTGGCAACACGATCCCGATCCCGTCCCCAGATGCGGGCGCGCTCAGCGGTGATCCGATATTCGATCACGCGCTCGGGCCGATGCAGTTCATTACCTCGACATGGATGTCGCTGGGGAGCGACGGCAACGGGGACCGGGTGCGCGATCCACAGAATGTCTATGACGCGACCCTCGCGGCGGCGAAACTCCTTTGTCAGCGGGCTCCCGCCGGCGGGTTACAAACTGATGACGCCCTTCGAGCAGCATTCAAGCGGTACAACAATTCGGATGACTACGCGAACCTCGTGTTGAGCCGAGCGAGGAAGTATCAGCAAATTGGGCTCCAACCGGATGCGACGTCATCTGCACAATAATTTCAAAATGCTGCTCAGGTTGGCGCGATATCCGTCCGATACAACCCAGGATGGATACAACAACCGTTCTCGTCATTGACGAAAACCGTGCAGCGGCCATCGCTACAGGTGTGGCACTCCGCGAATCGGGCTTTGAGGTGATCCTCGCTGAGGACGCCGTACAAGGGCTGTCTGCGCTTCGGACTTCCGAATTGCAGTTGATCATTGTTGATCCGATCTCGAAGTCCTTCGATCCAAAACGCATTTTGGAACGTGCACGGGCGATGACCTCCGCGCCGATCCTGGCGTATACCTCGAGTCCGCACTGTGAAGACCGGGTTGAACATCTGAGGGCGGGCGCCGATGTCGCGCTCAGCCGAGCAACGGACATGTCTGAACTCCTCGCGCAGGTGTATGCGATGGTGCGTCGCTCATCACAACCCGCTACTGCCGACACCTTCGACGACGGACTTATTTGTGTGGACTTTCGAGCCCGCTCGGTCGCGGTGAACCAGGAGCCTGTTGACCTCACGCCGACGGAATACCGCTTGCTCAGTGCACTCCTTCGGAGTCTGGGTTCGGTGATGAGCAACAAGGAACTGCTCGCTGAGGCGTGGAATGACCCTTCCGGGGTCGCGCCGGAACGAGTCAAGTTCGGCATCATGCGACTTCGCCGCAAGCTCGGTGATGGCGCCGTGCGAGTCGAGGCAGTACGAGGATTTGGGTACCGATATGAACGCCGGACTCGTGCCGTAGATCGTCGCTCGTCAAAGCAACGCTCCGCGATGCGAAGCGAAAATGCGGCTGGCTAACGGCTGTCCATTTCTTCGAAGTCGCTGGATCGCACGGAATCGCTAACCTGCCGACGATGTCTCCGAGCAGTTCACATCCCCTAGCGCTCGATGGTCGGCTTCTCGGTCGTCGGGGCCAAGCGACCCGCGAACGGCTTCTTGAGGCGACGAGTATGCGCCTGAACGAAGTTGGGTTGCGCGACCTGCGCGTCGTGGAAGTCACACGCGATATTGGTGTGGCACCAGCAACCTTCTACCAATACTTCCCCGACGTCGTAGCAGCCGTCCTTGCTTTGGCCCGAAAAGCGGGCGAAGACATGCGGTCAGTGACCTTTGAATTGAATCGGAATTGGTCGGGCGCCGAGGGGCTCGAAGCCGCTCGTTCGTTCGTGAGTGGATTCCTCGAGTTCTGGGATGCACATCGTGCCGTGTTGCGTACGCGGAATCTGGCAGCTCAGGAGGGTGACGAACGATTTCGATCCATCCGTCACGAATCGCTGCGCCCATTGCTCGACGGTATGGCAGAGCTCATATCCCGCGGTCGCTCGAATGGCTCTGTATCCGAAGGTCTTGAACCCAGCATCGCTGCCGCGGCACTGTTGTCGATGCTCGAACGAATCGCTGCGTTCCACCGGGACCTCGCAACTGGCGGTATCTCCGACGATGCCGTGATCGAAACAGTCGCGAGGATCTTGCACCAAACGATCACCGGGGAGGTGGCTCGATGAGCGTCGCGTACGTCCTCAGCGGAGGCGCGAGTCTCGGAGCAATGCAGGTAGGCATGGCTCGGGCCCTGATCGAACACGACATCCGCCCAAGCGTGATCGTCGGTGCATCGGTGGGAGCGATGAATGGGAGCTGGCTCGCAGGCCACGGGAACGTAGTAGATCTCGACATCAATGGTCTCGAACGACTCTGGAAGGGTCTGAGTCGCGCTGATGTGTTCCCGCTCGAATTCGTCGGGGGTCTCCTCGGATTCGTCGGGAAACGACGCTCACTCCTTTCCGACCACGGTTTGCGACGGCTGCTCGCTGATGCGTTGACATTCGACAGACTCGAAGATGCGCAGATTCCTTTCGCGATCATCGCGACGGATGTGTTAACCGGCGATCTTGTCGTGCTCGATGAAGGCCCCGCGGAACCTGCGATCCGTGCATCGGCATCCATCCCGGCGGTCTTCCCACCCGTTCGTCATGGCGGACGCTGGCTGATGGACGGGGGAGTCGCGTCGAATACGCCTCTTGAAACTGCTGTAGCGATGGGAGCGACGCGCATTTTCGTACTGCCGGCTCAGACCGTTGGCCCCCAAGAGCTTCCCTCCAACGCGATTGGAATGGCGGTGCATGCGGTGTCGCTCCTGATCGACGCCCGCGTCGAATCTGAGCGCAAGAACATGCGTGAAGGCATTGAGGTGACGGTGCTCACCGCCGAGTCCACGGGAGGCGTGTCGCCAGTGGACTTCTCGAAAACTGCCGAACTGATCACAGCGGGATATTCCGGAGCGTCACGAATCCTTGATGAGTACATCGAAGCGAACCCGCCGCTTCCAAAGTGATTCCGCGAGCGCGCGTTTCCGTCGTGCGCCCCACAACTCGAGTTCGGGATCGGCATGAGCGTCACATGCGATGGTCACCGTCTTTGGATCAACCGTGATCCTGACATCGGAAATCGCCTGAGCTCGGCCACGGTCCAGTCCGTCCGCGATTCGCAAGATTGCGCACAGCTGGCGAGCCACCTCCTGAGTCTCGCTTGAAAGCGCGCCGACCAAAGGGTCACGTTTGCGAACGTTCCCGCTCTTGTGCCACCGAGCAGTTGCCGAAAGTAAGAGGATTTCGTCGGGCATGAATCCGCGCAGCCGCCCGTGGTGGATGAGATACGCCGAGTGCTGGTCGTGGTGTTCCGACGCAACGTGCTCACCAATATCGTGTAGCCACGCCGAATACTCGAGGAGTTCGCGCGCTCGCGAGTCGAGGCCGTGGAGCTCCTGAGTTCCATCGAATATCTGTGTTGCCAACACGGCGACGCGGCGACTGTGTGCCTCGGGCCACGAACATCTTCGAGCGAACGCCTGTACCGAAGCGCGGCGTATTGACCGTGGATCGCCAGACCAGTCCGCGGGGTCGTGGCGACCTATGGCATCGATCAAGATGCCTTCGCGGAGTCCCCAATCGCTCATGACGATCTCCGGAAGATCAAACAGTTTGAAGATTGCTTCGAGGCAGAAACTCCCGGCGACGATCGTGTCGACGCGCCGGTCATCGAGACCATCGAGAGCGAGCCGTTCTTCGCGATTGAGTCGCACGAGCGATTGATGCAGCTCGAGAAAATCCTCCCGGCGGAGAACCTGGTGATTGAGAGAGCGCGGTATCGGTTCGCGAAGATGTAGCAGCGTCAGCTTGGTCAGCGCGGAGATGGTGCCAGCGGTTCCGATCGCCATGCGGGGGGACAGGCCGGCCGTTGCGTTCGCGATCGGCGCGAGAGCGTTGCGATACAACGCTCGAAATGCGGATCGTTGGTCGGCGTCGACGTCGTCTCCAACAAGAACGCGGGTCGAGGTCGCTGCGACGCCGATCGGGAGACTCGCCGCATACTGCATACCAGCCTGGTCACCGACAATGACTTCGAGGCTGCCGCCGCCGAGGTCGAAACACAGTGCCGGACCTGGGTTGATGAACACACCAGAGCAAATTGCTGTGAACACCAATTCCGCTTCGCGTCGTCCGCTAATCACGTGCACGTGCACGCCGGTGGTTGCGCGCACTGCCTCGATCAGCGTGTCTGCGTTCTCCGCACGACGCAGCGCCGCAGTCGCACACGCAACGTGTTCCTGTGCCCCCGCAGCATCGGCGATGCGTCTGAAGTGTCGCGCCGTTGCGACGGCCCGATCGATGTGCTCATCAGGAATGATTCCGTGATGTTCTTCAACAACCGAACCGAGTCCGAGCATTTCCTTCTCTTTGAGGAGTGGAACGAAGGATCCATCCTCGGCGGCTTCGGCGACCACGAGGTGGAAGGAGTTCGATCCGAGATCCCAGGCTGCGATGCGCACGCGTTCACGCTACCGGCCGTCTTGGGAGTACCTTCGCATCACGAATGACATAAGGAGAGCGCATGGCGAGCACAGCAGATGTTTCACTCTTGCCGACCTTCGCCGACCCGATGGCGGAGCAGTTGCATCGCAAACAACGGCTGGCTGCCGCACTGCGTCTATTCGGAGCATTTGGATTTGACGAGGGTGTTGCGGGACACATCACCGTCCGAGATCCGATCGATCCGTCCACATTTTGGGTGAACGCTCTTGGCGTGAACTTCAAGCTCATACGCGTGTCTGACCTCATTCGAATTTCACACGAGGGCGAAGTGGTCGAAGGATCGGGTCTGTTGAATCGCGCGGCGTTCGCTATCCATTCCGCTGTGCACGCAGCGCGCAGCGATGTGATTGCCGCAGCACATGCACACTCGGTGTACGGGAAAGCGCTGTCGTCATTGGGCGCGCTCTTGGATCCGATCACACAAGATGCATGCGCGTTCTACGAGGATCATGCGCTCTTCGACGACTACACGGGCGTCGTCAATGATCCCAGCGAAGGGCAACGGATTGCGCAGCGCCTCGGATCTCGCAAAGCAATCATTCTTCAGAATCACGGATTGCTCACCGTCGGTCGCAGCGTCGATGAAGCAGCCTGGTGGTTCATCACGATGGAGCGATCCTGCCAAGCACAACTTGCGGCCTCAGCCGCGGGCGTACCGAAACTGATCCGATCCGAGATCGCGCGGCTGACCGCATCCCAAGTTGGCACCTCGCCAGCAGGTTGGTTCAGCTTCCAGCCGCTGTACGACTGGATCACGCGCGACGCTCCTGAGCTATTCGACTAGGCCGAATCGTCAATTGCGCCATTAGGGGAAATGTGGCCTGAACGGGCGATGGGTCCGGGGCTTGGAGCAGGGGCGTCGCCCTGTTCGTCGGATACGACCCGCGCTGGCGGCTGCTCGACTTGTTCGACGGGACGTCGCGCTTCAGAGGGGTGGAGACCTCCAGGGTTATTTGGAGTGATGTCGTCGAACCAGCGCACGCGGTCTTTGCCGGAGTCCTTTGCGAGGTAGAGCGCTCGATCTGCTTCTCGCAGCAATGTCCCCGGATCTTTCGTGTCGAGCCGGTCGATGCGGGACGCTCCGATACTGGTGGTGACATGCATCTGACGATCTCCAATCACAAAGGGTGATCGCAAGGAAAGCAAGATTCGACTAGCGATGTTGTCGGCTTGTTCTCGCGTTTGCACAGCATCGATGACGACCACGAATTCATCCCCACCGAACCGAGCGACCATGTCATCGTCCTTAACGCTCGCTCGCAGGCGCTCGCCGACCAACATCAAGATGTGGTCGCCCGCATCGTGGCCAAGGCGGTCGTTGATGGACTTGAATCCATCGAGGTCCAAGAACAATACGACGGCAAACTGATTGTCGAGGTCGGTGCGCGCCGGGTGGCGGAAGGCTTCGACGAGATATCCGAGTTGTTCCTCGACAGCGTTACGGTTCGCCAGATTCGTTACCGGATCGAGGTACGCGCGCCGGGTCAGGTTTGCCTCGGCGCGTTTTGAGTCAGTGATATCTCGAATGATCGCATCGGCTCCAGAAACAGATCCAACCTCGTCGAGAATCTGACTGACTCGGGCTTCCACCCAATGCACGACCCCCGTGCGATGTCGCACCCGCACGATGACGGCAGCATCAGCTAGGTCTCGGGTCCAGTCGGGAAGGCGGTGCTGGTCCTCGCTCACAATGAGTTTTCGCCAAAGATTCGCGTCGGCGATGAATGCTTCTGGCGGATAGCCAGTGAGGTCTTCGATTTTCGAGTTGGCGTATGTGATCCGTGTTGGATGAATGCCGAAGCGAAGGATGACATCTGGAGCGTGATCTGCGAGGCGTCGAAAGCGTTGCTCGGAAGCAGTCAGAGCGTCAACGGCGACGGTTCGTTCCTCTTCTAAGTGGAGCACGAAGCGAGCTGACGCGACGGCGACCGAACCCCACACCAGCCACGAGAGTATGAGCAGCACCTGCGACCAGTTCGCCTCACGATTCGTTGGGACGAATTCGAACACGACCATGGCCGCAATTGCAACGCAGGCGAGCAGGTAAACGCTTCGAGTGCCGCGGGTTGCCTCGCGCGGAAGGTGACGGGTCGCGCGATGAAGCGCTCCTTCGGGTGCGGACTCGAAGATGGCAATTCCGAGGACAATGACGATCGCCGCCGTGACGATTGGGAAGTGTGGCGTCAGCCCTCGAGACTGAACCGCGAGACCAGACCAGTCGAAGGCTGCATCGAGCAAACGGACCGAGGCGAGACTGGTTGCCGCCACCGTGATCACGCCCGCGGTATCAATGAGCATTCGGGATTGGCTTGCACTCAATGCAAAAGCAGCACCAAGCGCGACCACCGCGGCGGCCGATGTCATCCCGGGTGCACCGAAGCGAAACGCGGCACGGGCCGCATCAGGCCAGCTGTCAGCGAGCAACGATGGCTTGTGCCGGAGCAAAGCGAGTATCTGATCGGTTCCGATTGCGCACATCGCCGCGCCGAGCAATACCCGAAGATGCGCTAAGTGACGGGATCGAAATAGTGGTGCAGCGGCCCCGATTGCCATCGCTGCTGCAGTGCTGGGATCGATCGCAGGATCGCCAACGAGGAGCGCAGGGTGGCGCCCGAACCACGCGAACAGGGCGATCGCAGCTGCGATCCCGGCTGCGATGCTGCAGTAGGGCTGGTACGTGAAGTGAGACGAGGAGCGTGGGCGTGCCTGCATCTGCGTGCGCGCCGTACGAACTTCGTCGATGTGCGCTGCCATGAGTGCTCGGCGTTAGTTTTTCGGCGGTTCAGCGTCGTCCGGAGCTGAACCCTTCGGCGTGGTGTCGCCGGCGTAACCGGTCTTCATGCCGTGTTCGAATTCGCGCTTGGCACTTCCGAAGTTCCGTGCCAGCTTGGGTATCTGGCTGCCACCGAATACGACAAGAATTGCAAGGAAGATGATGCCGATTTCGGCTACACCAATTTCTGCGACCATCGAGTTCATGTTTTCTCCCTACAGCGCGTGTGCGCTCATTGACATTCGTCGGCACAAGTGTCACATGCCTGGAGTGGAAATTCCGACATACCGCCGGGAAATGTTGAGCACTTCAGACAATTTTCTGCGCTCGGTCACAAGATGGAGCAGGTGCAGCGCGACTCGTCACGCGAGGTGCACGAACCTGTACCTTCGAGCCCATGCACACAGCCGATCTCGATTTCGCAATGACCCTGGCGGATATCGCCGATCGCGTCACGATGGCGAGCTTTCGTTCGCATGATCTTGCGATCGACCGCAAGCCTGATCGCACGTTCGTGACCGCGGCTGATCGAGCAGCGGAACAGGCCATCCGCGACGCGGTTGCGGCGCACCGCCCTGGGGAAGTCGTGTCGGGGGAAGAGTTCGGTGAGGTCGCCGTTGCACCTCGCCGATGGGTGATCGATCCAATCGATGGGACGGCGAACTACATGCGCGGTGTATCTG
>JBARPG010000110.1:0-2065 GCA_049642885.1 Acidimicrobiia bacterium | reverse complement strand
GCTCGGTAACCAGAGGCCTCTGTGCTCAGTGCCATACCGACAAGCTGGCTCAACACTATCCGGGGCAAACCTGTTGGACGGCGGGATGCCATGTGGCTTCTCACGGCAGCAATAGCGACCCCCGCTTCTTGAAACCATGAGGGAATGAGAATAATGAAACTGCATTCATGGATTTCAGTCGGATCAATCGCCGCCCTGGCAATGGCGATGGTCACAGCCTCGGCGCAGGAAACGCCGCCGCCCGATAAAGAAACCCAGAAGACCACTGAAGAACCTGAAGAGAAGGTAATCCCAGTCAAATGGAATCATTTGACCGTTGGCTACACCAGCTTCCAGGACCGCAGTGGACTTCACCAATATGCCCGCCCCGCGGACGGCCTGACCCTTCACGAACTGTCTCTCTTTACTACGGGGGGAGAGAACTGGCCGTATGCACGTTTCACCATGCGCGGCAACTACGGCGAGGATAGCTACCTTAACGGCTATGCGGCCCTGAACCACGGTCACACCGTCATTCGCGCTACCCGGGAACATTACGGATTCTTCGTCAACGACTGGCGACCCAAGCAGCGTAGCGACGACGCGGTGACCGTTGTCACGGTTGATCACGCGATCACTCCTAAAATCGGTGGTTTCCTGCAGTATCGATCGAGCCAGCGAGAAGGGCAATATCCCTCCCCAAGGGATCCTAATCGAACACGATCTCGGACCTATGGTGCGGGCATCCAAGGGGACGTCCTCGGCGGGAATGCCGGACTGTCGTATTCGGAACGGCTCACGAACGACGACACCGGGGCTCAGCCCAACACCCTACAGCGAACCATTGACGCTCAATACTCGCACGACTTTAGCGACTCGTTCAGCCTGGAAGGCAGCGCGGGTTACACGAACATCGAACAGGCTGGACTTCGCAGTAAAAGCGTCCGCTCGTATGCACTTTCCGGCATGTTTGAACTCGGGCCGATGACCGGAGTGCAGTTCCACCTGGGTCGACAGGACTATGATCTGAGCAATGTGCTCAACGCCCATGTCCAGAAACGATTCGTTTCAAGCGCTCGACTCATTCAGCGATGGCCGGGATGGTCACTGCAGTTTGGGGTGAAACACCAAGAAACGGAGCGGATCCGCGCCGACCAATCGTTCGTCGATGTCCCCAAGGTGAACTTCTATGATGCTCGCCTTGCCGGCAGGATCGGCCCCGCCCGCGTGACCCTACGCGGATCGTGGGAGGATCTGCAAGCGACGGCGATCATGGATACCTTTGATCCTCGTCAACTCCTGTGGGATGACAAGGCGATGTTCCAAGCCAAGGTCGACTGCGGCGGCGAGTTGTTCTCTGCTTACGGAACCTACACCTACAAGTTCCAGCAGAACAAGCAGCGAGGCGTTCAGATCGATTGGTCAAACTTCGCGCTTGGCGGAAGCTACGTCTTTAATGATGCGTGGAATGCGTTCGCCGAATTCTCGGCGAACAACTATCGGGTTCAAGGGGGAACGGAGACCGGGCAAAATCTCGGATTCTATTTCCCGAACTCCCGATCGATCGCTGTCGGCCTCAACTGGGCGCAAGGCGCCAACATGAGCGCCTCGGCGAGTTTGAACTACTACGACTCGGCGGATGTTCGAGGGACGCAGCTGACCTTCAGCCTGCGACGCCATCTGGCACCCGACCACGACCTGGAACTTGTATTCGCGCCATGGCGGCACGAGGATCGGCTGTACAACATCTCCGATTATCGAACCACCTTCCTATCGGCCCGATACACGGTGAAATTTTGAAACTGCATCTCGAAGAAGAGAGGAAAGAAAACGTTTGCGGAGGACGACCATGAGAAACCGTTGGTTTATATCACTACTTGCGTCCATCCCGGTCGCTGCCGCGGTTCTGGCACTCCAGAGCTGTGGAGGCGTCGGAGGACCCACCACGAATAATGGTGGTCAGGGATCGGTCACGGCCCAGTTCTTAGCATTGCTCAGCGATGAGCAACGAACTGCCAAGGCCACGAGCCCTGAATCATGCACCGCGGCCAACTGCCACGCAGTCGGCACGCCGGATGACCCGATC
>JBARPG010000109.1:0-10622 GCA_049642885.1 Acidimicrobiia bacterium | reverse complement strand
ACGACTCCGTCGAGGAGGCCGCCGACTTCTTGCGCCCCGTCATGGCCCTGTACATCGGCGGTATGGGAGCGCGGGAAGCGAATTTTCATGCGAACGTCTACGCACGCATGGGATACGAAGCCGAAGTCGACCAGATTCAGGAGCTCTATCTTGCGGGCAAGAAGCAGGAAGCAGGTGCAGCCGTCCCGCTATCGCTGATTGAAAAGACGTCACTCATCGGTCCGAAAGAAAAGATCCGTGACGATCTTGAGCGATGGGACGAATCAATCGTCGACACGATTCTGCTGTACGGCGACGAGCACATTCTCCGGACGATGGCGGAGTTGTGTCTCTGACCCGAGCGTCGGCACGGGCTCGCCAATAGTGCCCTCGATCTCAGATGGACCAGCTCGCTGGGAATTTCCAGACCCACGCGAGGTCACGGGCGATCTGGTCGCGATCGGCGGTGATCTTGAAACCGACACCATCGCGCAGGCCTATGCGCAGGGACTGTTTCCGATGCCGGTTCGTCGGAACACGCTGGGATGGTGGTCGCCCGCGCAGCGCGGCATCATTCCCTTGGAGGCGCTGCATGTGAGTCGCTCGCTGCGCACTTCGTGTCGGCGGTACTGCGTGACGCTGAACGGCGACTTTCGATCGGTGATCGCTGCCTGTGCGGACACGCGCCGCCCGGGACGATGGATTACCCGTGGGATCATGGCGGCGTATAGCGAGTTGCACCTCGCAGGCATTGCACACTCCATCGAAGTCACAGAATCCGGAGTGCTCGTCGGCGGGCTCTACGGGGTTGCGATCGGCGGGCTCTTTGCAGGAGAGTCGATGTTTCATCGCGAACGTGACGCGTCCAAAGTCGCGCTGGTAGCCCTCGTCGAACTCCTGCGTGAAGGTGGCGATTCGAGCCGGCGCATCCTCGACGTTCAATGGGCGACTCCGCATCTAGAAACTCTCGGTGCTGTGGCAATTGAGCGCAGCGCTTATCTCGATCGATTGCGTGACGCGCTGACGATTTCCCCCATCGATTTCACGCCGCGAAAATTGGTGATCGCGTTCTGAATGTTCGTCAGACTCGGCGTCAACCTTGGAAACCCTGCTAGATCATTGGCATGGCGCGGATACATCATCAGGAAGTTCATGGCAGTCACCGCAGCGCGTGGTTGAGGGCAGCGGTCCTTGGGGCAAATGACGGAGTGGTTTCCGTAGCGAGCCTCGTCGTCGGTGTAGCCGCGAGCGGCGCCGCGAAATCAGCCGTCTTTGTTGCCGGTTCGGCGGGGCTGGTCGCAGGTGCACTGTCGATGGCGGCAGGCGAATACGTCTCGGTGGGATCGCAGCGTGACGCAGAGAACTCTGACCGGGCCCGAGAAACCCAAGAGCTCATCGATGAACCCGAGCGCGAACTCGAAGAACTGACGGCGATCTATGAAGGGCGCGGCCTGTCACGACCGCTGGCGGAGCAAGTCGCCGTCGAACTCACCGCACATGACGCGCTTGGAACCCATCTGCGCGATGAGCTCAACATCAACAGTGACCTGCCAGCGAGGCCGACCCAAGCAGCACTGGTCTCGGCCGCAGCGTTCCTCACGGGAGCCATCGGCCCAGTAGTCACTGCGTCTGTTTTCTCAACCTCGCTGCGTGTTCCGATCACGATCCTGTTCGCGCTGCTGTTCCTTGTTGCGCTCGGTATTACGGGCGCACGACTTGGTCGATCGGAATCGCGACGCGCAGCAATTCGCGTATTTATTGGAGGGGGTTTTGCGATGGCGATTAGCTATGGCATCGGTGCACTGGTTGGTACTGCGGTATGAGTGGCGAGCTCCTTCGGGGGAAACGCGCGCTGGTCTCGGGGGTCGGTCCTGGGCTCGGACAGGCAATTGCGAAACGACTCGCGCAACAGGGTGCACACGTGGTGGTGACCGCTCGGAGACAGTCTTCGCTCGACGAGATTGTCACCGCGATCACAGCCGAGGGAGGAACCGCATTTGGTGTTCCCTGCGACGTGACCGATCCGATCGCATGTGAGCAGGCGCGAGCATTTGTGCAATCACAGCTCGGCGGTTTGGACATCCTCGTGAACTCGGCATTCCGGATGGGAAAGTCCGTTCCCTTCGCGGACGCTCAACTCGATAAGTGGGACGAAGTGTTTGCGACAAACGTCCGGGGCTCGCTCAACATGACCCAGGCGATGCTGCCGCTCTTGGAACTGGGCGGGGACGGACGCGTCGTCATGATCGGCTCCATGAGTGGCCGCCAGGTCCGCGCAGGCGAGGGCGCCTACGCCGCTTCGAAGGCAGCGCTCGGCACGCTGACGCGCACACTCGCCCTCGAACTCGGAGCGAAGGGCGTCAGGGTCAACATGGTCGCACCGGGATGGATGTGGGGGAGTCCCGTTGAGACCTTCGTCGAGTGGGAAGTAGAACGACGAGGCATCAGCGCGGAGGAAGCGATCGCGGGTATCACCAAAGACATCCCGCTTGGTTTCATCCCTCCGCAGGAAGATGTTGCCGACGCGGTGGTGTTCTTCGCCTCGGACCTGGCCCGCTCGATCACCGGACAAATCCTTGACGTGAACGGCGGTCAGTTCTTCGGGTGAGTGAGTGTTTCGAGGTCACTCGTAACGCGTAACACCATGAGCCGCCCAAGAATCGCCGAGACCAAGCTTGTCGCAATCGCGACTGCGGCGATGCTCGTGCGTGTCGCCGCGTTCATATCGCCGGTCATGATGATGACGAATGGGGCGATACACGCGGTGACGAAGCATGCCCACCATTTGCGCACAATGCCTTTGGTTTGTGTCGTCGGCGCCGTGTCAACCGTCGCAACGTAGCCAAGGAGCACATTCGCGAGGGGGATAATCCATACCCCGAGTGACCATCCGGGGCTCAAGCGTCCCTGAATCCCTTCGATTCGAGCCCAGATCGTCGCCCGATACAGCCACACGGCAAAGAGTGCGATCGTCGCGAAGATCACCATCTCTCCGACTTGTGACGCAACCGAGAGCCATGTCGGAAGGGCTGGGAGCTTGGCGTCACCACCACGCGCCATGATATCGACGCTCGCACGAAGCTCTGGTGCGCTGTGACTGAGCCCCAACAACTCGAAACCGAGACCGACCCCCGCAAGCGGTATCAACACGGAGAGGGCGCGAGCGGTGCGTTTCGTTGCTGCTTCGACGACCGTCACTGGGATGATCTGACCGCTGGGCGTCACAATGCCCGGCGTTGGCTGTGCCTCTTGTGTCGGCAGTTCGGGGGCGTCCGGCGGCCAGAGGTGGCGTGTCCACGTGGCGCCGTCGTACCAACGTTGCTTCTCGAGCCCCCAGGGATCTGGGTACCAACCCTCGGGACGCGCCGACCCTCCATCAGCAGCGGAGGCGGTGTCTTCAGGCGGAGGCGGAATGGAACTCACACGGCCACGCTAGGCGCCGTGCGTCGGTATCACTCACTTCTTACGGGCAATAGCGACGCACGGTTGGCCTTCGCAGGTGTCAACAATTTCTCCGCCTGGCCGAAAGAACGCGTCCTTTTGTGCCATGACCTCAGGGTCCATGCGGGGATCTCCGTGAGGGTCTTTGCCTTCGGTCGGTCGGATGTTGCCCAGCGGGGGAAGTGGCTGGTCAGAGTCAACATAGAGAAAGACTGAGTCCTTCGAGGGCAAGGTCGTCTCTTCGATGCCCCATAAGGGTGTCGTGTCGTTCGATCGTCCGGGCCGAAGTTCATTGGCCACGCGTTTGGCGCCAATGGTCCGCGCCATAACATCCGCGGCGTAGGTGGACACCTGAAAATCGCCAACTGCGGCGTGCATCAGCACCTGGTGCTTCGGAGTCCCTGCGTATTCGTCACGCAGCAAATGCTGCGCGTAGCCATCTGTTTCGAAACGATCCCAAAACATTTGAGCGAGAACCAGTGCCAGGGTGCGGTCGACGGGGTCGGGATACGCAGGGTCCAGAATTGCTTTGTAGGTGTCGAAATCTGAGCTGCGATTCAAGAGGGTCGTGTAATTCATGCCCGGAACTCCGAGCACTGCTTTGGTCCACTCAGTGGATATGGATGTCAGTGCTCCTCCCATGATCCCGCCTTGGGAGTTGCCGTCGTAGTACAGCTCTTTGCCTGCTTGTAGCACCGGTTTGCCATCGGCCGTCTGAAAGGCCTTGTCGGTCACAAGTCCTTGCGGATGCTTCATCAGTCGAGCGAGAAAAAGTTGACTAATAAACCCTTGCTGTGAACGTTCGGAGAGTGTTGGGAAGTTCGAGAAGTCCTTGAGCGTTGTCAAAGCAAAGGGAACGTCTTCTGCAGAAAAGCCCGACCAGTTTGTTGCGCAGTACATGAAGTTGTACATATCCGTAATCGTCAGAATGTTTGGTGCGTCGGCGATTTCATTTCCGCTGCCCAAGAGGCCATGCCCGTAAATCACTGGTCGCGCGGGCTCGGCGGCCTTCCCATCTTTCCCGGTGAGGGCAGCCGCGGGAATGACGCACGTGAATTCTGCGGTAAATGGCGTTGCCGTAATTGAGGGCATTCCGTCAGCATCGGTATGCATCGGCTTGCCCGGGCTCCCGTCTCCTTCGAGGAAATTCGGGACTTCGTAGGTACCGGTCACCTTCCGCGCGGTCAGTGGGTCGGGATTGTCGGCGGCTTCTTTCACGGTGAACTTCGGGGCCGCATCACCAAGCTGTGTGAATGCGGCGTCGCGCATAGCGAGCGTGTTGCCACTCAGACTCTGCTGTGAAGCGATCGTAAAGTCCCACGCGGCGATGAGTGAAGAACGCTTTGCGCCCTGTTGGTCCATCGCGGCGAAGACCTTCTCGAAATCTCCGCGCCGCGCCTCGATCGCGGAGTCACCGGTGTCGAGCTTGTCGCGGTACGCGATAAAGAGCTCACTCGGTGCGATCGGCGTCCCATCGTGATCGACGAGATTCCGAAACGCGACCGCAATGTGATGTCCCTCTTTGAAGTTGATCGCGGGTCGAACAAACAGAATCGGATTGTCGACCGTCGCCTGTTCGTCAAGTTCCGTCCAGTACGGCACCCGTTCGCCAGTTGTCATGTCGAGGAGCACGATCGGTGCATCGTCTTTGACCGAACTGCCGATGTCTGTGATCGGGGTCGCCTTCGACTTCGCCAGATCTATGCCAGGGAACCGCACCATGATCGGCGAGCCAGGAGAGAATCCGTCGAGGGTGTTCCACTTCGTTGGGTTGACGTTGATGCCATCTTTGTTCTTTGGCATCACGTCGGCGGTGAAATGAATGCGCTTGCCCGTCGGCGATTTGGCGTCATCGACGGTGTAGGTGTCTGATGGGAACGGGAGCATGCAGGCGCTGGTGTCGAGCGAGTCACAGCCGACAGGCTCGACGGCCGAAAGCGTTGTCGTGCCGGTGGTCGCCGGCTTCCTCGCTGTGCTCTTCACTGCAGCAGATGAAGAAGTGGACTCCTTCTTGCTGTCGGATGAGCAGCCCGATATTCCGAGCCCTGCAATCACTACGCCAATGACGATGGTGCGTACGTCGCGCATATGGTTCCCCCCAAGACGGCATGTGCCGTGGCGGACGTTAGTGTGAAAATCCATGCCGATCTATGCCCTTGGTGATTCGAGTCCGATTATCGACCCCTCGGCGTTCATTCATCCCGACGCGGTGGTGATCGGAAACGTCGAGATCGGTGCGGATGCATCAATCTGGCCTGGGGCCGTGCTCCGCGGGGACTATGGCTGGATCAGGATCGGAGCGCGCACCAACGTGCAGGATGGCGCCGTGATCCACACCACCGTTTTGCATCCAACTGTGATTGGCGAAGACTGCGTGATCGGGCATCTCGCGCATTTGGAGTGCTGCACGGTGCAGGATGTGTGCCTGATTGGGTCGAATTCGGTCGTGCTCCACGAAGCGGTCATCGAATCGACGGCACTGGTCGGCGCATCGGCCCTCATCCCGAACAAGATGATCGTGCCCGCGGGAGCGTTGGCCCTCGGAGTGCCCGCCAAGATTTTCGAAGGGCGATCGCCGGGACGAGAATCAATATTGATGAACGCCTCGCACTACGTCGAAAACGGTCGCACGTTCAAGAAGAGCCTGCGTCGACTCGACTAAGCGAATTCTGGCGTCACAGTTTTGAGAAGTCCGGCTCGCGGCGTTCGAAGACCGCCGTCACGCCTTCGATGTTGGCTGGTTGACCGATCATCGTCAGGAACGCATCTTGTTCCCGCTGGTTTGCCGCAGCGATCGAGTCATCACGGGTTGCCTTCATCAAGCGTTTCGTTTCGCGCAGCGAGGTAATCGGCATCGCAGCGATGCGCTGGGCGAGATGCAACGCCTGGGTCATCAACTCGGCGTCGGGCACCACCCTCAATACAAATCCGAGAGCAGCCGCTTGCTCTGCGTGCAGCCAGTCAGAGGTGTAGAGCCACTCGGCGGCGGCTTGCCATCCGATAGCGGCGGGCAACAGCAGCGAGCTCGCCGCTTCGGGAACGACACCAAGTCGTGTGAACGGAACTCGAAATCGAGCCGACGGGGATGCGAGCACGATGTCGCAATGCAAGAGCACGGTGGTGCCGATGCCGACCGCAATCCCATTCACGGCTGCGAGCAGCGGCTTATCGAAGGCAAGCAACGCTCGAGCGAATGGCAGAAAGCCCGGTTCTTCCCCTTCGGCGAGGCCGGTGCCGGATGATTTCAAATCCATTCCCGCCGTAAACGCGCGGCCGGTGCCGGTCAGCAGCACGCATGCGACTCCCGCATCGTCACGCGCTCGATCAAGCTCGGATCCGAGCGCACGGAACCCGGCATCGTCGAATGCGTTGAGTGCCTCGGGGCGATCGAAGGTGAGAATGCGAAGTCGACCGTCATCATGCGTAGTGATCATCGAGGCATAGTACTGATCTCGAATATCTCGCCGGTTACAGTGCGAAAACCCTGCAATCCTCGGAGGAACCCATGCCAGAAGCCGTCATTGTCTCGACCGCCAGAAGCCCCATCGGTCGAGCATTCAAAGGCTCCCTTACCGACGTGCGACCTGACGATTTGGCCGCAACAATTGTGAAGGCAGCGCTCGACAAGATTCCGCAGTTGGATCGCACCCAGATCGACGACCTCATGCTTGGCTGCGGGCTTCCCGGCGGGGAACAAGGTTTCAATATGGGCCGCATCGTGGCGGTGCTCGCCGGCCTCGACGACGTGCCAGGCTGCACGATCACCCGGTATTGCTCCTCCTCCCTTCAGACAATTCGCATGGCAGCCCACGCAATCAGGGCCGGCGAAGGCGATGTCTTCGTTGCTGCCGGCGTTGAGACCGTCAGCCGGTTCGGGAAAGGCAGTTCGGATCATTGCCCTGACACCAACAATCCGATTTTCCAAAATGCGCAGCTTCGGTCTTTGGACCGCATGGGCGGCGGCAAGGGCACGTGGACTCCGCCAGAAGGCTTGCCCGATGTGTACATCGCCATGGGAGAGACCGCCGAGAACGTCGCGGAAATTGAAGGCGTGACCCGTGAAGAGATGGACGACTACGCGTTCCAGTCGCAACAGCGCACCGGCGCGGCGATTGCACGCGGGTTCTACGAAAAGGACATCACCCCGATCGTGTTGCCGAATGGTGAAACGCTCACTGCTGACGACTGCCCACGCCCGCAGACCGAACGGGAGAAGCTCGGCAGCCTTTCGCCGGTCTTCCGCCCCGATGGTCGCGTTACGGCCGGGAACGCATGCCCACTCAACGATGGGGCCGCAGCTGTCGTCGTGATGAGCGACACAAAGGCGAAAGCCCTCGGGCTGACGCCGCTGGCGCGCGTGGTGTCATCGGGTGTGACGGGACTGAACCCAGAGATCATGGGGCTCGGACCGGTCGCGGCTACCCGCCAGGCACTCGCACGAGCTGGATTGACCATCGACCAGATTGATCTCGTCGAGATCAACGAGGCCTTCGCCGCGCAGGTGATTCCCTCGGCCAAGCAACTTGGGATTCCGATGGACAAGTTGAACGTCAACGGAGGAGCGATCGCCCTCGGGCACCCATTTGGCATGACTGGCGCGCGCATCATGACGACCCTGATCAACGGTCTCCAAGATGCCGACAGGACGTACGGGCTCGAAACCATGTGCGTGGGTGGCGGTCAGGGTATGGCGATGATCGTCGAGCGTCTTTCGTAGGTGATCTCGACCTGGGTTGATACTGCATCAGAGCTCGAGGCACTCGTTGACCGAGCACGCGCGGCGCCTGCGCTCGCCGTAGATACCGAGTTTCATCGCGAGCGCACCTATCGACCAGTGCTCGGGCTCGTCCAGATCGCTGCCGAGGACTGGATCGCGCTCGTCGACCCGATCGCGGTCGACATCACCCCGATCATCGAGGTCTTCCGTGAGACGCCACTCGTATTGCATGCCGGAGATCAAGACCTTGGCATTTTCGCGAATGAGTTTCGGGTGGTGCCGCAAGAGGTTTTCGACACCCAAATCGCTGCAGGCTTTCTGGGGATGACCTCGCCGTCGCTGGCATCGCTCGTCGAGCGGCGACTCGCAGTCGTGCTCGAAAAGGGAGATCAACTCAGTGACTGGACTCGCCGTCCACTCTCGACCGCGGCCTGCGAGTACGCGGCCGCCGACGTTGAGCACCTATTGACCCTCGCAGCTTCGTTGCGCGCGGAGCTCGGAGAACTGGGCCGTCTGAAATGGGCGGAAGAGGAATGTGCCGAAGCGACTCAGCGCGCAGTGCAAGAAGTCGACGCGAGTTCTGCGTGGTGGCGCATCAAGGGAGCGCGCCGGCTCCGAGGTCCGAGTGCGGGCGTGGCGCAGGAAGTTGGAGTCTGGCGAGAGCGATTGGCATCCGAAAAGAACAGGAATCCACGGTCGGTACTGCCCGATCTTGCGTACGCAGCAATCGTCGCTCGTCCGCCGAAGACCAGTGACGACGTCCGCAGACTCCGAGGAATGGAAGGGCGTCAACACCTCTCCGCAGCCGATGCCACTTCATTGCTGCAGGCCATCGAGCGAGGTCGCGAACTGCCGAAAGACCAGCTCAATCTGCCTCCCGAACCGGTTCGTTCACGGGTGTCCGCAGCTGTCGTTGCGGTGCTCTCCGCATATGCGAATCAGCGCGCGACCGATGTGAATCTCGACCCGAGCTTGTTGGCTACCCGCTCTGACATCACCTCGTTCGCGTCCGGTCAGCCGTGCCGGCTCGATCACGGTTGGCGAAGTGAACTGATTGCCACCAGTTTGCAGACCCTGCTGTCAGGTGATGCGTCACTTCGTATCGAGGGCAAACGCATCGTTGTGGAGCTGCCATCCGATGGCAGGGATGCTCCGGCGCCCGACTCGGACGAACTCGAATAACCTCAGCTCGGTGACGTCGCGCATTTCAGAAACCTGGGCAGGCATTCGTACCGATCTCATCCGTCGAGCATGGGATCGCGTGGTCAGGGGCGGTGCGATCGGCCCGAAAGGACCACGCGGCCGTCGGTTCGGCAGCTTCGGGGAAGGTTCAGCGATCTGTTTCCCGAACCCCGCGCTCTATAACGAACACGCGATGCATATCGGGGCAGGGACGATTATCGGCCCGAACTGTTCCATCTCTGTCGGGATGCTTCCCGGGCAACCGTTGTTGCATGATCGCATTTTGGTGATTGGCGATCGCAACATCATCGGTCGAGGTTCGAGCATCGTGGCGCACTATTCAATCGAAATTGGAAACGGCGTGTTCACCGGTCCAAACATTTACATCACGGATCAGAACCACACGTTCGAAGACCTTGACGAACCGATCGGCAGGCAGCCGACCCGCGAAGGTCCCGTGAAAATCGGGGATGGCTGTTGGATTGGTACGGGAGCCGTGATTCTTCCGGGTGTGGAACTCGGCAAACATGTCGTTGTTGGAGCGAACTCCGTTGTCACAAAATCCGTGCCGGAATACTCGTTGGTGGCTGGCGCTCCCGCGAAAATTATTCGGCAACACCGTGCAGGTGAGGGTTGGGTGCGTGTTGACACCTGAGGTGAATTTCGATTGCGAGCGGGTGTCGACCGCGCTGCATCGAGCGCTTGATGGCGCCCCCGGATCGGTCTGTGTCATGCGTGGGGGAGAGGCGCTCCTCGACGAGGTTTCAGGTTCATGGGCGCACGAACCTGATGGCAACGCCACACGGGTTTTCGGGTTTTCGCTGACGAAGGGCGTTACCGCGACTGTCGTGGCGTGGCTCGTTGGTAGCGGCCGGCTCGATTACGAGCAACGCATTGCGTCGGTGTGGCCCGAATTCGCCGCTCACGACAAGCAAGATGTCACGCTCGGAATGCTCCTGACCCATCAGGCAGGGCTCTCAGCAATTCCGGAGTGGCTCGACGAGGATCCGGGTCGGTACCCGGACGCTGCGGCAATCGAAGCTGCACTGGCGGCGGGTGCTCCGTCCTATGAGCCCGGGACTGCCTGCGGCTACCACGCCCTCACCTTCGGTTGGCTCGTCAATGGGTTTATTCGTCGCGCCACGGGAAGCACGATCCGCGACCACGCTGTCGAGTTGTTTCAGGATCTCGGGATCGAGGAGATCGCACTGCGTTCGAGCGACGTTCCCCCCGGCGCAAAGGTGGCTCCGCTTGAGGGGCTGCATGACGCCGCCGCGGCAGCGTCAGCATCCCAAACGCCTAC
>JBARPG010000108.1:0-6394 GCA_049642885.1 Acidimicrobiia bacterium | reverse complement strand
GGTCATTTCGGTGCTGCGCGACGATGTTCATCGTGAATGGGTCATTGGGAAGGACCCCCTCGATCTCACCGAAGCAGATATCGACGACGCGCTGCGCGTCTAGGTTGCATTTCCGGGTGCATTTTTCACAATCGAGGCCGCGCGCTGTGCGCCGCTCCCGGCGCTTCTTTGGCGGCCTGGCGGTAGTTGTCGCAGTGGTCGGCATTTCAGTACCCGCTGGCGCACACGCGCAATTGCTGAAGTCTGACCCGGCGCCGTTTGCGAATGTTCCGAATGCCCCTAAGCAGGTGCGTCTGGAGTTCTCCGAGGCGGTCACCGCTTCGAGTGGTTCGCTGCGCGTGTTCACAGCTACGGGTTCACGGGTTGATGTGGGGATTGTCAAGCAGCCTTCCCCCTCTGTGGTTTCGGTCGACCTTCGAGACATAGCCCGCGGCGGCTACTTGGTTTCGTGGCGGATCATTTCTGCCGACGGCCACCCCGCGCAGGGCGCATACACCTTTCAAGTGAAGAGTGGCGCTCCGGTCACCGCGGAGCGGGCACGGGCGCTCTCGAACCGGACAGACGATCTCACAATTTCAAACCTCGCGACCGGCGTCGCGCGAGCACTCTCCGTCGTGACAATTGTGTTGCTCGGAGCGTGGATGCTGCTGCGCTTCCTTGGAGGACAGCAGCGGTCCACCTCGCAGTTGCTGCTAGCGAGTTGCGTCGGAGCGCTGCTTGCTGGGATCGCCCAGATATGCGGCATGGCCGCGGCGATCACGGGAAGAGGCGCGGCAGGATTGCTCGATACGGGTGCGTTGCGTTCGGCGCTCGGCACGTCGACAGGTACGGCGGCCGCAATTCGGGCGGGAATCCCACTCCTTCTTGTCGCCGCGCTCCGCTTCCGATCAAACAGGTTCCCGCCATCGTGGATGCGCGCCGGGCTAGCGATCGCGGCCATGGCAGTTGCATCGGCACATATTGGGCACGCGCAGGCCGGCCGCTACTCAACTCTGGCATTGGCCTCGGTGACCTTTCACTGGGGCATCGTCGCGCTCTGGTGCGGAGGGCTCCTGGCCTTGCGCATGCACTGGCCGACGTGGAATGACGACCAACGTGCGCATGCGACCGGGATGCTTTCGCCGATCTTTCTGACCTGCGTCGCCGTGATTGTTGGTACGGGTGCATTCCAAGTCTGGCGTCTCATGCCAAATCTCGAAGAGATTGGGACCTCTCGATTCGGAAACTTGATTGCAGCGAAGGTCGTGATGCTTGCGGTCATTGTGGTGATCGCGGCTGGTAATCGTGGGATGCTGAAGGATCTACAAGTCTCGCTCGCCGATCTTGATGGAAATGCTGATGCCGAGTCGGTGATCGAGCGGAGTTCACGTTCCGTGCGGCGCGGTATCACGGCAGAGCTCGTCATCGCGAGCGTGATTTTCGGAGCGACTGTCGTGCTTGCAGGCACGCCACCGCCAGCGGAGGGTGTGGCCGCGCAGGGCACGAGCCTGCACGCGGAAACGAGCGACGGCAAGTATCAAGTGGATCTCGATATCGCGCCATTGCGGGTTGGGCCGAACGAAATCCACATCACTGCGGCGACCCCGACTGGCGTCGCGCCGCCCGCCCGCAGTATTTCCGTGGTCCTCGAACAGCCGAGCCGGGACATTCGAGGGCTGGAGCAACGGCTCTTCATTCTGGGACCTGGGCACGTGAAGAGCATCGGTACGGATCTCGCATTTCCCGATACGTGGAATGCGGTCGTCACAGTACGAACTGATGAATTCACGGAGTCGACCGCGGTCCTGCAGTTCGACGTTCCATAGGAGGAGCATCGATTTGAGGTCGAGCGTTTTGCGGCAAGATATGAGGATATGCCTGACCTCCTGGTGATCGCAGCCGTCCCGACTCGATTCGACAACGGGATGTTCGCAGTACTGGCAATCCTTGCGGTCGCGCTCGCGATGTCGGCGCTGGTCACGTACCTTTTCGGCACGCGCCAGGGGAGTACGTCCGGTTTGGCGGTCTTCGTCGGGAAGAGCGCACGACCCCTGGCCGCTGCCATCGCGTGTGTCGCGATGCTCGGAAGTCTGTACTACTCAGAGGTCCGGCATTTTGAGCCGTGTCGTTGGTGCTGGTATCAGCGAATTTGTTGGTACCCGCTCGCGGTCATCCTCGTCATTTCGGTGATTCGCAAGGACCCGAACGTGCGGAGGTACGCGTGGCCGATGGCCACTGTCGGACTCGTCATCGCGAGTTATCACCACGTCATCGAGCGGTATCCTGATCTTGCAGATGAGAGTTCATGTTCGGCGATTGTGCCGTGCTCCTCGCCGTATTTCCGGGTGTGGGGGCAATTCACGATCGCGGCCATGAGTGTCATGGGCCTGGTCTCTATCCTGGTATTGCTCCTGATTGACCGATCGTGGAGCCGTCGTCAAGCCGATTCGAAGGAACACGTATGAACATTCGTCGATACCCATTGGTGTGTGGAGTGCTCGCAGCCGCGCTCGCTCTCGGGGGCTGCAGCTCAGATGATTCAACGCCAAGCTCATCATCGGGGAGCGATGCACCTTCCGAGTCGGGAGATACTCCTGCCGAGGCGACCGAGACCTCGGCGAGCATCATCGTCACCGGAGAGGCTCTCCCTGCTCGGAGCTTCCAGGGCGAGGAGCAGACGCCGCCGTCAGGCCTCGCTCCAACCATCGGAGGGGTTGGGTTCGACGGTTCGCCCGTGACGATTACTCCCGGTGCAAATGGGAAGCCCATGGCGGTCATCTTTGTGGCGCACTGGTGTCCGCATTGCCAGAAGGAGGTTCCGCTCCTGGCACAACTCCTGAAAACCAATACCTCGATCTCGGGGGTCGAAGTCGCGTTCGTGTCGACAAGCGTTCGCCCTGAAGCGGATAACTACCCGCCTTCGGAGTGGCTGAAGCCAGAGTGGATATCCACTCCAGTGCTGGCAGATGATGCCAAGAGCACGGCCGCTGCTGCGTATGGCGTTGGCGGCTATCCCTTCTTGGTGTTTCTGGATTCTGAGGGCAAAGTAACTGGGCGGTTTAGTGGAGAAATGGGACTCGAGGACCTCGCTGCGCGTTTCAAGAAAGCTGCGGGAGCCTGAGCAGGTATAGAACTCGAGTCTCTCGCAGCGTCTCTCGCTGACCTATTCGGCGCAATCACGGCAGACACCGTGCATATCGAAGGTGTGATCGGTGACGCGGAATCCCACGGAATCCTGAGCGATCATCGCCGCATGTTCGAGCTGGCGTTCAAGGTCTGCATCGATTTCCACGTCCGCAATGTTTCCGCATTCGGAGCAGATCAAGTGGTGGTGATGCCGGTCGATGCTGTCGCCGAGTTCGAAACGGGCGTATCCATCGGTCCCGGTGACGCGTCGCAGCACGCCGGATGTTTCCAGAGCGATGACATTCCGATACAGCGAACTTGTCGGGAGACTCTCGACCCTTTGCTGGATCTCCGCAAGCGTCAAGGGGCGATCCGAGTCGCACAGGGTCGTCAGGAGCCGTAGTCGTGATGTCGTCAGGCGCAGCGACTTCGATGCCATGTAGGACTGAGCGGCACGCATGAGGAACTCGGGCGCGGCTCGGCCTGGAGTGCCGTGGCTCGAGATCGGCTCATCACGCATCTAATGAGCGTACCGAGCGGGCAATTGGGAAGTGGCCCCGGTACGATGCGAGCAACGAGGAGGTACCCCCATGGGTTTCGCGATTGAAAAGCTTGGTACGTGGACCGCGCCCCGCGAGTTCAAGATTGAGGCAGACCGCACGAAGGCGTATGCCGCTGCGACCAACGACCCGATTCAAGTGCATTGTGACGGCACTGTGGCCCCGCCGCTCTTCGCGGTCGTCCCTGTATGGGATGTATTGACGGAGGCCATGGCGACCGTTGTGCCACCGGAGGCGTTTGCATTCGTCGTACATGGCGAGCAGGACATTCGCTACCACCACCAGATCCAGCCAGGTTCGGTACTCAGCACGAAGGCCGCCCCAATTGGCATTCACGTCAAGAAGTCCGGCACGACGGTCGTATGCAAGGCCGAAAGCGTCGATCAAGACGGAACGCTGATCATCGAGCAGTACTTCGTTACCTTCTTCCGGGGCGTCGCTGACGGCGAGGGTGCCGGGGAGATTGCACCGCCGCACACGCTTACCGATGAGATCAAGGCAACAGGGGCGATCGGCTCTCTTTCGCAAACCCTCGATATGGATCAGACATATCGGTACGCGGAAGCTTCGGGCGACCACATGCCAATTCACCTCGATGAGGAATTCGCTCGCAACGTTGGACTCCCCGGAATCATCATTCACGGTCTGTGCACGATGGCGTTCACGAGCTGGGCTGCGATCACAACCGTTGGGAACAGCGACCCCTCAAGGGTGCAGCGGCTCGCGGTGCGATTCTCGAAACCGGTGCTTCCGGGCGAGACCATCACGAACACGTTCTTCAAAGTGGGTGCCGGTGACGGCATCACGACCTATGCATACGAGACCACCAATCAAGATGGCGCTGTGGTGATCAAAGACGGTCTCATTGAGGTGCGCGACTGAGCCGCATCAGCATCCGATTCTTTGCGCAAGCGGCAGACGCGGCTCGCGCAAAGCAGCTGGAATTCGATGCGGACACGGTGTCCGATGCAATCGCTCAGGCGATTGCTGCATGCGGCCCTGGGCTTGCAGAAGTCGTCGCGATCAGTCGTATTTGGGTGAACGCCGTCGCTGCTTCCGGAGACACGATCCTCCGAGACGGCGACGAAGTTGCGGTGCTTCCTCCAGTCAGTGGCGGGTAGAGCGAGTTCGTCGGCCATCGGCGCTCCAGTGTTCTGGGGAATCGTTGAGTGCGGCTACCGTTAGCGCCGTGACTACCCCCGATGAATCACGCCGCGCGATCGATCGAGTATTGGCGGCCGACTATTTGACGGATCTCGCTTCGTGGACCCTCGAAGAGCTCAAGGCGCATAAGCACGAATGCCAAGAGGTCGAGAACAGTGTGAGTTTCGCTCGTCGTGTCGCGCAAGGCCGTCTCGAGATTCTGCGAGCGGAATGCAAGCGGCGCGCGGAAGGCGGGTCAATCGCTGATCTCGTGGCGTCATTGCCGGAGATTCTTGGCTCGGACCAGGCACGGGCTTCGATCGGTACGGCGCGGTACCCAACTTCTATGGCACCCGATCTTGACCATGACTGGGGTCGAGGGCTCGAGACCGTGATGAGTGATACATCGTTGATCGAACTTCCCACGATCGCTGACGCGGAATTGCAGCGGCGCATCGACGAGCTCGAGGCATTTGAACATGAGGTGTCCGCGCAACGCTCCGCGTTGCATGCGGTGATCGATCGTTTGGAAGCGGCATTTGTGGAGCGCTCTGCCCATGCCTGATTCACCCCTGGAGCGCGTACGCGGCGTCGGCGAGTTCATCCGTTCACAACGCGAGTCGGCTCGCATGTCATTGCGTCGCCTCTCAGAGGTTGCTGGAATTTCGAATCCTTATTTGTCTCAGATCGAACGAGGCCTCCGCAAGCCATCAGCGGAGATTCTGCAAGCCATTGCCCGAGGACTCGAGATTTCTTCAGAGACCTTGTATGTGCAGGCGGGGATTCTCGATGAACGCACCACTCCGCGCACCGGTGTGATCGAAGCGATTCGTGAGGACACGCACATGTCGGACTCTCAAAAGGCTGCGCTGATCGAGCTCTACAGAAATTTTGTTTCCGTCGAGGCCTGAAGCGGCACAACCGTCGGCCAATTGCTATTTCTTGGCGATGAGTGTTTCGACGATCGTGTTGAGTTGTGCTCCGCGAGGCCATCCTGCGTAGTGCGAGAGGAAGATCACTATTTCGCGTAACTCGTCGTCGGTGAGTTCGCCGAGCGAACGCGCACAATTGAGCTGAAGTTGCACGACATCGTTGAGGCCCTGACCCACCATCAATCCGATCAGCATCAACCTGCGTTCGCGAATGCTGAGGGTGGAGTCCCTCGCCCAGATATTTCCGAAAAGGTGGCCCACGGTCAGCGTGACGAAGTCACCGGAGACCTCGCCGATGTCCCATCCGTAGACCTGCTTCATGAGCTCGCGCCCGCGTTCCATTGATTCGAAATCTGAACCTGGGTCTGGAGGTGTCGTCATTACTGCTCCTCATTTTCGGGGGTCGGTAGCTGCGATTCGCCGACGCCGAGCGCGGAAGTCAGTCGCCCCACTGCGATTGCGGCGAGGGGAAGATCGAGTCCTTGCGCGGCTGCGAGCTGCAGCGCGAGGGAGAGGTCCTTGGTGCCGAGCGTGGCGGTGTGTTCGAAGATCGGTCGAAGCGGATCATCGGCGCTCATGCTGGCAGTGGTATCGCGCAACATGATCGCCCCGGGGCCGCCCGTGACTGAGTCGGAATGCCGAACCACATTGCCC
>JBARPG010000107.1:0-5248 GCA_049642885.1 Acidimicrobiia bacterium | reverse complement strand
GGCCAGCAGCAATACGAGAAGGAATTTCGCGGCTTCCGACGGTTGGAACCGAAGCGCATCGCCTCCGAGCCATCGTCGTCCACCTTCGACGGAGATACCAACTCCGGGGATCAGGACGGCGATGAGTGGAATGACAATGCACACGGTCAATACGTTGAGGTGACGTAACCAGATGCGGTAGTCGATGCGGGCCACGAAATAGAAGGCCACTCCCCCGAGCGCGATCCACATCAATTGGCGCTGCGCAACGAACCATGTCGAGCCGTGTGTAGTCAGTGATGCGACGGAAGATGCAGACAACACCATGACCGCCGAGACCAGGTTCAGCAGCGCAACGACGGAAACCCAGAGCGTGTAACCACCATTCGATCGATCCTCCACACGCACGAACGTGCGAACGCGATCGCGAAGTCCTCGGCGGGCGTGAAGTACAGCAGTCACCGTTGCCCTCCAGTCACGTTGCGCACTTCGTTCGCGAAGTCCTCGCCGCGCTCTGCATAGCTGCCGTACCAATCAAAACTCGCACATGCCGGAGAGAGGAGAACCGTGTCCCCGGGCGATGCAATCTCCGCCGCGATTCCGACGGCGGTGCGCATCGAATCTGCGGTACGTGTCGGAACCTTCCCTTCGAACGCGCGGGAGATCTCCGGTGCGGATTCACCGATACAGACGACATATTTCAACGACGAGGAACGCTCCGCGAGCACAGCGAGATCCAAACCTTTGTTGCGTCCTCCCGCGATCAATATCACCGATTCGAGACCGTCGAGTGCAGCAAGGGTCGCATGTGGATTGGTTGCTTTCGAATCGTCGACGTACCGCACCCCTAAAGCTTGGCCTACCAGCTCAAGCCGATGGGGGAACCTCGACGCGTGCTCGAGCGCGGCTCGGATCGCAGTTGTTCGCAAACCACAGGCAGCACCAACGGCGGCAGCCGCAACTCGGTTTCGAACCTCAACGATATTTGCGGCCTGAGGAGGCAAACACTCGGCGATGTCGAGTTTCGGTACCGTGCCTCGAGTTTCGATCGTGACCGAACCGTCGGCTGCGACCGCATAACCGAAGCGTGAAGGTGGCAGCGCTGAGGTCAGCGCCGCGACGTGTGTGTCGCCGATGTCGGCGATCAAGCAATCGGTATCTTCGAAGCGCTCAAAGATCTTCGCTTTGTCGGCGAGGTACGCAGAGAACGAACCGTGCCAGTCCAAGTGGTCTTCTGCCAGGCTCGTCAGGACAGCGATGTTCGGGTGAAACGATTCCGAATAGTGCAGTTGGAATGACGAAACTTCCACAACGAACACATCAGTCTGATCGTCGGCGACAGCTTCTATGAACGGCACCCCGTAGTTCCCGCACGCGACGGCCCTCATTCCGCCGGCGTTCAGCACGGCCTCGATCAGCTGTGTCACGGTCGTTTTGCCATTCGTGCCCGTGATCCCGATCACTGACCTCGATCCGATGAATGATCCTGCGAGGTCGAGGTCGCCCACGATGGGAATATCCAGCTCGCTCGCGGCGGCGAAGGCAGCATGTGTCGGAGGCACCCCTGGGCTTGGAATGATCGCTTGAATATCGGCGAGGGCCGCTTTCCAATCCGTAGGCGGCGAACAGATCCGGGCACCGAGTCCCTCCAGATCTTTGAGCGTTGCCGAAACCACTGCGGCATGGTCGTCGTACACGTCGACAGCGACACCGTCAGCCAGCAGCGTTGTCGTGACCGCGGTGCCGACGACACGCGCGCCGAGGACCGCAACCGTGCGGCCAAACCAATCGGGGAAGTGTCGGGTCGGCGCCATCATGTTCCCTACCGGAGTCGTACTCCAGCGAGATCAATGAATCGCGCGTAAAAGATTCCAAGGCCGATTGCGGTGCTGATGCCGCTCAGCAACCAAAAACGCACAATCACGGTCGTCTCTGGCCAGCCCTTCAGCTCGAAGTGGTGGTGAATTGGCGCCATGCGAAACATTCGCTTCTTGAACACGCGAAACGAGATGATTTGGATCAGGACCGACAGCGTCTCGATCACAAACAATGCTCCGATGATTGGAAGGAGCAGCACAGTGTTCGTGACGACGGCAAAGCCCGCAATCGCTCCCCCGAGCGCCAGGGATCCGGTATCTCCCATGAACACCCGCGCAGGGGCGGCGTTCCACCAGAGAAAACCGAGACATCCACCCAGCAACGCGGCAGCAATCGCGGCCGTGTCCAGTGACGCAGCGAGCAGCGTGTCGTATTGCTCCGGATGGCGAAACTGCACGAAGGCCATCAGCATGAACGCTCCGAACACAACGGCCGAGGATCCGGCCGCCAATCCGTCAAGACCGTCAGTGAGATTGACAGCATTCGCCGTCCCGTAGACGAGAACAATCGTAAAGAGAATCCAAACCCAAGCTGGAACATCGAGCCCAGTACCTGAAGTAACGGAGATGGTCGTCGGAAGATGCAGCGACGAATGCGCGAGCCACACGAACACTGTCGTGACAGCGAGGAGTCCTGCAGTCTTGCCACGCTTTCGCAACCCAAGGTTTCGCTTCCGCCGCACGCCGAGGTAGTCGTCGAGAAACCCAACAAGGCCGAGGCCACCGATGAGGAGCAGGAGCACGAGCCCCTGATCGGAGAACTTCACGACATCGTTGCGAATGTGGGCGAGCGTGTAGCCGAGAAAGGCGCCCACGACGAGCGTGATTCCACCCATTGTGGGTGTGCCTCGTTTCGCAACGTGTGGGTGAGCGACCGGAGCGTCATCACGAATCTCCTGGCCGATCCCGCGTTTCGTCAGCAGGACGATGAGATATTTCGTTCCGAATAGAGCGAGGCCAAACGCTGAACCGCCGGCAATGAGGAGTGCGATCACGGCGCTGACTCCATCAGAAGCTCGACGATCCGCTCCAATTGTGCGCCTCGCGACGCCTTCACGAGAACAAGGTCGCCCGATGCGATATGGCGCGCAATTTCATTCATGGTGTCGACGTTCACGGTGATTGCCGGTGCTCCTGCTCGCTCTTCGAATCCCGTCTGCAACTCACCACGATACGGACCGAGGGGGATCAAGACGTCGATACCGAGTTCTCCAGCGCGTCGCCCAATAGCGGCGTGCGCAGCCGAAGCACCTTCGCCGAGTTCGCGCATTTCACCGAGAATCGCGACGCGACGAAGACTCGGGATCTCGGCGAGCATCTCGAGTCCTGCGCGGACTGAATCTGGATTTGCGTTGTACGAATCATCGATGATGCGAAGGCCGTCCTCCCGAATCCGCATTTGTCCGCGACCTTCGGCAGGAAGGACTGTGGCGATCGCAGCTGATGCATCGGCGAGAGAAACGCCACAACGTGCCGCAGCAGCGAGTGCGACTGCAGCGTTACGCGCCTGGTGCTTGCCGAGTAACTGGACCGTGGCATCGAACGGACCCCACTTCCCGGTCCCTTGGATGTGCCCCGTGCCGTTCTCGTTGATCTCGAGCGACGCAACCGACAGCTCCACGAGGTGTTCGTATTGGCTCGGTGGTTCGATGCAGACGGCCACGCGCTCTCGCGTAGGAGGCATGTGCGGCGAGATCTCGGCGAGATCTGCGTCGTGCGCGACCACCCAGGTTTTCGAACGCGTGATGAGGTCGCCACATTCGAGTGCGACGCCTTCGATGCCACCGAGGAATTCCGCGTGCGCCAAACCGAGGCTGGTGACAACGACCCCCGTCGGGTGGACAATGTCGCCGAGATACGCGAGATCACCGCGGCGTCGCTCTCCACATTCGACGACCACGGCCTGCGCATCCGGAGGGCATTCGAGGAGGGTAATTGGAACTCCGATTTCGTTGTTGAACGAGCGCTTCGAGGAATGGATCAACCCAAGAGGCGACAGGGCCGCGGCGAGAAGGTTCTTCGTCGATGTCTTTCCAGAGGAGCCCGCAATCGCAATCACCGGGATCGCAAGGTGCTGACGCCGGTACTGTGCGAGCAATGCGACGGCTCGAGGTACATCATCGACGACGATCGTCGGGAGCCCGGACAACGCCGTTTCAGCGATTGCGATCTCGGCACCGCGCGATACCGCTTCGTCCACGAAGCGCTCCCCACCTCCGACGGCAAGGAACACGCCACCGCGCTCCACTTCTCGTGAATCAGCGGACCACGATGCGCACTGCCACGCCTCAAGCCGTTCGCGCTCAACGCCATCTTCGTGAGCGGTCGGGTCTGCAACGACCAATGCCCCATTCGTCAAACGAATGACCTCACCCACCAGGAGGTACGCGGTCACGGCGCGAGTCCACATTCCTGGATCGCGGCCTTAAGCACCTCAGCGTCATCGAACACACGCACATCATCACCGATGGTTTGTGTGGCTTCATGACCCTTGCCCGCAATGACGATGACATCGCCCGGTTGGCTGCCCTCCACGGCCGTCCGTATGGCCTCGGCTCGATCGAGCTGAACGGTCACTTGGGTGCGGTCGAGGCCCTCGAGAATCTCGCTGACAATCGCTTGGGGATCCTCGGATCGGGGATTGTCGCTGGTGACGACGACCACATCGGCATTGTCGACTGCGATCGCACCCATGAGCGGACGTTTGCCCCGGTCACGATCACCGCCGCACCCAAAGACGACGAGCACGCGAGCTCCGAGCTCCCGTGCTGTTCGCAGTACGCGCTCAAGGGCGTCGGGCGTATGCGCATAGTCGACGATTGCCACGCGATCACGCGCCGGAATTGCCTGCATCCGTCCCGGAACGAGTCTTGGGGCACGCAATCCTTCCAGCACCGTCGAAATAGGATCGCCGACCGCGAGCGCCATACCGAGCGCGAGCGTTGCGTTTTCAACATTGAAGTTCCCGAGCAAGGTTGAGCACAACTCCACGGGGTCCGTATCGACGCGAAGCTGTGCGGTAAATCCGTGCGGCCCAAGATCGATCGACACGATTTCAATCGAATGCTCAGTTCGTCTCCGAGGCGCGCGATCAGATCCAAACCCCCAAACGACGAGCCCCTGATCAGTTGCGAGGTCGGCGAGCTTCGGCCCACGAGGATCATCCATGTTGATCACCGCGGTGGATGCAAAACGCGGGTGGAAGAGCCGCGCCTTCGCGTCGAAATAGGCGTCTTCGTCTCCGTGGTAGTCGAGGTGATCACGGGTGAGGTTTGTGAAACCCACCACCGCGAAGTGCGTGCCATCAATCCGGTGTTGATCGAGCGCGTGTGATGACACCTCCATCGCAACGCGTTCCGCTCCCGAGTCTTGGCACTCCCTGAGCAGGTGCT
>JBARPG010000106.1:0-3017 GCA_049642885.1 Acidimicrobiia bacterium | reverse complement strand
CGTGGACAGTCGTTTGGCGTCTTCACCGTCATCGATCGTGATGGTGGAGTGATGAATCCCATGGCGTCCGAGTACATCTTCAAGCTGTGAGGCCCACGGTTCGAGCAGATTTCGCTGCGTGACCATCACGACCTGCCGAACACCTCGGACTCGGTCGGCAATCTGGTTGAACGAGGCTGGTTCTATACAGATGTCGTAGTCAGAACCGATCCCCCGAACATGCACCACCGCACGCTGGGAGTCTCCGCCAAGGCGCAACTCCGCCAAGACTGCGTCGGCAATCTCACTCGGTTCCATGCCATCAGTATCCACGATGACGTTGGCTGCTGCCCGGTAGAGCTCGTTTCGCTCTTGAGCGAGAGACGCCAACTGCTCGCCAAGGTCGCCACCAGCAAGGAGTGGGCGGTCTGCTGCTCCTGAACCGAGTCGAGCGGCCAGTGTGTCGATCGAGGCGCGTAACCACACAACGATTCCATGCGCTCGCATTTGCGCCACGGACTCTTCACGAAGCACTGCGCCTCCACCCGTAGACACGACGCAGAACTCCGATGATCCCAACACGGACTGGAGCACTGACGCCTCATGATCTCGAAACGCATGCTCGCCGCGATCACGGAACACATCAGCCACACTCATTCCAACGCGCGCTTCTACGAGCGCATCTACATCACGGAACGGGCATCCAAGATTTCGCGCGAGTTGGGCACCAACAAGCGACTTCCCGGCGCCCATCATTCCGATAAGGACGATCGGACGTTCGGATGAGTCGTGCGTCATCGCGTCGCCTTATTCGACAGTCCGCAGATGTTCCGCGAAGCGATACGCATTGTCCGTGAACTCGCGCACCGAGTCTCCCCCAAATTTTCGAAGCGCTTCCTTCGCGAGCACGAGCGCCACCATCGTTTCGGCAACGACCCCCGCGGCGGGGACCGCAGTGACGTCGGTCCGCTCCTTGAAGCTCACCGTCGCTTCTTTCGTTTCGGTGTCGACGGTGGCGAGCACTGGGCGATTCAAACTCGCCAGCGGTTTCATCGCTACCCGAGCGACGAGGAGTGCTCCAGTCGACATTCCGCCTTCGATGCCACCCGCCCGGTCAGAGGTCCGCACGTATGCACCATCGCGCCACACGATTTCATCATGTGCTTCGCTTCCGAGCTTCCCAGCGATGTCGAACCCATCGCCAAACGCCACGCCCTTCATGGCCTGTATCGACATCAGCGCGGCGGCGAGTGACGCATCGAGTCGCCGATCCCAATGCACGTGACTTCCCAATCCAACCGGGACTCCTTCACCGATGACCTCGACCACACCGCCGAGCGAATCACCGGCCTTCGCCGCGGCTTCAACCGCAGCGATCATGGCCGATTCGGCCGTCGAGTCGAAACAGCGAACCGACGAGGCATCGATCCGCTCGAGATCTGATGCAACTGGTCGTGTGTTCGGCTCGGCGATTGCGTCACCAAGCTGGACGACGTGCGAGAAAACCTCAGTACCCAAGAGGCGCATCAGCTTCTTCGCGAGCGTGCCAGCCACGACACGGGCGGCCGTCTCGCGAGCCGACGCACGTTCGAGCACGTTACGTGCGTCGTCGAATCCATATTTCTGCATGCCCACAAGATCTGCATGTCCGGGCCTCGGCTGATGCAGCGGCTTCTTGGTTGCACCCGACCCTGGGGACATTTCTTCAGTCCACTTCGGCCATTCAGTGTTCCGAATCACGACCGAAACCGGCGACCCAAGCGTTCTGCCGTGTCGCACTCCGCCGAGAATCTCGACCTCATCACGCTCGAAACGCATCCGCGGACCACGCCCATACCCCAAACGGCGCCGTGCCAACTCGTCACCGAAATCGTCGACGCTGATCTCAAGGCCTGCCGGTAGGCCTTCAACAATCACGGTCAATGCTGGCCCGTGAGATTCTCCTGCTGTCAAGAACCGCACCGGGGCCCCTTTCAATCTTCGGCCCCCACACTAGCGAGCGTGATTGCTATTTGAGGAGGGCTTGTCCCACGCAGATCGAGAATGGCACGTCACCATTGCGAAGCGTGGCGCACTTCCCATCGAGGCTCACGAGCGTGAATCGATCCCCGACGATGTCGCCAGGAACGGCAGAAACGAGGGTGTCACCGACTTGGAGTTGTGCCGATTCGGGTGGCCCAACGACATACTCAATATAGGAAATGCTCGTCGCCTGAGCTGGCTGGAAATTTGGCAATTCCGAAGTCGACGAAGACGTGCCGTCACGAGGGATACTCGTCGGACCCGCAACATATGGGATGGAGGACGAGGACCCGTCGATCGGCGCCCCCGGCCCGCTGGTGGGATCGAGCGGCTGGGCAAAGGGATTGCGCGCCTGTTCAAAATCCAGCTCGCTGAACTCTGAAGTACTCGAAGAGCTCGAGGCCGTCCCCGACGCGGCATCCGACTCCGAGCCCACACTCCGCGATGACGCGGCCGCGCTCGTTGTCGCCGGGTCCTCTGCGGGAGCGTCATCACCCATCAGGAGCTTTGCTCCGAGGACGGCAGCGAGAAGGCCTCCACCCACTCCGAGCAGGATCGTCAAACGTTTCTTATCGGACGGCAGCATCGGCATCACTTCCCCCCGATCGAGGACGTCGACGCGTCCGCGCTGGTCGCGGTTTGTCCCGCCTGGTCCGCGACGCTCGATGCCGCCTGTTGAGCGTTCGATGCGGTGCTCTTTGCTGCACCGATCGGGTCTGAGCCTGTACCGGTACTGGAGGCCGTCGCTGACGAACTCGACGCTGCACCGAGTGACCCAGCCGACTCCTGCGCTTGTGCCACTGGTGCTCCGCTCGCCGCCCCTGAGAAGACGCTGGCAGTGAGGACGACGCTGAGCTCCGGGTCGATGGTGTTGGTCACCGCTGGGAGTGCGGAGCCACTCGCATCGGCGGGTGCCGCGGTGGCGGATGAGATACTGAGCGTGACCCCTGTCACAACGACGAGACGTTTCATATGGGCGAGACCACGCAGGTAGTCGAGCACAGGCTGGAATCGAC
>JBARPG010000105.1:0-6040 GCA_049642885.1 Acidimicrobiia bacterium | reverse complement strand
CGACAAGGCTGCTTCCATCGTTGAACCGTCAGATCTCGCAACGATCATCTACACGTCCGGAACGACGGGCCCACCAAAGGGCGTCATGATCGATCACCAAAACGTCTGCTTCACCGTCGAGAGCATGCGGCGAAGCTGGGAGATTGATCTTGCGGGGAAGCGGATCCTGTCGTACCTGCCAATGGCGCACATCGCCGAGCGCATGGTGAGCCACTACCAGTCAGCCATCCTCGGAACGGAGGTCACGGCGTGTCCCGATCCGGGGCTCGTCGCGAAGTACCTGCCCGAGGTGCGCCCCGAGTTGTTCTTTGCGGTTCCTCGCGTATGGGAGAAGATCTATGGCTCGGTGCAGTCGATGATTGCTTCGAACGAAGAGAAGAAGCAGCAACTCGATTTTGCGGTCGGCATCGGCTGGCAAGTCAGCGAGTTGCATGCACGCGGTGAGCAACCAACCGGCGAACTCGCCGCGACCTTCGCAAAGGTGGAGCCGGCCCTGACGAATCTCCGAGCCACAATCGGTCTCGATCAGTGCCTCTCCGCGATTACCGGAGCCGCGCCGATTCCCGTGGGAGTCTTTCGGTTCTTTCGCGGCCTCGGCGTGCCTCTCTCGGAGATCTACGGGCTGTCCGAAACCTGCGGCCCAATGACGTGGACTCCGGTGCAAATCAAGGTCGGAACCGTCGGTCCTGCGATTCCTGGATGCGAAGTGAAACTCGCCGCAGACGGGGAAGTGGTGTGCCGAGGAGGCAACGTCTTCCGAGGCTATCTGAACGATCCCGAAAAGACCGCGGAAGCCATTGTCGACGGATGGTTTCAATCAGGAGATATTGGCGTGTTCGACGAGGATGGCTACCTCAAGATCGTTGACCGCAAGAAGGAACTGATCATTACTGCTGGCGGGAAGAACATTTCCCCGGCGAACATCGAGGCGGCGCTCAAGGCAGACCCTCTCGTGGGCCAGGTCTGTGTCATTGGTGATCAGCGGCCATACCTCGTGGCGCTGATGGTTCTGGATCCTGAGGTGGCACCGGCGTGGGCGTCGAAACGCGGGATCGAGGCCACGGGGTTGGAGGACCTTGCACAGAATGCGGAGGTACGCGCGGAAGTCCAGCGTGGAGTTGACGAAGCGAACAAGCAGTTCGCTCGCGTTGAACAGATCAAGAAGTTCACCTTGCTTCCGCACGAGTGGCTGCCCGATTCGGAGGAGCTCACCCCAACGATGAAGCTGAAGCGTCGTGGCATCCACGCTCGCTACGCCGAGGAGATTGAAGCGCTCTACCGGTAAGTTCCTGGCAAGGGTTTCTGCGTCCGGGGGTGTGCTTCAGATGGCTGGTTCAAGGTGAGTGGTCCCCTCGCGGGTCGGAGAGTGATTGACGCAGCCACGGTGTTGGCGGCACCGTTCGCTGCGCAGATCCTGGGTGACTTTGGCGCCGAGGTCATCAAAGTGGAACACCCCACCAAGCCCGACAGCTTTCGGTCGCATGGTGCCTCGAAGAATGGCGAGGGGCTTTGGGCGAAGATGCTCGGCAGGAACAAACGCTCGATCGCACTTGATCTCCACGATGATGCAGCGGTCGAGGTGTTCAAACGTCTGGTTGTCACTGCAGATGTGCTGATTGAGAACTTCCGCCCGGGCACGCTCGAGCGTTGGGGGATCGGGCCGGAGATTCTTCATTCGATCAATCCGGATCTGATCATTGTCAGACTGACGGGGTTCGGGCAGACCGGCCCGTACGCGCGCCGCCCGGCATTTGGCACGTTGGCGGAAGCGATGTCTGGGTTTGCGGCGCTCACCGGAGATCCCGATGGTGCGCCGATGTTGCCGCCATTCGGGCTTGCTGATTCGATAGCGGGGATCAGTGCTGCACTGTCCGCGGTCATGGCCTTGTACCACCGTGATGCCGCATCCGGCACCGGGCAGATTGCCGACGTCACGATATTGGAGCCGATTATCTCTGCGCTTGGGAATCAGGCGATCGTGTGGGATCAGCTTGGCGAAAAGCAGCCTCGAATGGGCAACCGTTCCCTCAACAACGCTCCGAGGAATACCTACCAATGCTCGGACGGAACTTGGGTTGCGATATCGGCGAGTTCTGATTCGATCGCAGAACGAGTGATGCGGCTTGTCGGGAGCGCGGAGCTCATTGAAGAACCATGGTTCGGGACGAGCGCCGGGCGGGGCGCGCATGGTGATGTCTTGGACGAACCCGTTGCCGAGTGGATCGCTGCGCGAACGGTCGACGAAGTGGTCTCAGGATTCGAAAAGGCCGAGGCGGCAATCGCGGTGATCTATGACATTGAGGCATTGCTAGCCGATCCCCACGTTCAAGACCGCGAAGTATTCACCACCGTTGCGGACCCCGATCTTGGACCGCTCCTGATGACCAACATGCTCTTCAAGATGTCAGCGACACCGGGGGAGATCCGCTTTTCTGGTCGCGCACACGGGGCCGATACCGACGAAGTGCTCGACGAGCTTGGGTATTCGCCCGAAGCGATTGCTGAACTGCGGGCCAATCACTCGATTGCGTGATATCGGCATCGTTGCTGAGGCGTTGGGTACCAAAGTGACGCTATACGTCACCTGATATCACCAACGGTGGAGGGGCAGGAGCACCAGCGCTAGGCGGGAGTGGCGGGCTCAACTGGCTTGGTGGGCGCGGGCGTCTCGAACGATCGCAGCGATCTCGCCCATGATCGTGGCGAGTCGGAAATCTTTTGGGGTGTAAATCCTCGCGACACCCGCAGCGAGCAGCGCCGGCTGGTCCGAAACGGGGATGATCCCGCCGATGACCACGGGCGCCGTCACTCCTTCCGCTCGGATCGCAGTGACGGTCGCGGGAATGAGTTCCATGTGTGAGCCCGAAAGAATCGACAGGCCGATGACATCTACATCTTCGTCACGCGCGGCAGCGGCAATTTGAGCCGGGGTCAGACGAATTCCGTGATAGATGACTTCATATCCGGCGTCTCGTGCCGCGACTGCAATTTGTTCGGCACCATTCGAATGTCCGTCGAGACCGGGCTTACCAACCAACATGCGAATCGGTCCACTTTCGGCGGTCACCGCAGAAACCTTGGCGCGCGCTTCCGCGAAGTCCGCGACATCGGGCGCGTGCACGCCACCAACACCGGTCGGAGCGCGGAACTCCCCAAACACTCCGCGGAGCGTGTTGGCCCACTCGCCAACCGTTCCGCCTGCTTGCCCGAGGGCAATCGTGGCCTCCACGAGGTTGGTATTCGTCGTCGCGTGTTCGCGCAGTTGATCGATGGCCTTGTTTACGGCGTCGGTGTCGCGCTGTTCACGCCACGCGTGCGTCGTGTTGATGATGTCGCGCTCGTTTGCAGGATCGACGACGAGAATCGAGCTGGTCCCGTCCATGCCATCTACGAGCGGTGAAGGTGCGGTCTCTGCAAAACAATTGACCCCCACGACCTTGAGGTCGCCTGATTCAATGCGCCGAAGTCGGTCCGAATGGCTCTGCACGAGACGTCCCTTGAGCTGGTCGAGCATCGCGAACGCGCCGCCTCCTTCGAGCACCCAATCCAGTTCGGCCTGCGCCGAGTCGACGAGCTCCTTGGTTTTGGCTTCGATCACATGGGAACCAGCGAAAATGTCCTCATACTCAAGGAGATCGGTTTCCAGCGCGAGCACCTGCTGAATGCGCAGCGACCACTGTTGGTCCCACGGTCGGGGAAGACCGAGCGCTTCATTCCAGGCAGGCAACTGGATCGCCCGTGCTCGCGCGTCCCGCGAGAGGGTGACGCCGAGCGTTTCGAGAACGATGCGGGCGACGTTGTTCTCGGGCTGGGCTTCAGTCAATCCAAGGGAGTTCACCTGCACTCCATATCGAAAGCGCCGAGCTTTGGCATCGGCCACGCCGTAGCGCTCATTTGTGATGCGGTCCCACAGGTGATTGAAGGCACGCATCTTGCAGGTCTCTTCGACGAAGCGAATCGAAGCGTTTACGAAGAATGAAATACGTTCGACGACCGCTGGCATCTCATCTGCCGAAACCTGACCTGAGGCCTGAACGGCATCCAGGATGTCAACGGCAGTCGCGAGCGCGTAGGCCAGCTCCTGTGTGGGTGTCGCACCAGCTTCTTGGAGGTGGTACGAGCACACGTTCATCGGGTTCCATTTCGGAACGTGTCGCACCGTGTGACAAATAACGTCGACCGTGAGGCGACGCGACGCTTCAGGCCCAAAGATGTACGTCCCGCGTGACAGGTACTCCTTCATGATGTCGTTCTGTGTGGTCCCGGCGAGGAGGGCATGATCGATGCCGCGCTCGTCGGCGAGGCCAAGGTAAAGACCGAGCAGCCACATCGCAGTCGCGTTAATTGTCATCGAGGTGTTCATATCTTCGATCGGAATGTGATCGAAAAGTTCACGCATCGCACCGAGGTGTGGCACGGGCACGCCAACCTTGCCGACCTCACCGTGCGACATCACATCATCGGGGTCGTAGCCCGTTTGCGTCGGCAAATCGAATGCGACCGACAACCCGGTCTGACCTTTGGCAAGGTTCGTGCGGTACAGCTCATTACTGGCTTTCGCAGAGGAATGGCCTGAATAGGTTCTCATCATCCACGGGCGATCAGTCATATGCATATTCTTACGCTGTTCGCGAGAGAAGATCTCACGGGGATGGCGTAAACGATCTGTAGCTGGATCGTAATTACGATTACGCGGCTGCGGAGCTTGCCGCGTCCACGAATGGGACTACCGATGAAGAAATCAATACGGCGACTCTCAGCACTGGCCTTCGCCTCTTTGATGGCCTCGGGGTGCGTCGGAACCTTGAAAGATCCCATCAAAGGCACCTTTGATGGGAAGGATCCAGTAGCCGATACGCAGTTTGGGTCCAACCCTCGTGGCGATCTCGACCTCTGGGGTGTGCGTTACACCAAGACCAACGTTCAACTGTGGGCCAAACACCAGGTGCTCTTCAACCCCGTGGAGGACCCGTTTTGGCGGGGTGAAGATCTGCTCACGGGACTTGAGTGGGTCGTCGAGTCATCGAACGACACCAACGTAGATTTCATCGTGGATGCATACGTCGACAGTGATGCAACACGCCATGTCAGAGTCACCAACGCGCACGGGAACACGACGTGTACTGGAACCTTCGGCGTTAATGGGGCACTTGAGCTGGCGATCGATCTAGATCCGACGACGTGCTTCGGTGGTATTGGGCCGTTGCGATTCGGAGTGTCATCCTGGTACGAGACCGACAACGAGCTGACCTACGACGAAGCACCCGATGCACCTGCATTCACTGGTTGGATCGTCCCGGCACCGGCTGCCTAGCGATTCCGGCGCAACCAAAGTAACGGTTCGAGCGTCTTAGGGATATCTGTTAGCAGTCGTCAAACTGACGACACGGGAAGGGACCCAATGAAGAAGTACAGAGTGCTCGGAATGGCAATCGGAGCGGTCGCGCTCGTCGGAGTGACGGCATGCGAACCCCTCGAGCCCACGCCACCTCGGTTGCCTGGAGCCATCGATTACCCGGTCCTTGGTTCATATTCGGCAACCGATCAGCGTAACGACGTATTTGAGATCCTCGGTGGCGAATTTGCAGCGAACGCGGATGCAGTCGGGGCGGATATGACGAACTGGTCGGTATACGTGAGCAACGCGAGCATCCACTATTCGATCAAGGTTCGACAGCTTGCAACCTCGGGGACCTATCGCGTTGGCTTGGAGTTGACTGATTCGCAGTACGACCGGTACAGCCTGGCTGCGATCGCGCTTCCTGCGACCGGCGCGCTCGATTCGACCCTGAGTGTGGGCAGCTATGGCGGCACATCTACCGTGCTCTGTCATCCGCAAATGCAGTTCGTGCCGGCGTCGAATACCATTGAGATCGAGATCAACCGAGCTGGCTGCGAGATCGCGCCTGGTTCTGTATCGGTATCGCAAAGGGCAGACGTCGCGTTCGCTCCGCCCGCCGATTCAACGCTGCCGGACTTGCGATTCGACGTATACGGGGACAACGCCGACTTCGACGATGGTGTCGACTACGACCTGTGG
>JBARPG010000104.1:0-4926 GCA_049642885.1 Acidimicrobiia bacterium | reverse complement strand
AACCTGCAGTCCTCCCAATGGGCTGGAACGTTGAGCGTTCGGTCGAGTTCCACACGCTTGCGGTGCGCCCGCTTCCTGTCTTGCCTCCACCGCCAGACATCGTCATTCGATCGTTCCAACTCGGTGTCGACGAGGAGTCGTGGCTGGGTGCAAATACAGATGCGTTTTCGCATCATCCAGATCAGGGGAACTTGTCTCGTGCCGATCTCCTGGCGCGAATGAACGAGCCGTGGTTTGACGCGAAGGGGTTCCTTCTTGCGGAACGCGATCGTGCGATCATCGGATTCTGTTGGACGAAGATCTCTGAATCTAACGAGCGACTGACGACGACTCCCGGCGGGGAGCGTGTCCACGCGGTCGATGGAGAGATCTACGCGATCGGTGTTGTGCCCGACGCACATGGCATCGGTCTTGGTCGCAACCTGCTCATCTCTGGTCTCCGTTCGCTTGCCCAACACGGCGCAACCCGGTGGTCGCTCTATGTTGAATCTGACAATCTCCCGGCGCGCGCGCTGTACGAGTCGCTCGGATTCCAGCGCTCAGCGGTGCAACACATGTATCGCGTCGCCTCATGAATCGTTACGCGGTTCGCCACAGCGATCTTCTCCATTGGATGGAAGAGCATTCATTCCCGCGCTACCGCGCCGACCAGTTGTGGCGAGGTCTCTTCATTGAGCGGCAGCCGCTCGAGCAGATTTCGAGTCTGCCCACGGATCTTCGCGGTCTCATCGCTGAATCATTTCCACTCGCGCTCAGGCCACTTCGCTGCGCTGCATCCTCAGACGGAACACAGAAGTGGCTCTCGGAAATCATGGGCGCCCACCAGATCGAGACCGTGCTCATGCCTTCGAAGAGTCGAGCGACCGTCTGCATTTCGACACAGGCCGGTTGCGCAATGGGTTGCACGTTTTGTGCGACCGGACAGGCCGGATTCGAACGCCAACTGACAAGCGACGAGATGCTCGAACAGGTGATGATGGCTTCACAGCATGCGGCGGTCCCGGTCACCCACGTCGTGCTCATGGGAATGGGTGAGCCGCTCGCCAACTACTCGAATGTCGTCGAGCTTCTGCATCGCTTGCATGACGATCTCGGCATGAGCGCTCGACGCCTGACCGTTTCAACGGTGGGCATTGTTCCTGCCATGAAGAAGCTGGCCCATGACGCGCCACCCGTCACGCTTGCAGTTTCTCTGCATGCCGCGACTGATGAGGCCCGCTCCACACTCATACCGCTCAACCGCAAATACCCCATCGCGGCGATTATCGATGCGGCGCGCGAGTTTTCGCAGGTTCGTGGACGGCGTGTGACCTTTGAATACACCGCCATCGCTGGCGTGAATGATTCGGACTCCGATGCCCACGCGCTCGGGACCCTCCTTGAATCCTTTGAAGGTGCCGGTGGTGCTCACGTCAACCTCATCCCTCTGAACCCCACTCAAGATTTTTCCGGCTCGCCTTCAGGCCACGCCCGACTCGATGCGTACGTTTCCATTCTCCAGACCTATGGCGTCACCGCCACCGTTCGCCGAGCGCGCGGTGCAGACATTGACGCTGCGTGCGGACAGCTCCGTGCCACGAACGGGTTACCTCGGTCGAAGTCGTCTGCGGCGAATTCTCGCTAGGGTCCACAAATGGACTTAGGACTCAAAGACCGTGCGGTTGCAGTTGCGGGTGGAACCCGCGGCATTGGACGAGCAGTCGCGGAGGCGCTCGCCGACGAAGGCTGTCGAGTCGCTGTGCTTGCACGCACTGAGTCGGATCTTCGCGCAACTGAAGAAGCGCTCGCAGCGAAAGGGGTCGAAGCAGTCGGCCTTGAATGCGATCTCCGCGTCGGTGCCGAGGTTGATGCCGCCTTCACGTTCCTCGCTGAGCGGTTCGGAGAGCTCACAGCGCTGGTCAACGCCGCAGGTCCGGCTGCACTCGGCACGTTTTCACAGCTTGATGACCAGTCGTGGCTCGACTCCTTCGATACCTCGGTGCTCTCGGTCGTTCGGACGATTCGGGCTGCCCTTCCGCTCCTCCGAAAGGCGACCTTCGGGCGGATTGTCAACATTGCGGCGAGTTCTATCCGTCACCAATCACCGTCACTCGTCGGCTATACCGCGGCAAAGTCTGCGCTTGCGAGCGTTTCGAAAAGCCTGGCGCGTGAGCTCGCACCCGAGGGGATTCTTGTCAACACCGTGTGTCCAGGCACGGTGATGAACCCAGAACTCGAGGCATATGTCCTTGAGGCCACGGCAGACGACGGCACCTTGCCGCAGGGTCCGCTTGAGGCTGCATATGTCGCGCTGGCGAGAGAGCATGGATCCTTGAACGACATCGGACGCATTGGCCTTCCCGAAGAGGTTGCTGCTCTTGTCACGTTTCTGTGTTCGGAGCCCGCGAGCTACATGGTTGGAGCGATGGTGCCGATCGATGGCGGCACCGATTTCTGATGCCGACCGACACACCCGAGCCACCGCCGCTCACAAATGCGCTCGGGGGTTCCGCCAGCCGCTACCTCCGCCAACACGCACACCAACCCGTTGCATGGCAGCCATGGTCGGAGGAGGCCTTCCGATTCGCTCGAGAACGGGATGTTCCGGTGCTCGTCTCGATTGGATACAGCGCGTGCCATTGGTGCCACGTGATGGCTCACGAATGCTTTGACGATCCAAATATCGCGAGCGAATTGAACGAGCATTTTCTCAGTATCAAAGTCGATCGGGAGGAACACCCCGACGTTGATGCCTTCTACATGGACGCGGTGCAACGGCTCACCGGACATGGAGGTTGGCCGCTGAACGCGTTCTGTACACCGGACGGTTCCCCATTCTTTGTCGGTACATATTTTCCTCCGCACCGAATGCACGACCGCCCCAGCTTTCCCGAAGTGCTCGCGACCATTCGCGGGTGGTGGACCGAGCGGCGTCTTGACGTCGAGAAGCAGGCGAACAGCTTGCGCGAAGCATTCATCACTGACCTACCGCCTCTATACATCCGACCGGACCACTCCCCCTCCGAGTTGAGTCGGACGCTCTCTCAGGTCGAAGACGCGCTTCGCGCGTCCTTCGATACGGAACATGGTGGGTTCGGCCCCGCCCCGAAGTTTCCCCCGGGCATGTTGCTCACAACCCTTGCTCAGTGGCACGCACTCGCCGGCGAATCTCCCGGGTGGGAGATGACGACGACAACGCTTGATGCGCTCGCTCGCGGCGGCGTTCGCGACATGATCAACGGCGGCTTCGCTCGGTACTCGGTTGACGACACCTGGACCGTGCCCCATTTCGAAAAGATGCTGTACGACCAGGCAACGCTGCTGCGCGCGTACGCGTGGGCCCATGCGGCAGATCCGAACCGAGGCTACGACGAGGTTTGCAACGAGATCATCGAGTACATCGAGCGCGACCTTCTCCTCGATAATGGATTACTTGCGAGTTCGCACGATGCCGATACGCCCGCTGGCGAGGGTCGCGCTGCATGTTGGTCTCGAATCGAGCTCATCGACGCTCTCGGTCAAATCGACGGGGATCGCGTCGCCGACTATTTCCAAGTCGAGGGACCGCCAACGTTTCGGGACCCGCACACGGGATTTGAAAGTTGGGTACTCCATCGATCACCGGACGACGAAGCTCTGCTCGGCTGGGATGAGCTTCGCTCCCGCTTGCGCACCACGGCACAGAAGCGCCCGCAACCCGGCCGCGATGAGAAGGCGGTTTTGTCATGGAATGCGATGGCGATTCGCGCACTCAGCGAAGCCGGAGCGATTCTTGATCGGCCAGACGTCCGCTCCCTCGCGCGAGCTATCGCCGAAACGGCATGGCAGGTGTTTCAAGAGTCGTCGGCTTGGTATCGAATTGTGCATAGATCGACTGCGACCATCCCCGCTCTCGCAGAGGATCTCGCCGCATTTGCGTGGGCAGCGGTGGTTCTCGGTGATGAAGACCCGTCGTGGTTCGTCCGCGCCAAATCATTGATCGAGACCTGTTGGGAACAGTTTGGGAATCGAGATGAGATCGGCGTTCGTTCAGGTCGTGATGGAATTGTGCCTGTACGTGCGGAGGTCTACGACAACGCAACACCGAGCGCGAACAGCATGCTCGCAGCAGCGACAATGCAGTACGCGTACGCGACGGGTGATGCGTTAATGCTCACGCGCGCGCAGGAGCTCGTCCGAAGTCTTCGTCCTGTGGCGTGCGCTCATCCGTTGGCGTTCGGCCTGTTGCTCGAAGGGATTACGTGGCTCGACGCGCAGTCGATCCAGATTGTGATCACCGGCGGTTCCGATTTCCAACGGGACGCGCGAGCATCGCTTCAACGAACGTCAGTCGGTCCCCTTGTGACGATCCTGAGCGGCCGGCCGGAGGCAGTGCAACAATTCCCGCTGGGCCACGAACACGAATCAGAAACGATCGCAATTTGCGAAGACGGAGTCTGCCAACTGCCGATCCGCGATCCGAGCGAAGCAGCCGCGTATTTGGAGATGGCGCTCACGCGCCGGAAAGCAACCTGTTCAGGCTGACCGTGCGATGCGAGATGCTTCAAGGACCGCAGCAAGCGATTCGGCTGTTGCCCAACCAAAACTGATCAACGCTTCACCCTTCAGCGGGTTGATCGCTCCGATCATTTCACTGGCTTTCGCTCCGCCAAGTTTCACCGCGCTGGTCTCCAGCATGATCGCCGGCTTGCCGTTCTTCTTGACCTGGAAGTTCTTTTCCTCGTAGTGCGAATCGCAATTGAATCGCTTCGAGAGACGTCGACCCCACGCGCGCTCCTCGCCGGTCGGCACGTACCCCTTGCGGGGAACGATGTCGTCATACTCGGAGAGCATTGTGTACGCCGCCGGATGCCCGATGCGCCCTGCAACGAGAACGTCTTCATCGGGGAACGAGATGGCCGCGCGACGTGCGAGTTCCTGGAGCAACGCTTCGAGATGGGCACGCGC
>JBARPG010000103.1:0-4964 GCA_049642885.1 Acidimicrobiia bacterium | reverse complement strand
AAGTTGTTCCCATCGATTGAGGCCTTACTGAACAGGTCGACCATGAAGTTCCCGTAGGTCGGGTAGTCGGCATACCAACCAGATCGGCAGAAGTGACACCCTCCTTCTTTCGCTACGTCACGGAAGTAGTTCTCTGCGACTGGAGCCGCGACAGCATCGATGCCGAGGTTCTTCTTCAGGTTCGAAATGATGACCTGAACGACGTCACCATGTGACCCACCTTCGTTGTAGTCAATCTTGATCGGTTCGGTCAACGTGCCGCCCGCATCAGTCCATTGCTTGAGGAGCTTCTTCGCTTTGGCGACGTCAAGGGCGCAGTAATCACAGAGCCCTTTCTTGAATCCAGGAATACCCGGAGGCGTAACCCCTGTCGGTGTTGCACGGGTTCCCTCGTACACCTTGTCGTTGATCTCATCACGGTCAATCGCCAAGGAAATGGCTTGCCGAAGCAGGACGTTCTTTTCGCCACCGAGCTGTGGATCGCTATCGCCGAAATCGAAGTAGTAGGCACCCATTGTCGGTGATTTCACCGTGTTCTTGTACTTGTCCATCGCAGGGCCGAATTGTCCCGAAGGAATCGTTGCGGTTTGCCCATCGCCAGCCTCGAATGCCTGAAACGCAGACTCGACATCAACGGTTGTCTTGATGGTGATCTTGTCGAGGTTGACTTTCTTGTCCCCGTACACGTTCCCAGTCCATGAGGTGTTTGGAACGAGCACGACTTCCGTCTCATCGGCCTTCTCGATCTTGAACGGTCCATTCCCGATCATGGCACCCTTGTCACCCCATCCAGGTGAAGTCATGCCCAGCCTGTCGCGGTCTGCTTTTGAGACAGGACCGAAGAAGGGATGCGACACGATCGAAGCAAAGTCAGCGTTCGCTGCGGCAAGCGTAACCGTCAACGTCGAGCTCGCATCGTCAGCCTTGACTCCTTTGAGCGCGGTCGCTGATCCGTCTTGGAGCTCCGCACCACCCTCGACATACGCAATCAAGTAGCCATAGGGAGACGCGACGTCTTTTGAGCCTGCCCGCTCCCAGGAGGCTTTAAAGGTCGAGGGCGTGATCTTCTCGCCGTTCGAGAATTTCGCATCAGAGCGAATCTTGAATGTCCAGACGCTCGCATCTGCATTCGGCTTGAATGACTCGGCAACTTGTGGCTTGAGCACAGGTGAACATTTTTCCGAAAAGTCGAAGTCGGTGAGGCCGTCCCACACAGCGGAGGTGATCTGTGACTCATCAAGCGTTTGTACTACCGCAGGATCGAAACTGGTATCTGACCCGCTGTCGCTGAGCTGCGCGTAATCCACGAGCTCCCCGCCCGCCTTGACTTTCGCGTTCGGAAGCGTCCCGCAGGACACTGCATCGAGGGATGGCCCCGCAGCCGATTTCTTCGCGGATTTTGAAGATCCCGAATCGGAACACCCCAAGGCCAGCACGCTGACCGCGATGCTGATCGCAAATAGTTTTGAACGCATTACTCCCCCTCATGACCGCCGGAATAGCTGCGCGCAGAATAGCGACCTTTCCAAACGTTCGCGTGGACTGCGCTCGAGATGGCGCACGGAGGGCGTTACGCCCGAAGACCGATCAGGATGATCGAAAAGACAAACAGCAAAGAAGCGACAACCGTCATGCGGTCGAGGTTGCGTTCCACCACGGTCGCACCGGCCATTGACCCGCCCATACCGCCACCAAACATGTCGGAGAGACCGCCACCACGACCGGCGTGCAGCAGCACGAGAACGACGAGCATCAGCCCGGTGACAATTGCGAAGATGGTGTAGATGGTGTCAAGCACGGTCAGGAATCGTAGCGGATGATGCGGACAAATTCGTCAGCGTCAAGCGAAGCGCCACCAACCAGGGCCCCATCAATCTCGGGCTGAGCCATGAGCACTCCAGCGTTTCCGGACTTCACCGAACCTCCATATTGGATGCGTACCGCGCCAGCCGCGGCAGCCCCCGCGAACTGCGCGACCGTGGCGCGGATGTGACCGATCGCTGTGTTAGCGTCCTCGGGCGTCGCCGTACGGCCAGTTCCAATTGCCCAAATCGGCTCGTAGGCAATTACGCACTTCGCTACGACATCGTTCGCAACTCCATGAAATGCGGCGATTGTCTGTGAACCGGTCTTGTCGTTCGTCTGACCCGCCTCACGCTCGTCAAGGGTCTCCCCCACACAAATGATCGGAGTCATGCCTGCTTTGAGGATCGCCTTCGTTTTGAGATTCACCCACTCATCGGTCTCGCCGAACAGTTCGCGTCGTTCGGAATGCCCAACGATGACGAAGGAACAGGACAGCTTCGCCAACATGGCTGGAGAGATCTCGCCAGTAAATGCGCCCGACTCTTCGAAATAGCAGTGCTGCGCGCCCAACTTGAATTCCATCTTGTCGGCATCGATAAGCGTCTGCAGACTTCGGATGTCCGTGAAGGGTGGGCAGAGGACAACGTCGACCTTTTTGAAGTCGTCGCTCTCGAGCGCATAGGTCAGCTTTTGCGTGAGCTGAATGGCCTCAAGATGATTCTGATTCATCTTCCAGTTCGCTGCGATGATTGGTTTGCGTTGCGTACTCATGTGGCCGCTCCTCGAAGGGCTTGAAGACCGGGAAGGTCACCGTGCTCGATGAATTCGAGCGAGGCACCTCCCCCGGTGCTGACGTGATCGAATTCCTGTTCCAATCCAAATTGGCGAACCGCAGCGCCCGAATCTCCGCCGCCGATCACACTGAAGGCGTGACTCTGTGCGATGGCTTCGGCGACCGCACGTGTACCGCTTGCGAACGGGGACATTTCGAAGACGCCCATCGGGCCGTTCCACAGAATCGTTCCGGCCTCTGCGATGAAATCCGAGTAGATGGCTGCGGTTTCGGGGCCAATATCCAGTCCCAACTCTTCGCTGCCGATGCTTCCCGCCGCGACAGTGCGAGTTTGCGCGGCCTCGGAGATCTCGGTTGCAACCGTGATGTCAACCGGAACCTCGACCCGGCCGGTTTCCAATAGGCGCCGACACACATCGACGCGATCGGCTTCGAACAAGGATTTTCCGATAGCGAGACCCTGGGCGGCATGAAAGGTAAACGCCATCGCTCCACCGATGAGCACTCGTTCGCAGCGCGTGAGCAATGCGTCGATCACGCCGAGTTTGTCGCTGACCTTCGATCCGCCGAGGATGGCGATGAACGGTTGTTTCGGATTGTGCAGAAGGCCACCGAGCACCTCAACCTCACGTGCGAGCAACAGCCCAGCTGCAGACGGCACCTTCGATGGCGGTCCAACAATCGAAGCATGCGCACGATGCGCTGCCCCGAAGGCATCATCCACATATGCGTCCGCGAGCGAAACGAGCGCGTCGACAAATGCGGGGTCATTTTCAGTCTCCCCGGCCTCGAATCGCAAATTCTCCAGGAGTGTCACGTCACCGGCCTGCGATGCTGCCACGAGAGTCTGGGCATTCGGTCCGACGACATCGCCCGCGAGTTTCACTTCACAACCGAGCAGCGCGGTGAGGCGTGCTGCAACGGGGGCTAACGAGTATTTCGGATCGACGGTGCCTTTCGGGCGACCGAGATGTGAACACAACACGACCCGAGCTCCGCGTTCCTGCAGGGCGCGGATCGTCGGCAGTGCAGCGTTGAGGCGCAGATCATCAGTGACGACACCATCGTTGATCGGGGCGTTCAGATCAGCGCGCAGCAAAACCCGTTTGCCCGCGAGGTCGGGCAGCGTGTCAAGCCCTGGCAACGTCATACTGCGACGAATGCCACGAGATCAACGAGGCGGTTTGAGTAGCCCCATTCGTTGTCGTACCAGCCGAGCACCTTGACCTGACGTCCATTCGCCATCGTGTCAATCGCAGAGAAGATGCAGCTCGAAGGGTTTCCGACGATGTCGGCGGAGACGAGCGGGTCTTCGCTGTACTGCAGGACTCCCCGAGTGGCGGGGTTCGCTGCGGCAGCTTTGAACGCCGCGTTGACCTCTTCGACTGAGACCTCTCTGCTCAACGTGGCAACGAGATCGGTGATTGAACCGGTCGGTGTCGGCACGCGCATGGCGAGTCCGTCGAGCTTGCCCTTCAATTCAGGAAGTACCACACCAATTGCTTTCGCAGCACCCGTGCTCGAAGGAATGATTGAGAGCGCTGCGGCACGCATGCGTCGCAGATCTGCTTTGCCTGAGCGACTCTTCTGCGCCAGGTCCTGCAGGGACTGGTCCGAGGTGTATGCGTGCACCGTGGTGATGAATCCCTGTTCCATCCCGAACGAATCGTTCAAGACCTGGGCCATCGGAGCGAGGCAGTTCGTGGTGCACGAAGCGTTTGAAATCACGGCGTGTGTCGCCGGGTCAAAAACAGAATCGTTCACACCCATGCAAATGGTGGCGTCAGCATCGCCAGAGGGCGCGGAAATCACAACACGACGAGCCCCACCAACCAGGTGACCCGCGGCCTTTTCCCGTGCGGTGAACACCCCGGTTGATTCGATTACGACATCGACACCGGCATCACCCCACGGAATCTGCGCGGGATCGGTCTGATCGAACTTGATTATCGCAGCTCCGTCGATCGTGAACCCGCTTTCGGTGTGGCGCACATCGTTGGAGATCACCCCGCCAACCGAGTCGTGCTTGAGCAGGAAGGCCATCGTGTCTGAATCCCCAAAGGGGTCGTTGACCGCGACGAGCTCGACCTTTTCAGCTCCACCCGCTCGCGCAAGCAAGGCCCGCGTGAATGAGCGTCCGATACGTCCGAAACCATTGATGCCAACTCGTACGGTCATGCGTCCTCCGGTGTTTTTGGTAGTACCGCGACCTTACCGAGTGCGTTCGATTCGGCGCCTGTCGGAGACGTGTCGATTCCGAATCAGAGCGGTAGCGCGGAAAGTGCGCAAGCCAGTGCATCAACATCATGACTCGCGCCGTTTCTGAGTCGTGAGCGTTGAATGGTCGCGTGGCTCGCATCAAGGT
>JBARPG010000102.1:0-45435 GCA_049642885.1 Acidimicrobiia bacterium | reverse complement strand
TTCGTTATGTCGGCACTCTTCTGTGGTTTCAGTTCGAACTTCGGCAGCGTCAACATGACCTCGTATCGGTTGAGGTCCGCGAACAGGTCTTGCCATGTCGCCGCGTCGAGTGTGGAAACCACGTCGTCAAATTTCCCTGAGTCGGGCATGACAATGGCCATCGACATATAGCCCTTATATGGAATCTCGACCATCGTGGCGCTGCCCGTCGTGGTGAAGCGTGCGTCCTTGGTCTCGGTCGACATCATCGGAACATCGTGGGTTGAGCCGTCAAGTCGCTCGAACGGACCCGGCTCCGTGTACTTAGCGTCGAAGCCCGTTGTCCATTCGCCTTTGAAGTAGGTCGTGTTGATCAGCACATCGCGGACACCCGCTAAGTCGTCGGCCGTAACGAAGTTCTTCACTCTTCCGTGAGTTCGCTTCTCGACCGCGGCATTGATTTGCCGTGCCGCCTCCCCGAGATCTCCTTCGGGCATTTGGTCGACGGCCACGCCAAAGTGCTTCGCCAGGCGATCGGTATATGGCTTCTTCAACTTCCCGCCGCTGAAGTCCGCAATCCAGTTTCCCTCTTCGACTGTGACGTCCTTTCGTTGTGTGAGGGAAAGGTCGAGTGCGTTGAGCGCCGCGTAGAGGCGCTCGTCGGGAAGGGTCAGGTGCAGGGCTTTGCGTAGTTCGAGTCGGGTATCGCCTGCGGATCCCATCATTGCCATTGCGAGCATCGCGCGAATGGACTGCGGGGAGAACCAAAGGTTCGCCTTTGCATCGTGACTGCGCATCTGATTGTAAAGATCGAACGCAAACTCGTTCAGTGCATCGGCAACTTCGCTCGTATCCGAGTCAGAAACCTGCGGAGAACGGTCCCTCGCAGACGCAGCCGTAGACGCAGAGCCGTCCGACCCGCACGCGGCGCCGAAAAGGCCCACGGTCAGAAGGAGGACAGTGATTTTCCGGAGTTGACGCATGTTGAGCATCTCCCTTTGACGTCGGCGAGCAGAGTTCAGTTCCCGAAGATCTCGCTTTTCATCGATGCGTCAGGCGAGCTTGAACACGCGGCGAGCGTTGCCTGCGAGATAGTCCGCTCGTGTGTCGTCGTCGAGCCCGAGGTCAGCAAGCCGCTCGAGCGCTCGACTTGGCGTGATCATCGGGTAGTTCGATCCGAACATGACCTTGTGTCTACCGCGCCCCTTGAGGTACTCGACGAGCTCGGGCGGAAATCGATGCGTCGCGTACGCGCTCGTATCGATGTACACGTTCTGATGCTTGTCCGCCACGGCGATCATTTCGTTCGTCCACGGATAGCCGATATGCCCACACACAATCACGAGTTCCGGAAAGTCGTTGGCGATCTGATCGATATAGGGGATGGGTCGACCGGGCTCCGAGGGGCGAAGCGGGCCGGTGTGGCCGACCTGCGTGCAAAAGGGAACGCCAAGATCCACGCACGCGGCATAGAGCGGGTAGAAGCGGCGATCGGTTGGGGGAACCTCCCACAACCATGGCAATACGCGAAGCGCGACGAAGCCTTCATCAACGCGGCGGCGTAGCTCGCGGACGGCGTCCATTGGTTTGCGGATGTCTGCGCCTGCGACCCCGCGCAACCGGTCTGGAAAGCGCTCCACGAAGCCAGCAACTGTTTCGTTGTCAATCAGTGGCCCTTCCGGTCCGTACCAAGCGGTCGTGAGGCCGACGCTGACCTGCGCAGCGTCCATCGCCTCGATCGTGAGTTCGAGTGGGAGCTCCTCAACAAGCTCACCCTCGACACCCATCCATCGACGAAGCGATTCGAACATCTCATGGTTGGCATGGCGCAAGGTCGGGTGTTGCATCCAGACATCGATGATCTCGGTCATGGTCACATCATGCCGCACCGCTAGCCGCTTCGAAACGTGCGTGAGAACTGCCACACGTCCGCGGGTTTCTACTTAGTGCTCGAGGAGGTGTAGGAATAGGACAGGTGGAGGTCGCTATGAGTTCACGAATTGTCATTCTGGGCGCAGGAACGGGCGGCACGTTGACCGCCAATCGACTCCACCACGAGTGCGGAGACGATGTTTCGATCACCGTTGTCGATCAAGACGATCGGCACGTGTACCAACCGGGTTTGTTGTTCGTACCGTTCGGGTTGACGCAACCTGAGGACATTGTTCGGTCACGCGCTCGCCAACTCCACAAAGGCATCGCGTACCACCAGTCCGCGATTGACCATGTCGATCTCGAGCACAATCTCGTTACGCTCGCCGACGGCACCACATTCGAATACGACCTGCTCGTGATCGCAACGGGAGCGACCATCCTTCCGGAAGAAACGGAAGGGCTCACTGGTCCTGCTTGGGGCAAGACGGTGCACACCTTCTACACACTCGACGGAGCCGAGGCGCTCGAAAAAGCACTCGACACCTTCGACGGCGGTCGGGTCGCGATCAATGTCGTCGATATGCCGATCAAGTGCCCGGTCGCACCGCTTGAGTTTGCGTTTCTTGCCGACTGGTTCTTTCAAGAGCGCGGCATCCGCGACAAGGTCGACCTCACGTATGTCACTCCGCTCGACGCGGCGTTCACCAAACCCGTCGCGGCCCAACGCCTTGGTGGAATGTTGGCAGAGCGCAACATCGCGCTCGTGACGGAGTTCAATACCGGCGAAGTCGACGGCGGCGCAGGCAAACTCATTTCCTATGACGAGCGCGAAGTGCCCTTCGATCTTGCCGTTGTTATCCCGCTTCACGGAGGCCAGGAGTACGTGGGGCGATCGGCGGGCCTTGGTGACGAGTTGAACTTTGTGCCGACGAACCCGTCGACTCTGCAATCGAGCGTGAAAGAGAATGTGTTCGCGCTGGGCGATGCCACGACGCTGCCCGCATCGAAGGCGGGCTCGGTCACACACTTCGAAGGCGAAGTGCTCGTGCAGAACATCCAGCGCTTCTTGAAAGGGGAGTCGCTCGACGCGTCATACGACGGGCACGCCAACTGTTTCATCGAAACTGGTTTCGGTAAGGCGATGCTCATCGACTTCAACTACGAGCAAGAACCGGTACCCGGTCACTTCCCGACTGCCGTTGGCTTGCCGCTCATGAAAGAATCACGGATGAACCACCTGGGCAAGTTGATGTTCCAGTGGTTCTACTGGCACGCGTTGCTGCCGGGCCGTGACATTCCGGGCATCGGTGCGAGTATGCCGAAGTCCGGGAAGAAGATCTGACACACAACATTCTCGACCCCCGAGGAGGATTCGATGCCCACAAAGACCGTCGCTGGAATCACCGTCGATGTAAACGATGAAGGATTTTTCGAGACCCCAGGCCAATGGACTGAAGCAATGGTCCCGGAGCTCGCTGCAGAAGAAGGCATTGACGAGGTCACCGACAAGCATTGGTCAGTAATTCGTTTTATGCGTACCGAGTTCGCGTCGAAAGGCACGGGCCCGACTGTCCGCATGCTCGGCAAGACCTCGGGCGTGAGTATCAAAGAGCTGTACCAGTTGTTTCCGAAAGGGCCCGCGAAGATTGCAGCACGTGTCGCAGGAATCCCCAAGCCGCGCGGATGTGTGTGACCGGTACGTCAGCGAGTTGAACAGGCCTCCGGCCTGAAACGGTGCGATGAGAAAGGAGTGCCCTCATGAGTGAAGGCGCAATTGAAAAGGTTTCGATCATTGTTTCCAAGGGTTCGCTCGAAGGGATTTATCCCGCGCTGATCATGGCGAACGGAGCGCGTGCGGAGGGGATTGAAGTCAATCTGTTCTTCACTTTCTTCGGCATGGACGCAATTCACAAGAAGCGCCAATCAAAGATCAAGGTCGCTGCTGTCGGTAACCCGGGGCTGCACATGCCGACGATGCTTGGCGGCATTCCTGGTGCGAGTGCGCTCGTGACCAAGATGATGCGCGGAAAGATTGAGAAGCTGGACATCCCGAACATCCCGGAATTTGTCGAGATGATCTCGGATACCGGTGCGGGTATCTACGCGTGCCTTGCCTCGGTCGATCTCTTCGGCTTCTCGAAAGATGATTTCATCGAGCAGGTCCAGGACATCATCACCGTCGGCGAGTTCTACGAGATGTCTGCGGGCGGGCAAATCATCTTCACCTGAGCGTTATCCGAACAGCGTGATGATCGGGCTCGACCCCTCAGGCACGGTGACAGGGATCGACATGCAGGTGGGGTGTCGCTACGCGTGAGCGTTGAACGGGAGAGATGCGTAGCGGCGGACGTAGTTCCCTTCGGAAAACCGCCCCGCTGCCGCGTCCACCTCAAAATCTGGGAAGCGCGTGAGAAGTTCTTCGAGCGCAACGCGACCCATCATGCGCGCTGCGGCGGCGCCGAGGCACAAATGCGCGCCTGCGCCAAAGGTCATCATGCGATCGAAGGTTCGGGTCACATCGCACGCTTCTGCGTTCGGACCGAATTCGCGGTGATCTCGATTCGCAGATGCGAATAACAACAGGACTTTGTGGTGTGCGGGGATCGTCTCCCCGTAGATCTCCACTGGACGAGTTGTGGTCCGAGCGAGCCCTTGGACGGGACAGACGAGTCGCAGGTATTCCTCGACTGCTGCCGGAATGAGGCTCGTGTCGTTGGCCAACATCCGACGTTGGTCGGGATGTGCGGTCAAGAGTTCGGACGCGCCGCCAAGCAATCCCGTGGTCGTGTCGTTGCCTCCCGCCACCATCGTGAACGCGAAACCGAGAATCTGCAGCGTCGTGAGGCGATCGCCTTCGGCCTCAATCGCGACCAGGTCAGAAATGACATCATCACCCGGCTCGAGCTTTCGGCGTTCAATGAGTTCACCGAAGTAGCCAAACAATTCCAATAGTCGCTCTGCCGCATCGGTCACGTCACCGTTCGCATTTGCATCGACAATTGCGTCGCTCCAGACATCGAACTGCGCGCGATCTGATTCGGGGACGCCCAAGTAGCGGCCCACGACCATTGATGGCAATGGCTTGAAGAGCTCGACTGCGATGTCCGGTGCGGCCATGTCAGCGATCGCGTCGAGTCGCGCTCGAACGAATTCGCGTACGGATGGTTCGATGGTCGTGACGCGCCGCGGCGTGAATCCTGCGGAAACCACCCGACGCATCTGTGTGTGTTCGGGACGGTCCATCATCACGATGGGTCGCGCCTCTTCAAGCCCGATGCGTTCACGCTCGCCGTAGGTAACGGTTAAGCCTTCGGCTGAAGAAAACGTTTCGACATCGCGCGTGGCGCGCCACACGTCATCGAATCGAGACAGCACCCAGTAGTCGCCGTCCTCGACACGTTGAAGGGGGGCGTGTTCGCGCAGCTCGGCGTACATGCGGAACGGATCACGCCACGTCTCGCCGCTCCGAAGGTCAAACACCGCCAGCTGGGCCGTTCTCTGTGCGCCAGCGCATCAGCACTGGGTCATGCGCGAGCGGAACGGCGTCCGTCTCGAATTGCGATCAAGAGCGAGCGGGCGCTGAACGACGGTTTCAAGACCGTCGCACCCTCGGTCGATACATCGGGACGGGCGAGTTCGTTATCGGAAGCTTCGATCACGAGCGCTGGACCATCTGGCATTGTCCGCACCGCTTCCGCGATCTGTCGCCCGTGTGCTCGGCGTTGGCCGAGCATGTTCACGACGACATCGGCCTCGTTCACTGCATCGCAGGTCCCGGAGTCAAGCAACGAGCACTTCCCCCCGTCAGCGGGCCCTTCGCAGATGTGGACATCCATGCCGTGGCGCTCGATCACCGTGGCGATGATCGACGGTGACAGGTCGGATGGACATTCGAGCAGCACTCGAGGGCGGCTGGAACTGGGGTGCTTCCACTTCGTCCTATTTCCCTTGGTCTTAAACATGGGAACTCCGATCTGCCTCGAGGGCAACAACAGTGGGGAACAATGCGTTGTTTTCCTTATGGATATGCAAATGGGTATCGGCTTCAAGCTCCGCCAAACTTGAGTACAACGCGTGGTAGCTCGCGCAGCCGTCGTCTGGCACGGCGTATCCGTCGCTCGCAGTCCGCAACGCCCGCAACAATTCGCCGGCACGATCGTGCTCTCTCAACATCACCGAAATCGGATTCTGAAGAGACCCGCAGTGGAACTGTGGGGGTGCTGTTGATTCCACAAGCTCGCGGATCATTGGGAACAGGACGCGCTCTTCTTTCATGAGATGTGGTTCAAGCTCGCCTCGGAGCTCGAGGAAGATCGACCGCACCTCGTGCAGCTCAGGGTGGCGGTCACCGTGTACGCCCGCGACCTTTTCAGTGAGTAGGTCGAGGCGCGGGAGTTCGGTCTTCAGATAAGAGTGGTGCACTGCTTCGAGATGATCGACGAGTTCCCGCGGATCAAATGCAGCCCAGTCGGCTGCCGGTTCGGGATCGAGTTCAGAAATTGCAGCGACCACGGGCTCGGCATCGAGGCCCTGCTCGGCGCACGCGTCGACGAGTTGGCGTTGTCCGCCACAGCAGTAGTCAAGTCCGAAAGCTTCGAGTACGCGCGCAGCTTGTGGACGCGCGTTCACGATTTCGGCAAGGGTTTGATCGGACGTGGCGATGCTCATACCTTCTCCTTCGAGACCGGGTGGTCATTGAGCAACATGGCGAGCGATGTTGCTGCGAGTTCGTTCCGTAGGTGCGACCGGGCAAGCGACCACGGCTCATGCAGCGCGCAGTCGCGCGATGCAGCGCAATGTCGATCTTCGAGCACGCATCGACCGGTCTCGGTGTGGCCCTCGACCGCTTCGATGATGTCGAGCACGCTCAACACGTTGGGATCCGCCACGGCGACGTAGCCACCGTTCGGGCCTGGAATCGAGCGAACCCATCCCTCGGCGACCAGCGGAGACATCGCCTGCGCCAAGAATCCGGGAGTGGTGCCGACGCAGTTCGCGAGTTCGGGCGACTTCATTCGCTCTCCGGTGCGCGCAAGCTCAAGGAGGGCTTTGGCTGCCAGATCGGACCGGCGTGTGACCTCAAGTCGCATACTCACAGACTAATAGATAGGCGTGCGCTGCACAGCCTTGGTCGAGGATTGCACGCACCTCCGGGGACGGGCAGGATGAGCCACATTGGCAGCCATGGAAGGAATCGGATGACGGCATTTGCTGAACAAGAGATTCGGGCAGCGTTTGAGCGCTATGAGACCGCGGCGAACGAGGCGGGACGCACCGGAGATTGGCGCCCGTGGGTCGAGTGTTTCACCGAGGATGTCCACTACATCGAACATCTCTACGGGGAGTTCCACGGGCGTGATGAGCTCCTCGCGTGGATCAATTCGACGATGAATGCGTGGCCGTTCACCCACATGCAGATCTTTCCCTGGGACTGGTACACGATCGATGCCGAACAGGGCTGGGTGATCGGGCAGGTCGAGAATCGCTTCGTCGATCCCGGCGACGGACAGATCTACGAAGGGGCCAACTGGACGCGCCTCGTCTACGCGGGCAACGGACTATTCGCGTCTGAGGAAGACGTGTACAACCCGGCGAAGTTCGGCCCGATGGTCGAGGGGTGGCTTGCCGCATGGGCGAAACACCATCCCGACGGAGATCACGAGCGCCCTCGTTAGCGATTAGCTCAGATCAATCAGATTGACTCAGTCGACCGTCTGCCAAGTGCTGGGCTGAGAGCGCGACCAGTTCAGCAAGGACCACCAAGTCGATCTGGTCAATTCGTTTCACACGGATGCAGGACTTCCCAACGGAGACCTTCCCAAGCCGTGGCGCAAAGGTCTCTGCAAGGTACTTCCCACCTTCGGCACCCATGACGTAGACGCTGACCGCCTGCGCGCCGTTCATCATCGATACGGCGAACGCGTCGCCTTCGCGCCCCGTTGGATACCGGTAGTGATAGGGCCCGTACCCGAGGAATCGTCCTTCGAGGCCGATTGCCATTTCGGGAGCGGCACCCGTAATGGTGTTGTGTAGAGCCTCGATTAGCTCACGGCGATCCGGGCTCACGGATTCGAGAAACTCGATGAGTTCTCTCGGGGCTGCGGGAGACTTCTTGGACGACTTGGAACTATCGGGTGCTGGTGCCACCAGCGAATTCAAGCATGAGACTGCTTCGTCGCGACGGAGTCTCCGACAAGTCTGACATCTAGATTGCGTCGATGACCTCTTCAATACTGGCCGCCGGTGGCCGAGGCGCCGATGTGCAGTTTCATGTTCCCGTCTGGTTGTGGATCGCATTTCTTGGCGGCGTAGTCGTCATGTTGCTGGTGGACCTCCTGGTGTTGCATCGCGACGCCCATGCCATTTCGATGCGTGAGGCCGCAATCAGCTCGGCAATCTGGATCACGATCGCGCTGTCATTCTCGCTTGTGCTCTGGGGAGTGCTCGACAATGGGGGCACGGCTGCTACGCAATACCTGACCGGTTGGGTCATTGAGAAGTCGCTGTCAATAGACAACGTCTTCGTCTGGGCCGTGATTTTCAGTTACTTCTCGGTACCGGGCAAGTACCAACATCGTGTGCTCTTTTGGGGGATTTTCGGGGCGCTTGTCATGCGCGCGGTTTTCATCGCGGCAGGCGCACAGTTGCTTGAATCTTTCGAATGGATGCTGTTCGTATTCGGCGGCCTCCTTCTCCTGACCGCAGTTCGTGTCGCGACCCACGATTCGGGGGAGATCCATCCCGAGAACAATCCACTGCTCAAACTGGTGCGTCGGTTCATTCCGGTCACGTCGGAGTACGACGGGCAGAAACTCTTCACTCGGCAGAATGCGAAACGGATGGCGACCCCGCTGTTCGTCGTGCTGATCATGATCGAAGCCACCGACGTGGTCTTCGCAGTTGATTCGGTCCCGGCGATCTTGGCGGTCAGCCGCGATCGGTTCATTGTGTTCAGCTCAAACGCGATGGCGATCCTTGGGCTTCGCGCACTGTATTTCTTGCTCGAAGGAATGCGCGATCGATTGATCTACCTCAACAAAGGTCTCGGCGTCATCCTGTTCTATGTGGGCTGCAAGATGATCGCGTCCAAGTGGTACCACATCGATCCCTTTATTTCGCTGGGAGTCATCGCCATTGCGCTCACGGTCACAATCGTGCTTTCGTTGCGTGCAACGAAAGGGGTCGGCACACCGTCCATTCAACCTGAGCATTCGACCGGGAGTGATTCATGACTCAACGCATATTCGCTATAGCGACAGACGGCTCGCCGAACAGCATGCACGCAATGAAGGTCGGAGCCGACCTGGCGGGCGCGTGTGGAGCGAAGATCGTCGCTGTGCACGTGTTCGAACCCTTGGCACTGCTTGGGAAGGTTGCCCCGCCCGTTGATTTCGCATCTCATGCACGCCACGCGCAGGAACTCCTGGATTCGGAATGGACCGAGGCGCTTCGAGCAGCCGGTATCGACTACGAGACCCGCCTCGTCGAAGACGCACCCGCGGCTGGCGTGCTGGCAGTAGCGACTTCTGAGCATTGCGACCTCATCGTGATTGGCGCTCGCGGCCTGAGCCCGCTGCGCGAATTGCTCGTTGGCAGCACCACGCAGCGCCTGCTTGAGCAGTCCTCAATTCCGGTGGTTGTCGTTCCGCACTCCGAGTGAACGTATTGGCCAGCGACCAGAAGCTGACCATCGACATTCCGACTCAACCGCGGTCGCTGGCGCGCATTTTTGGCGCCGACGGTGTCCCTGGGACCGAACGTTGGTCGTAGCCCGAATCTCATGTACCCGGCGCAGGCTGTCCTTCACGCCACGAATCGATGGCGGCGCGGAAACAAAAGGCGGCGACGAGGAGTGCGGCTGCTGGGTCGGCCCACCAGAGTTCGAGCGTCGCGCTCAACACCAATGCCACGAGAATGCCCGATGCAAGGCATCCGTCGAGGAACGTCATTGATGCTTCGGCCGCCAGCGGCGGACTTCCTGCGGTGCGCGCGGCCTTCCGTTTCAGAATCGCCAAGGTGAACATCGCGATGGCAGTCAGCGCGAGGTATGCGATTCCCCATGGAGAAGCCTCCGCTGCTGATCCGCCGACGAGGCTCGAGATGCCAGCGGCGACGAGGTAGATGCCAAGCACTGCGAATGCGATGGCGACGAGCCGCATCGCTCGCAGCGCCCGCCTGTTGGAGTCGTGGTCAGCGATGTACCAGATGACCACAAGCGATGCGAAGACTTCGACGACTGAGTCGAGCCCAAACGCGATCAGGGCGAGCGAGTTGGCGCGCAGGCCGAGCCAGATTGTGACCACGACCTCCATGAGATTCCATGCGATGGTGGCCCACTGCAATCGCTCGCCGAGGTGCAGGGCCTCATGTTGTTCATCGTCGAAGGTGGGCACGGTGTTCGCTTCTGTCGTGGGGACACCACTCAATCACGCGCACCACTGATGTGCGCGCGGATGCCGAAATCCCCCATGAAACTAGCTGTGAGGATGCAGCTCGCGGAGCGCTTGGGCCCGAGATCGGAACTCGTCGGCCTCAATCTCGCCGCGCGCAAAGCGATCCGCCAAGCTCTGTTCTGCTGACGCTGCCCCACCGTGGTGGCGCATGCCATGCATTTGCTGGCCGCGGTTCGAGCGAACAAGAGCGATCACCGCCCAAGCAACGAGCGCCCAGAAGATCAGCATCATGATGAGCCCGAAGATCCAATGGCCCGCAAACATGTGTTCTCGCCAATACATCTATGCCCCCCGATGCTGCTCGTTCATTTCTGGCCCGGCAGTGTCGGTACCGAACGCTTGCTCTCAATGTACTGACGATCAGTTGCAAAGTCCCCGCGGCGACACGCGTCCATTGCCGCGTAATTACCCAAATCCGACGGCGCCAGGCGCACCACTACCGAAGAATCTGCTGCCCATCGAATTGAGGTCGAGTATCAGCCGGTGACTTTTGTCGGGAGGGGAGTGGGGATGAGCAAGGTCAATGAGGAGGTCTGAATATGTGTTGCCATCGGGTAGCCGACCAATGCGGCGGTCGTATACGAACCAGCGCGTCGTATCTACCTGAAACATAGGTGTGTAGTGAGAGGCCAGGCCCTTCGGCCAATCGAACGATGAGAACGCAGAACTTCGAGCGAGCCGACTGGTGAGATTCGCAGAATTGCTGACGAGTTCGGAGAGACGAACAGAAACAAATGAGCGCCCCGATCCGTCGCTCAACCCAATTGACAACTCCGTGGGCGTGATGAATCGCAATTCGCCCGTAGGCTCGTATGCTCGAAATCCACAATTGCGCGTATCGACAAACGGCACCGTCACGCGCTGTTTCGGCAGTTGAAGTTCCAAGACGATGTAACTGTGGTCTTGCTGTTCTTCACGATCCGTCGCGTAACGTACGGAGGCAGATGTGCCGCCGCGTCCGCTGCTCGCGACGAGCCCGGCGGGGCGACTCGGTGCGAGTGTCCCATTCGCGAGATTCACAATCAGTGTCGCGGTGGTTCCCGCCGGATTGTCTTGAACGCTCACAAATGCCTGGCCTCCACTATGGCTGCGACCGGTTTGTAGAGCAACCGTTCCTCGCGGGAGCCAGCCCACGTCGATCATCACGGAGGCGTCTTTGAAATCGCGAACAACGAGGCGATAGGTGTTGGCACCGTCGACCTCCGCGACCTGTACGTACCGTGACTGATATCGGTACGGCTGCGCCGATTGTTTGTTGTGGTTGGATACCCACTCTGAGGACGCGCTCGAGAACTTGTTGGGCGGTGCATCCATGACGCGTCCGGCTTCAAGGCAGTCGGTTCGCAGTCCCTGGGCGGTGCTCACATTCGGGGGTCTCGTCCAGCGCACATCGATCGGGGTGCTCTTCGCCGTTGCACTGCATTCCTGAAGGTCGTACGGAGGACGTGAAATGCGCGTCAAACCGTCGCGATCGGCCGATTCGATCTTGACGACGCTGCCAGTCCCCGCCGCGTGAATCATCTGGCCGTCGCCGATGTACACGCCGATGTGCCCGCCGCCTTTGAACATCAAGAGGTCGCCCGGTTGTGCATCCCGCCTGGTGACTTCGGGGAACATCGTGCCCTGCGCCTTGGCGTTGTGCGGTACAGGAATCTGCACCTGTTCGAGTGCGTGCATGACTAAGCCACTTGCGTCGAAAGCATCCGGTCCCACCCCTCCGTATTGATAGGGCTTTCCAAGTTGGGAGCGCAGGAATGTGACCATCCTGTTTCGGGGGAGCTCGGCGGGACTGGTGGGCGGCAGTCCATGCTCACCGAGATCGGTTGCGCACGGCACCGGCGTAAGCAGCGTGTGAACAACCTGTGTGTCCACAGGGCGTGGACTCGGCGTTGCGACGCGCACGGTTCGGTCGGCCGTCGCGGACTTCAGCACGAGCACCCCGGCGACCATGGCCGCGAGTGTGACAACCGCTCCGACGCTCCGACGTGAGCGTTGGCGGCGGGCGCTGGCGTTCACGCGAGATCTGAACTGACGCTCGAGTTTGGCTGGCGCCTCACAATTCGGCTCTCGCTCAAGTGCCGAGCGGATCATTCGGTCGAGCGCGTCATCGTTCATTGTGATTCTCCGTTGTCGAGATGCTTGTGTAACACGGGGAGGGATCGCGACAGCAGCGTGCCGACGGTGCCGCGTGGAACGTCCATCGTCGTTGCGATTTCATCGACCGATTGATCGAACCAATAGCGGAGCACGATCGCGGCGCGCGCGTTCGGTGCGAGTTCGTCGAGCGCATGTGCAAGTGCGCTGCGATCGTCGACCGCGGCGATGTGGTCGACTGCCGTCGTCGGGCTAACGATCTTCGGCAGGCGAAGTCCGAAGTTGTGCCGCCGCCTACCCTGATCGATTGTGATGTTCACGATGAGCCTGCGGAGGTATGCCTTGGGGTATTCGGGGCGTTGCGTCTCCCAGTTCGCGACGACGCGCTCCATCGCCTCTGCTGCAATATCGGCGGCACGATCGTGATCCCGACAGGTCAGGTACGCCAGGCGGAACGCGTCTTCAGAATGCTCGCGGTAGAAGGCCGCAAGCTCCGCGTCGCGCACGGAAGCAGTAGATCTCAATGATGTCGTGCGCGGCATACGCAGTGATGCTTCCATATTGTCCGCATGTGACCATGCCCTCCATGGACATAGACGAACGGGCCGCAGCCTTGTTTGCAGGAGACCGCTATTTCGTGAAGTCCGCCGCAATTTGTGCCTCGCGCTTCTTCGGAGGCACGTCTATTTCACGTGAGCTTCATTGCAGCGAGGGCAGCAGTTGCCGCGTGATATCCGCCCATCCCATGCACTCCCGCGCCAGGAGGGGTGGCCGCTGAGCACAGAAACGTCCCGTGCCTGCCGGTTGCGTACGGGTGCAGTGACGGGCCCGGTCGGAACAACATTTGGCGCAGCGAGTTCTGCCCGGTGGCGATATCTCCGCCGACGTAGTTCGCGTTGTACTGCTCGAATGCGATCGGCGAGGTGGTGTGCATCGCGACGATGCGTTCACGGGTGCCGGGGGCGAAGCGTTCGATCTGATTCAGAATCGCGTCGGTCGCATCGCCCGTGAATCCGTTCGGCACGTGCGTGTATGCCCAAACCGGGTGCACATTCCCATTCGACCGTGATGGGTCGGCAAGGTATTGCTGCGCGAGCAGCACAAATGGTCGCTCAGGTATCGCTCCGTGGGTAACGGTCGCCTCTGCGTCCGCGATTTCCTCAAAGGTGCCACCCACATGCACCGTCCCCGCACCTCGACACGCCTCGGCAGACCACGGGACGCCGCCTTCAATCGCAAGGTCGATCTTGTATGCCCCGGGTCCGTACTTCCACTTGCGGTACGCACGGCGCGTTTGTGAGGGCAGAGCGTCATCGAGAATGCGCGCAACGGCGCGCGGACTCGTATCGAAGATGGTGATCGCCGCATCGGGCAAGTCGGCAGCCGTACGAATCTCGACACCCGTTTCGATCACACCTCCGAGCGATCGGAAGTAGCTGGCGAGCGCGTTGGTGATGGAGTGAGATCCGCCTTGCGCTACCGGCCAACCGAAACGATGCCCCGCCGCCAGGAGCGAAATGCCCGGTGCTGACGTGCCGAACTGGGTGAGGGGTTGAATCGCATGGGCGGCCGCGCCAGCGAACAGCGCTCGCGCCTCGGTCGTCTTGAAGCGGCGCGCATATATCGATGCTGGCTGCAGCGCGCCCATACCAAACCGAGCGAGCATGACGGGATGCCGTGGTACGTGGAGGAGGGGTCGAAAGATCTCGTCGGTGATGTCGTCGAACGCGCCGGCGAGCGTGCCGAATGATCGTCGCCATTTCCGACCGTCGGCGCCCAAGCCGCGCACCGTGTCATCAATCGAACGGACCATCACCGCAGCACAATCACCGTCGAGAGGATGTGCCAAGTCGATCTCGGGGGCGCACCAGGTGAGCCCGTGGTCTGCGAGCGGAAGGGATCGAAAGAATGGCGAGGCCGCACCGAATGGATGAACGGCCGAGCACACATCGTGCAGCACGCCGGGAACGGTCAACTCCGCCGTGCGAGTGCCGCCGCCAATGTTCTCGTGTGCTTCGAGCACCGTGACGGACAGTCCAGCTTGCGCGAGCACGATCGCTGCCGACAAACCATTCGGTCCTGATCCGACGACAACCGCGCTGCTGCGGTCACTCATGTGTTCACCGCGCGTGCGCCCCATGGTTGCAATTCGAGCAGGTCCCGAACGGCGATGTCACCCCCGCTGATGGGACCGGTTGCTGCGTCGACAACGCGCCAGTGCATTCGCTGTTGATGGATTGGCTGCGATTCGAGGAATAGGCAACGCAGATCGCCCGGCTGAAAATCGCACTGCTCTTGGATTGCTGCGAGAAGTTGTTCATCGTGAAGATGTCCGTCACCGAAATTCCAGCCGAGCACGAGGCCTGCGACCATTTCGCCGTCGATCATTTCGAATGCATCGGGACCGAGTTCGGCAATCCGAGGGTCATCGGCGAGCAGATCGTGGTACATCTCGGGAAGCAAGGTGTAGAGCGCACGACCGTGAAGATGCATGGCACGAAAAGCTTGGCCACGTGACATGGTGACATCCATCGTCCCCGGTTCGATGTTTCCCTCGAGTTGGATTCGGTGTAGGGGCGCAGCCTTGGTAATGCACTCATCGAGTCGCTCCATCGTCCCCGGTCGAAACATCCAAACGCTCGCGGCCCAGTTTCCCGCGTAGTAACGCATGGCGGGAAGAAAGGAAATCTTCTCGGGACGCAGGTTCCCGTAGATGGGCCCGATCAGCGCGACCGCGATGATCGCGATCGCCACCAGCGGGGAATGAATATCCCAGAAATGCACGTCGCCGTGCGCGCCGAAAAGCACGAGTCCCGAGTAGATGAACATGACGTTCCATTCGAGCGGCACACCCATCGGGATGCTGAAGAGGATGTTGATATGGAAGAGCACCATCACGACCAAGGCGACCGTGTGCACTGGCCCGGCACCGGTGAAGGCGAGGATGAGCGGAAACGCGTACTCGACCGCTGTCGCGCCGTGGCCGATCCCTGCCGAAAGCCGTGAGCCTCGGAGGTCATCGGGGTAGTTGCGGTACAGCGCGCGACGCACGCGTTTCGATCGCTGGATCGGACTGTTCGATTGCATGACCGCGATGACATTCGGAAAATGATGGTTCAGTTTTGAGGTCGCAGCACCGAGCCAGAGCAAGAGCTGGATGGATTTCGCTCCTGGGATGATGTCGGCTGGAAACAGGAAGACGAACGCGGTGAGCAAGTAGTGCTCGGAGCGAGCGGCGAGGAAGATGGTCTTGTCGCGAAGCCCGAGCACGCACAGCACGAGGATGATCGGGAGGAGTTCGCCACGGTGCAGGTCGCTTGCGAGCATCGCCCGAAGCAGCAGCGTAAGGACTGACGCGTAGAGCGCGACGTCGAACCATGTGCGGCGGCGTCCGCTCGTGAACGGAATCCACGCGAACGGTCGCAGTCGAACGGTGCCGGGGCGGAGCCAATGACGCATCGCAGGGAACATCGGTCCGTAGTGGCCGGTCAGCGGTCCGCTGCCACAGCCAAAGCCCATCACTTCGAACATCATCGTCCAAAGAATCGCTTTTTCGAATGCCAGTGGTGACGACCACCACGAGCTGAATGATGCGGGCCCGCCGAGCGATGGGGTGAGTGCGGTGAACACGAAGAAGATGGCGATGTAGAGCGCGATCTTCATGATGTACAAGATGTACACCGCATCCGGTGCGCCGAAACCTTGGGTGCACCAGGTAACGCACATGAGGCGAAGGCGTTCCGGGTAGGGGAGCGCGCGCCATTCCTCGACGTTGAACTCTGGCTGATCCGGTTTCATGAACCCCACGCGATGACACCCCCTCGGTCAGCGCACAGTCTCGCCGATTTCAGCGCGGGGGTGAGGGGTCTCGCGAGTTACTTCTGGAGCACAGCCGGTGGGGTGATCTCGATGGGAACCGCGGTGCTGTCGAACAGGTCGATGATGTGCGTGCCGACGTCGCCCTTCGTTGGCCACCCGAGCAGGTGCCGATTCCTGTGCGAGCCAATGGTCGGAATCGATCTGAAAGATCGGAAACCACGCGGGGTCGAGAATCTCCGCCGTTCCCTCGCCATCTTCAGCCACGGGACGAAAGTCGACCGCGCCGTATTCGTTCAGAGTCGGCAGGTATTCCCAGTAGCGACCCCCATTGCTGGTTTCGAACACTGCGGATGGAGACACGTTGTTGCGGGTGACCGGTCCGGTTGACGGGGCGCTCGCGCTCAGGTCTGAGTCGACGAAATGTTCGGGCATTGTCTTCAGATCGACGACCGCGAAATAGCCTTCGCCGACTTCGAAACCGTCGAGCATGACGGCGAGGGTGGTTGGGTCGGGGAATCTGAGCCTTCCGGTGCCAAGCCTTCGCATATACGCGCAGCGCCCGTTGTCGGCAATATCGATTGACCGCGTCTCGGTTGGCATCACGATGTCAATGATCAACCACGCGCCCCGTTCATTGAATTCCTGCTGAGTCGCGTAGCGCAGGCTGGCCTGCACGCCTGGCTCGCCCGATTCGGCAATCGCAGTAATTCCCTGGATTGGTGTGACCGTATCGGACGACGCGCCTCCACATGAGCTGACGTCCAATGAGGCGAAGACCCTGCATCATCCGGATGAAAAGTTGGAGGTCGGTGACGAAAACAGGTTGTGTCCGACCCCGGGCGTGCCCGACCCACAGCGGAAGATGCCGAGACGGCGATGAGATGTCAATTCGACGAGTACGACATGCTCGAATCTGGCAAAGAGGTGGATCGGTCGTAGCCTAAAGGGCGTCCCAAATGCCAACGTGGAGAGATCTCATGAACCAAGCACAAGCTGACAAAGTCACGAACGGACACGGTTTCATTGCCGCACTCGACCAGAGCGGTGGCAGCACCCCGAAAGCGTTGCGCCTCTATGGTGTCGAAGAGAGCGAATACTCCGGCGACGCGGAAATGTACGACTGCATCCACGCAATGCGCAGCCGTATCATCACGAGCCCATCGTTCAACGGCGACCGCATCCTCGGCGCCATCTTGTTTGAGATGACGATGGATCGCGAGATCGACGGCCGTGGGACCGCCGAATACCTCTGGAACGAGAAGCAGGTCGTTCCGTTCTTGAAGGTCGACAAAGGTCTCGAGGATGATTCGGACGGCGTGCAGCTTATGAAGCCCATGCCCGAGCTCGATTCGCTCCTCGCACGCGCGAAGGACAAGGGCGTGTTCGGAACAAAGATGCGTTCGGTAATCAAGCTTGCGAATGACGCGGGTGTGAAGGCAATCGTCGATCAGCAATTCGAAGTGGGCCGCCAGATTCTCGCGGCTGGTCTTGTGCCGATCATCGAACCTGAGGTCGACATCAACAGTCCGGAGAAGGCTGCAGCTGAGGCGCTGCTGAAGTCAGAACTGCTCGCGCAGCTCGGCCAGCTCCCCGCAGATCAGAAAGTGATGTTGAAGCTGACGTTGCCGGAAACCGACAACTTCTATGCGGAACTCGTCGCGCACGCCAACGTCATGCGAGTCGTCGCACTCTCAGGCGGATACTCCAGAGAAGACGCAAATGCTCGTCTTGCACGCAACAATGGGATCGTCGCCAGCTTCTCGCGAGCACTCACTGAGGGACTTTCGGCGAAGCAGTCCGATGCTGAGTTCGATGCGGCACTGGATGCATCGATCGGGAGCATCGCCGCAGCGTCAAATACCTGATCGCCGCCGTCTCACCTAAAGATCCGCAATTGGTGGGACGACCAGCACGGCGCAGCTTCCAGATAGGACGACCTCAGAAGTAACGCTTCCGGCGAGCGCTTTGCGAATACCGGTGCGCCCATGGGTCGTCATGATGATGAGGTCGATCTCCTCATCTGCGGCGTGTTCAAGAATCGCGAGTGCTGCACTCCCGACTCCAAGACGGATGTGCACCGCTTCACAATGAGGTTGTAGGAGCGATTGCACGAGCTCGAGGTATCTCAACGTCGCGGGTGCCTCGACCGACTCATGGGCCATGACAAGGTGGATCTCAACGGGGTACACGTCGGCGACTTCGAGTGCGTATGCCACAGCGTGTTCGGCATGCGCTGATCCGTCGAGCGGGACACTCACCCGTTGCAACGAGTCCAGCCCCAAATGATGTCCGTGATGAAGGACCGGTCGGAGGTTCTGCCGTGTGGGAGCACCGTCGACAATCGGTTGCTTCCCGATTTCGCCATGAAGCACCTCACGAGCTGCCGGGCTGAGTGGGCTCAGTGGCAGCAGTGTCGAGGGCTCATCTTCCGACCAGCGAGAGAGCAGTCGACCGACCCTGTCAGCAGCAGCACCAGGGTTGCCACGGACTCTGCGCACAGCATCGAAGATCAGCCAGAGCACCGGGACCATGACGAAGAAGAGCCAAACACCGTCACGAAACCGTTCCACGAATACCGTGATCGTTGCTGCAGTCGTGAAGAGGGCGGCGAACACGGTTGACGCTTGAGCGGTGCGACGGTGTTCCATCTTCTGCCGTCGCGATCGAAAGACGCGGAGTACCGCAGCCCAACTTGTCATCGAGAGCAGCACGAAAACGCCCGCTGCATAGAGGGCGAGGTAGGTGCCTTCCTTGGTGCCAAGAAGGCCAAAGCACAGAGACGCAACGCCAACTTCGATCCATACCGGTGCCGAGGCGACTCCGACTCGATTCGGACGCGCCAGAGCTGCCGGTGCGTAGTGGCGCACCGCAAGGCCAAGGAACAAGTTCTGGATTCCAAGAGCAGATGCCGCCGCAGCAGAGAGCAATACGAGCACGCTGACCGCGGTGCCAGCGAACGCGAGTGGCACTGGAAGCAGCTTGTCCATGGTCTGAGTGAAAACAGAAACTTCTGTGTTGTTCGGGTCGGCAATGGCCAGGATGGCAGGGCCGACGATGAGCATCGTGAGGGCGGTGCTTCCCATGATGATGCACATCGACCGAAACGCGAGCGCAGACCGCTCGCGTGCATTACCGCGGTAGGACGCCACGAGATTCGCGAAGACTTCGACGCCGGTAATGAGCGCGAGGATTCGCACGAAGCCTTTCAACGTCACTTCCAAATGGCGCCCGGTGAATGCATCAATTCGTAACGGTGCGATATGCAGGCCGCGCTTCACGACGACGGCGATCATCATGACCCACAGCAGTGCCAACACCGCTCCAGTCGCGGGCCCAAACACGTAGCTCACCACCCGAGGCCCACGGTTCACCAGCCACCCGCACACGAGCGAAGTTGCGATGGCGAGCCACGCATGATTTGCAATCCACAACGTGGAACCACCGAACCCCAAACGATCGGAGACGAACGTCACGAGGGCGGCGATGGAAACGAGGAACGTCAACGTGTATTCAATGCAGGTGATCGCAGCACTGGCTTTCGCAGCCCAGGGGCCGAGTTCCTCTTCGCTGAGTCCCGTACCGCCACTTCCATCGGTGACCCAACGCATGACAAGCCGGTACAGCAGCGTTACGACAGCAATGGTGGCAACGGCCAGCCAAATTGATGCACCGAACGTGATCTCGGCGGTACCCGCTCCCACCACGAGGGCGACAAACGGTCCGAATACGTAGAGGGGCGAGGATGCGGGGTCGCCGCCACCAGCGAGCGCCCCTTGCCAAGCATTGCGAAGCATTCGCGGTGAAGGAGCTGACATCCCTCAGATCCTAGGAACGGCGACGTCACCCGTTGCGCATGGCACTCGGCATGCCTTCACTCGTATTTCATGCCAATCTCGCGAAGGATCTCGACGAAGTTTGATCCCGCGTCGGGAGCGAGTTCGCCTGGGGTCCAGGTCGCTGCATGCAGGGTGCCGGTGAATCGATTCGCTCCGAATCGTTCATAGCGTTCCCATGACACGGGCGAGCCGCGATCAATGCCCACGTCGATACCGCAGAACGGAGCCATTGCCATGAGCATGATCAGCCCTTCACGTTGGCAGCGCTGCGCGCCATCGACCCCGACGGTCACATCCCACTTCCAGCCACCAGGCGCGCTCACCGTGAGTTGAACGTGCGTCGTACCTTGAGCCAACGTGCCCGCGGGCATTTCGATCATCACGCCGTACGCGTTCTGCACGAACACCAACTCGTCACCCTCGTCGACCACGAGCGCGTATCCGCCACCTTGATCTCCGTGTGCAATCAGCGTTCCGCGATCTCCGGTGTGGAAATCCAATTCGATGTCGACAGTGAACGCGCGCCACTGAATTAAGAGCTGCGATCGATACCGCTCAAGCGTGTGGGCGCGTCGCGGGATGCGAACCGGCTCGCGATAGGGATCTTCATAGGGGGGCCGCACCACATAGCGGATACGCGAACCTTCATCGAGTGGGTAGACCTGATTGTCACGCGCTGCTTGTTCCCACTTGGCAGCCATGGCTGCGACGCGCGTCGGTTCCGTGGCGGCCTGATTGTTAATCTCCGCCGGATCCTCGTGGAGGTTGTACAACTCCCATTCGAAATCGCCGAACGGTGTGAGGGCGTCGTGTCGGGTCACGATCTCCCAGCCATCCTCGTAGAAACCTCGATGACCATTGATTTCGAAGTACTGCTCCGTGTGCGGGTGGGACGCTGCGGCGTCCGCGAGCGACGGCACGAAACTCACGCCGGCCAGCGGCTGGACAGGTACTCCATTGCGATCATTGGCGCGGTCCACACCGGCAAGTTCCAACAGCGTCGGCAAGAGATCCGTCACAAAAGCCCATTGGTTGCGGCGTTCCCCGACAGGCACTGCACCGGAATGCGTTGGCCAGGACATCAAGAACGCGACCGAATGTCCTCCCGCATGTGTGTTGATCTTGTAGAGCCGCCACGGAGTGTTTGAAGCCATGGCCCAACCGCGTGGGTAGTGGGTCATCGTGCGGGGACCGCCGAGAAGGTCGATGCGCTCACGATCGGCCTGGGGATCCTCAATCGAGGCGACGTTCTTTGAAACCAAGGACCTCAGATACGCCGAGGTTCCCATCGCTTCGCCTTCACGGGAAGCTCCGTTGTCCGACAGAAAGATGAAGATCGTGTTGTCGAGTTGACCGAGTTCCGCCAATCCCGCTCGAAGTCGCCCGACATTCTGGTCAACGTTGTCGACCATCGCCGCGTACACCTCCATATAGCGCGCGTAGAGCTCTTGGTCTTCCGGCAAGAGTTCGTCCCAGGCGGGCACGTCGTCCCCGGGCTCACGATTGCGCGGAGGCAGGGGAGTGTTCGCAGGAATGACGCCGAGCTCGAGTTGGCGGCGATGACGAGCAGCCCGGATTTCATCCCAGCCCACGTCGTACTTCCCCGAATGGCGAGCGAGGTCCTCGGGTTTGCAGTGCAGTGGAGCGTGCACGGCGCCTTCTGCGAGGTAGCAGAAGAAGGGTCGAGCTGGATCAGACGCCTTCACTTGGGCGATCATGTCAAGCGCCTTCTCGGTCAAGTCATCGGTGAGGTAATACCCCTCGGGGTATTCGTCGATCTCGACCACATGATTGTCTTCCACGAGGCGATGCGGGTGGTGCAGGTTCGTGAATGCATCCAGAAATCCGTAGTAGCGGTCGAAGCCGCGCTGCAGTGGCCACGACTTCTTCGGTGCCGCGTCGGACATGTCGGCATCTTTGGTCAGGTGCCATTTGCCGAGGGCCATGGTGGCGTACCCGGCGGAGCGAAGAATCTCGGGCATCGTCAACACGTCGTCGGCCAGCTCCGATGCGTACCCCGGAAAACCAGGGTCTGAGTTGGCAACATGCCCAGCGCCTGCACGATGGCTGTTCACCCCGGTGAGCAGCGCGGCTCGAGTTGGCGAGCACATTGGCGTCACGTGAAAGTTCGTCCACTGCACGCCGGCCTGAGCGAGAGCGTCGATATTGGGCGTGGGGATCTCTGATCCGTAACAGGAGAGGTCGCTGTAGCCGAGGTCGTCGACGAGAACGATGACGATGTTCGGTGCGTCAGGGCGAGGGGTCGGGCGCGGCGGCCACCATCCTTGTGAGCCAGCGAAGGTGCGGCCGAGTGTGCCTTCAAAATGTTCGTATGGGCCTGCAGATTCTCGAGTCATATGGGTTGACTATCACAGGGGGTCGCGGACGCGGAAGCAAATCGACGCCGTTTCTGCACCGGAGATGCAACCTGGCTCAAGTTCGGGCCCGCACATGCCGTTGTAAATATTGTCTCGCCGCACTGGATGCCATGCCGGTCGGCAGCGAACGGGATTTCCCCCGCGTTGATGTTGTCGTTGTGTAGAACAGCCCGGAGATCGGGTCTGAATTGATTCTTGAGCCCGGGGGAAACCCCGGAGGAGAGGATCAAGCAGGATTCGGTCGACCATGAAATACGGGTCGTCGACGACGGAGTGGGGGGCGGGACCGCAAGGTCCCAGTCTCGCTAACTGCCAATTGACATGGCTCCCAGTGCGGCGTGGAAAGATCGGGCACATGACCCTCTCGATCGCAAGCGTAAACGTCAACGGAATCCGCGCGGCGATGCGGAACGGCATGCGCGAATGGCTTAGTACTGCGCAGCCTGACATCGTGACGATGCAAGAAGTGCGCGCACCCGACGATCTGTTTCGCGAGTTGTTCGCCGACGGTTGGTATATCGCGCATGCGGAGGCAGAGGCAAAGGGTCGCGCCGGTGTCGCGGTTGCGAGCCGACGGCCACTGACGAGTGAGCACATTGGTCTCGACGAGTCTCGCTTCGATGGTCAAGGTCGCTGGGTTGAAGCGACGCTGCAGTGCGGTGGCGGACGCGCACTGACGATCATTTCTGCATATGCGCATACGGGCGACGAGGAAGATCCTGCACGCATGGAGGAAAAGCACGCCTTTTTCGAGGCGGCGATTGATCGCATCGAGAAGCTCCGCGCCGATGGCGGACATGTGCTCCTGACGGGTGATCTCAATATCGCGCACCGCGAGGTTGACCTCAAGAATTGGAAGGGCAACCTGAAGAAGGCCGGTTTCTTGCCGGAAGAGCGCGCTCATTTCGATCGTCTCTTTGACGATCTCGGATGGGTCGACCTCGGGCGCATGCATGGCGGTGACGGTCCTGGGCCGTACAGCTGGTGGTCATATCGAGGTAAGGCCTTTGACAATGATGCGGGATGGCGTATCGACTACCAAATCGCTAGCCCTGAACTTGCGGAGCTCGCAACTTCGACCGCAGTGCATCGGGCACCGAGTTATGCAGCGCGGTGGTCCGACCATGCACCTGTCGTCGCTACATTCGCAAACCTGGCGCTCAGTTCGTAGCCCTCGGAGCATTCTTGTGTGGCCGTGCAACCTTTTCCGATCTGAGTTGTCTCTAGTTACATGTTGCCTTCACTTACAGCGGGATCACCGAGTGCGGTGGTCTCAAATATGAACCGGGCCGAGCAACGGCGGAATGCGTATGGGCAGGCGTTTGACGCGCACTATGCCCAGGCATTGCGCCTTGCTGGCATGTTGTACGGGAATCGCCCTGCCGCGGAAGATGCGGTTGGCGATGCCTTCGCCAAGACATGGCGCCACTATCGGGATGAGGACATTCCCGCATTGTGGCCGTATGTGCGTTCGGCGATCTTGAATGATTTCCGATCGGCGTTGCGTCGCCGCGTGCATGAGCGGAAGTCCATTGAGCGCGAGAAGCGCGAAGGTCGATTCGCGTCGCCCGACCACGCACAGGCTCAGGCAGAGAACGCGGCGCTCATCGCAGCGCTCCAGGAGTTGCCAGCAAGTCAGCGGGCCATTGTGGTGTTGCGATACCTCGACGACTTGAGTGAGCAGCAAACCGCAAATGCGCTGGGTTGCAGCGTTGGGAATGTGAAATCGCAATTGTCCCGTGGTTTGGAAGCGCTGCGGGTGCTCCTTGCACACGAACGAATTGAAGAGGTGCAGTCATGAATTTCGAAAACGATATTGATTGGGCGAGTCGCTTTGGTGCGGCTGCGGATGGATTCACTCCGGCAGATGGAGTGCGTGATGATGTGATCGGGCGCATCGAGGGTCGTCGCAATCGTGTGGTGAACATCACTCGTGGGGCCACGGCGATCGCGGCCGCTGCGGCATTGGCCCTCGTCGTCACTTCGCTCGGCACCAAGAATGACGCCATGCGCAAGATCACCGTCGCACACCCCACGAACACGAACTCCGCAAGCGCGTGGGGCGTAATCAACCTGCGCGATGACGGTTGGGAAACCTACGACAGCTCCGGAAAACTCCTGGCGAAGGGACCCGAGATCCTGGGCGACCAACTTGGGCCAGCGTTGCCACACGGCGCCGTCGAGACGAATGTCTCCACGAAGAGCCTCGCATTCAAGAACGCGGCCGGCCGTGAGTGCAAGGATGTCGCGTTCGACGATCTTGCGGAAGTCCTCAAGGGTTGCGTCACAACATCAGTCGATAGCGCCACGCGCATATCGACGTCAAACCTGACACTCTCTCGTGTTGACGGGGCAGGGAGTCAAACTGTTGTTGCAGAATTCCCCGAGTGGACGGGCCAGATGTTGTCGTTCTCGCCATCACCGAATGGTGCATTGATTCTGATGACGGTTACCGACGACAACGGTTCGGCCCAGGCATTCCTCATCGAGAATCACGCCGCGCAAACTGCGATGATTGTTGCTGGTCCGGCTGGCACCCCTGGTCCGGGTGGTACCCCTCCGCTGGATGTGCCGAGGATTGCTGGCTGGACGCCTGACAACACCCTGATCACATTCGCAGATGCGAACGGGACTGTGGCAGCGAATACGACAGTGCCAGTTCCGGTAGAGACCTATGACCCCGTGTCGAAGCAGCGAACCTCGAAGTTCTCGATCGGAAGCGGGAGCCGAGGAATCACCGCCTGGGTGATGAAGGAGTCCAAGGACGCCGTTCATCACGGAAAGACACGCTCCTGAAGACCCAGGCGTGACTACCCGCGGAGTTGTTTGACCACCGGTCCGTACATGCCCATCTTGATCGCGCCAAGCGTTTCACGGTTCTTGCCGGCGAGGGCCTGCGCCGCGGCAATCGCCATCGGCATTAACTGTTCTTCGTTGAAGCAGGTGTGAACAATCCCGCTCGCGACGGCTTCGGGTCCCGAGTAACGGCGACCGGTTGTCATCACCTCGTGAGCGACGTTCGGCATCAACTTCGCTTGGATCAGCGCGGACATGCCCTCCGTGAACGGAATGTTGATGTCGACTTCCGGCAGGCAGAAATAGCCGCGGTCGGCTCGCATCATGCGGGCATCGCAGGCGAGCGCGAGCATTCCCCCAGCAGCGAATGCATGCCCGTTCATTGCGGCAATGATCGGGATCGGTGACACGAGCACCCGAGCGGCCAGCCGCTGAAACGCCCCAGCAAGTTCAAAGAGGCCATCAGGTTTCGCGGGGTCCAACCAGTCAAGGTCGAGTCCATTGGAGAAGAACTTGCCTTCGCCCGTGAGCACGATCGCGGCCGGCCCTTCGGAGGCCTCGACCTCATCGAGCGCGGAGTCGATCGTCGCAACCGAAGCAGGATTGAAACGGTTCTCCCCATTCGACATTTTCAGAATGTGGACATCGCCGCGGGTCTCGGTCGTGATCATGGACCGCAAGACTATTGGAATTCAAGAGAGTAGATTCACGTTCGGAACCTTGGGGGAGCGATGGAACAAACGCTGATACGCGGAGGGCTCATCTTCGACGGTTCTGGCACGGATGGCAGCTTCGCTGACGTACTCATTGCGGATGGTCACGTCGTTCGCATTGGCAAGGGCCTCAACGCCCCCAAGGGCGCGAGCGTTATCGATGCAACGGGATGCTGGGTGATGCCCGGCTTTGTCGATTTGCACACGCACTATGACGCTGAGATCGAATTCGCGCCGGCGCTCATTGAGTCGGTGCGCCACGGAGTGACCACCGCTCTGGTTGGGTCGTGCGGTCTCTCATTTGCGGTTGGCGATCCGGAAGATCTTGCCGACATGTTCTGTCGCGTCGAAGGTATCCCGCGTGAAGAAGTGCTGCCGATGCTGGAGAAGACCATTACATGGTCCAGTCCGACCGAGTATTTCGAGCACCTCGAAACGATGCCGCTCGGCCCAAACGTCGTATCGCTCCTCGGCCACTCGGCAATTCGTGCACACGTGATGGGCTTCGGCCGTTCGGTTGAAACGGGAACGGCGCCGACCGATGCGGAACTCGGGCGCATGGTCACGATGGTTGAGGAGTCGCTCGATGCGGGGTACCTCGGCCTGTCCATCAACACGTTGCCGTGGGACAAAGTCACCGGCGATCGCTACCGCAGCCGCCCGACTCCCTCAGTGTTCGCGAGTTGGAAGGAGTACCGCGCGCTGGCGGAACCATTGCGGAAACGCGGTGCGATCTTCCAAGCCGTGCCGGATATCCAGTCGCGTTGGAACTTTCTTGCCTTTGTTGCTTTGGCCTCGCGCGTGCGCCACGCGCCGCTGCGCACGATGGTGATTTCGCTGGCGGATATCCGAGCCTTCCGTGGCATTCACCGAGCGTTGGGTGGTGCGGCTACCGCGGCACGCAAACTCATCGGCGCCGATATTCGTTTTCAGTCTCTGCCAAATGTGTTTGATATGTGGATCGATGGGCTTGAAAACCCGATCCTCGAAGAGCTCGGCGCAGGGACCGAGGCATTGCACCTCGACCCGTCAGGCCGTGGCGATCTCATGCGCGGAGCGGATTGGCGCGAGCGATTTCGTAAACAGTGGAAGAACAAGATCAAAGGCCGCGTGTATCACCGCGATTTGCGAGAAGCGCGCATTATGGGAGCGCCCGATGCGTCGATTGTTGGCCGGACCTTCGCCGACGTCGCGAACGGGCGCGGTATCGATCCACTCGAATGTTTCATGGACCTCATCGCCGAGCATGGCAATGCACTTCGGTGGCACACGGTGATTGCGAATGATCGTCCGCGCGAATTGGAATGGATCGTGCAACACCCCCAGGTGTTGGTCGGGTTTTCCGATGCAGGTGCACACCTTCGCAATATGGGCTTCTATAACTACGCGCTGCAGATGCTGCGCCTCGTGCGCGACGCTCAGCATCAGGGCCGACGGGTCATGAGCATCGGTCGCGCGGTGCATCGCGTTACGGGCGAGATTGCCGACTACCTCGGCATTGACGCGGGGCACCTGCGAGTAGGGGACCGCGCGGACATGGTGATCGTCGATCCAACGGGTCTTGACGGCGCGCTCGACGAATTGCATGAAGAACTCATGCCGGGATTTCCAGAATTGCATCGCATCGTGAAACGCAACGACGATGCCATTCGAGCAGTCTTTATCAACGGCCTGCTTGCGTGGGACGGCCACGAGGCAGACCCGGCGCTCGGCAAGACAACGGGGTTCGGCCGCTTGCTGCGTGGCAGCTACTAGTGCCGGTTACACGCTCGGGTCGCGCCAGAGGTCGATTGCCGCGATGCCGACCTCGGTGAGCAGCGCGCGAAACGTCGGCACCGAGAGCCCGATCACGTTGCTTGGATCGCCTTCGATCCGTTCGATGAACAGTGATGCGCGGCCTTCCAAGGTAAACGCGCCTGCCACGTGAATTGGTTCGCCACTCGCAACATAGGAGTCGATTTCGCCTTCAGTTGGCATGCCAAAGGTGACCTGTGTCTGCGCGGTCGCACTGACCTCCGCGTGCGTTGCGCAGTCAATGATGCAGTGTCCCGTGAGCAAGGTTCCGGTCTTGCCGCGCATCATGTGCCATCGCTGCCGTGCGGTTGCGGGGTCACCAGGCTTCCCGTACATCACGCCATCAATCTGGAACAGCGAGTCACACCCGACGACGATTGCCGCGGGAGGAAGATCGCTGGCTTCTGCCACGGCCCGGGCCTTGCGGCATGCCAGTTCGCGGACGATGTCTTGTGGATTTGTTGCGGCGTAGCGGTCTTCGTCGACCGCGCTCACCCTCACAATGGGATCGAACCCAGCATCCCTCAAGATTCGCAAACGTGAAGGTGAAGCCGAGGCCAATACGAGTGGGCGGCGCGTCATTCGATCACTGCGGCGCGCCGAGGGCATCGATCGTAACGGTGATCATCGGCGAAACCTTCAGCATCAACATTTTCGGCGGCTGAAGCCCCCACTCTCGGATGTCGAAGGTTTGGGAACCGGTGATGTGTACGTGGTCGCCGTCTCGTTCAACGCGCAGCTCGCCGTGAACTGCCGTGTTCACGCCGCGGAAGGTGATCTCCCCTGATGCCGACACCGTCTCGCTCCCCGTCGCGGATGCCTCGTTGAGGTCGCCTCGAATAGTCGGGAAACGCTTCGCATCGATTCGCCGTTTGGTCTCGGCTTCAACGAGTGGATTGCTGGCGCGCAATTTCGCGACTTCGATCTCGACCCAACCGGTGACGGGACTGCGTAACTTCAGGCCACGAGCGGTGTGTTGCACCTCGATTTCGCCGTTGAGTCCGACGCTCTCGGCCCGAATCCCATGCACGTTCGAACTGCCATCGATACGCACGCGTGATTGCTCGGGTATGAGGGAGTATTTGGTCACGCGTCGAGGGTACTTCGCGGCCAGGTGCCGCGGAGTTTCAGAGCCACGGTGACGAGCCCGACGAGCACCGGAACTTCGATGAGCGGACCAACCGCACCTGCCAGCGCCTGACCAGAAGTGGCACCGAATACGGCGATGCAAACAGCGATGCCAAGCTCGAAGTTGTTGCCCGCTGCGGTAAACGAAATGCTGCTCGCAGTTGGGTAGTCAAATCCCAACCGACGCGTGAGCCACATGCTGCCGAGCCACATCAGTGCGAAATAGGCGAGAAGGGGGAGCGCGATCCGCGCAACATCGCCGGGCGCATGCACGATGCGATCACCTTGGAGGGCAAAAAGCGCCACAATCGTGAACAGCAGACCCCACAGGGCAATCGGCCCGATCCGTGGGAGGAATGACTGCTCGTACCAGTCGCGACCGCGCCGCCGCTCGCCAACTGCACGCGAGAGATACCCGGCCAAAAGGGGAATGCCGAGGAATATCGCAACGGCACGTGCAATCGACCACATCGAAACGTCCAACGCAGCGTTACTCATCCCCAGCAAATCGGGCAGCTTCGTGAGATAGAACCATCCAAGAAGTGAATACGCGACGATCTGAAAGAGTGAATTCAGGGCGACGAGCACGGCTGCAACTTCCGAATTGCCGCAGGACAGGTCATTCCAAATCAACACCATTGCGATGCAACGAGCGAGGCCAACCACGATGAGCCCCGTCCGGTACGCCGGCAGGTCCGGCAACATCAACGATGCAAGGCCGAACATCAACGCGGGACCGACCAACCAATTCAGTACGAGCGAGGTTGCGAGCAATTTGCCGTTTTGGGCCACGTGGTGGAGTTCGCCGTACCGCACCTTTGCGAGCACCGGATACATCATCAAAAGGAGCCCGACAGCAATCGGGAGGGAGACGGTGTCCACATGCAGCGCGTCGAGTTTTCCGGAGAGATCAGGAATGATTTGGCCGAGCGCAATCCCGAGGCCCATCGCGCAGCCAATCCAAAGGGGGAGTAGCCGATCGAGGGTCCGAAGGTGCGGTGCAGGATGATCGTCGCCTACCAACGGCGGTGTGCCAGTCGCGTCGGGGCTAGTGCTCATCGTCACGCGGTCCGAGTTTCTCAATGAGGCCAGTCACACGCAGCCGGATGTCCTCGCGAATGGCACGAACCCGCTCGATGGGCTGCCCCGCCGGGTCTGCGATCGCCCAATCTTCGTACCGCACCCCCGGCACAACCGGACAGGTCTCGCCGCAACCCATCGTGATGATGACATCGGCAGAGCGAAGCAGATCGAGGGTCCAGCGTTCCGGCGTGTTGGCGCTGATGTCAATCCCCACTTCGGCCATCGCTACAACGGCAATGGGATTGATCTGCGTGGCAGGTTCGCTCCCACCGCTCAGTCCATGCACTCGCTCTCCGGCGAGTTCGCGCAGCCAACCCAAGGCCATTTGTGACCGACCCGCGTTGTGTACGCAAAGAAACGCAACCGTCGGTGTCTGCGTCATGCGGGTGTGCAGCACGTCGTGCTGGGCGCGTCTTCGGGAACATCCGATAACACGGTGTAGACCTCCCATGCCTCGCCGTCGGGAGCGGTGACCCATGCCTTGTCTTGTACGGCGTAACAACATTCAGTCTCGTTCTCGATGACGGGCAGCATGCCCGCGGCGGTGAGTTCGCCGATCGCCGTCTGAACCGCGGCACGTTCCGCGTGTTCCACGCCGAGGTGATTGATGCTGCCAGCGGCGCCAGGGTTCTCGAACAAAACCAGCTTGAGTGGCGGGTCGGCGATCGCAAAGTTCGCATATCCAGGCCGCAGTTTCACTGGCTCGGCGCCGAAGAGCTGTGCGTAGAACTTCACGCTCTGTTCTAGATCGCTGACATTCAATGCGAGTTGTAGACGTGACATGGTTCCTCCGATATATTGACAACTGTCGATGCATCACTCTTGCATACGTATCGATAACTGTCAATCTATTGGAGTGCGTACTGATATGACCACCACGGCGAAATCGCGAACGATTACGTGCTGTTCTCCAGGAGGCCGCGCCATGTCCACTCGCGACGCCGAACGGTATTCGGAGCGGTTTGCGGCACTGAGCGACCCGGTTCGGTTGCGTGTTTTGAGCGTGATTGCCTCTGCTGGCGAAGTCTGTTCTTGTGATCTGGTTGATGCTGTCGACCGCACGCAGCCGACGGTGAGTCACCACACCAAGGCCCTTGCCGACGCGGGCCTGATCGTCGGCGAAAAGCGCGGGCGGTGGGTGTGGTGGAGCGTTGTGCCCGATGCGATGGCGGCCTTACGCTCGGTGCTGTCATGAGTACAGAGAGATCGAACAACATCGGCGCAAACGAAACACCTGAGTCGGCCGAAGAGCAAGGGCGACGCGCCTCCAATGTCGAACTCTTCCTCGACCTCGTGTTTGTGTTTGCGATCACACAAATCGCGTCACTCATCGCACACAGACCCAGCTGGAGTGGCTTCGGGAAGGGCGCGCTCATTGCGTGGTTGGTGTGGTGGCTGTGGAGTCAGTTCTCATGGACTGGTTCTGCGATTGACCTCGAGACGAGTCAACGAGGTCAGTTCGGCGTGCTGCTTGCGGTGCCGAGCGCGCTCGTAATGGCGGTCGCGCTTCCAGAGGCCTTTGGCTCGGGTGGCTCGCAATTTGCAGTTGCCTACTGCATTACTCGGTTCATTGCTATCGGTCTGCTTGCTTCGGAGATGTGGCGTGACCCAGCGGCTCGCGCCACCTTCCTTTCGTACGCGGGCTTCGCCGCAATCGGTCCGTGTGCAGTCGCCGCCGGAGGATTCATGCACGGGACCATGAGGATTGTGTTGTGGACTATTGGTGCACTCTTGGGATTCATCGGCGCCCTTTCGAGCGGTCGCGCCCAGCCAGAAGGCGGAGGTTGGTCAATTGACCCCGCGCATTTTTCTGAACGCCACGCGCTGTTTGTCATCATCAGCCTGGGGGAGGTGCTCGTCGCTGCTGGCACGAACGCGTCGGAGGCGGGCGCCGCGAATCACCTGATCTTTGGCCTCGTCGCCCCGGTACTGGTGGCGTGCGTGATGTGGTGGGTGTACTTCGCATTCATTCCGCGTGTCACCGAAGACGCGCTGCGTCGAGTCTCGGGTGAACACCGTGCACGGGTGGCGCGGGACATGTTCTCGTTCATGCATTTTCCGATCGTGTTCGGAATCATTCTGTACGCAGTTGTCGCGAAGCACGTCGTCCTTGAGCCCAGCCATCATCTGGGTACCTTCGATCAACGCATGCTCGCTGCGTCGATGCTGTGCTTACTCGGAGGGTTTATGGGGATTCACTATCAATACAACCGTGGTGTGGCTCTGGAACGTGTCACCGCGTTAGTGCTGCTGGTCGTGTTGGCACTCGGGTTCGGGAAGGTGTTGCCGAGCGCAGTATTGGTGTTGATCGCCGCGGTCGTACTGACCGTGATGCATGCGGTGACGATCGCTCGCTTCCGAGGCAGGATCGAGGCCGGCCTTCTGCGCGCCGGGTTCGGAGATCAGGCCCCGCCGGATTAGAGGATCGCGAGGACCCGCTCCGATAATTCTGCGTACTCATGAAGGGCCTCGAATTGCGGGAACTCCGCAATGACGTTGTCGGGCGAACGAAAGAGAAATCCAGTATCGGCCGCGGCAAGCATCGCCGTGTCGTTATAGGAATCACCAGCAGCGGTCACGCGGAAATTGAGCGCGTGCAGGGCCTCGACTGCGTGTCGTTTTTGGTCGTGCATCCGCAATTGATATCCGGTGATTCGATCGTCCTGGACGACGAGTTGGTGGCACCAGAGCGCGGGCCATCCAAGCTGGCGCATAAACGGGCGACCGAATTGCTCAAACGTGTCGGAGAGAATGATCACCTGAGTACGTTCACGCATCGCATCGAGGAATTCGATTGCTCCCGGCAAGGGTTCCAGCGAGGCGATCACATCCTCAATCAACGACATCGTGAGGCCGTGGTCGGCAAGGATTCCAAGGCGATAGGCCATCAGTACGTCGTAGTCGGGTTCCTCGCGAGTGGTACGCCGCAGCGCGTCGATTCCGGTGCGTTCTGCGACTGCGACCCAAATCTCGGGGATTAGTACGCCTTCGAGATCGAGCGTCAGTACATGTTGTTGCGAGGTCGGCATGCCTCAAGTATTCCTGATTCACAGTTCAGGGCGGTGCCTCAGGAGTCCACAACGGGGCGTTATGACGGATGGCTCAATCCTGTGCAGCATTCGTGGGAGACTCGCGCGATGGCAGGGTTACGAAGGGCAACGATCAAGGGGCGAACTGCCAGTCGCACGGTCGGAGTCGCAATCGCAGCTTCGGGCTTGGCATTGCTCGGTTTCGCGGCGCCTGGGGTTGCGGTGCCGACGGGCACATCATCGACAGCAGTAACGGGAACGACGACGGGCACCCCCTTTGTGTTTGGTTCCAACTGCACCTCGGCGCGGTCGCCGAACTCTGGTGAAGAGGCGGCCGCGCTGCCACTGATGAATTCCTGGGCGGGAAATGCTGTCGCTGCTGGGTTCACAAAACTCTCGCCCGGGGTGACACCCGCGGATAGTGCAAGCGGAGATGGCGCAGTGGTCACGTTTCCGGGAACGACCGTGACCGCCACGGTCAGTCGACGCCAGGTAACACCGGCCGACGCAATCTCAAATATCTCGATGAGTACCGGCGCGCCGTCAACTGGCGCAGTCTTCTCCAACGCAGGTCGCATGCAGGATTGCGCGCCGCGACCGGCAAATCTGACGACGGCACCTCCGGGCATGACGTTGTTGTCCACTGCCAACTACTCAGGTCTCACTCCGCTCGCGTCTCGTCCAACCTTTTGGAACGCGACGTCGTTTCCGGCTGGCAATCAGCTCGATGCAACGCTCTTTCAGTTTTCGCAGCCGATTGGTGCGTTTGGGCTGTGGGTCGGTGACCTTGAGACGCGGACCCCGATTGCAGCCGCACCCGGCGGTGGAGTGCTCGGTCGAGCCAAGTTTTTTGACAGCACAGGCGCATTGGTGGGGTACTACGACATCACACCTGATGAGTCACCCGCGACTGATGCCAACTGCGGTGGCGCCACAGGGAGCTCCGACGCCCTGGGGTGCGGCAATCAGTCCACGCGTTTCATTGGGTTCGTCGACCCCTCTGTGGCGGTGTCGTCGATGTTGTTGATCGTCGGCGACGACGACTCATGCACCCAAGTGGCTGATTGCGATGGCATCACTGAATACGTGTCCTGGATGGGGCCAATGATCTCCGACCTTCGAGACCCGACTGTTGCGCTCACGAAGACCGCATCGGTGCCGAGCGTTCCCGAATCCGGTGGGCCAGTGACGTTTGCATTTGCCGTCATGAACGATTCGCCAGAACCCGTCACAATCACCACGCTGACTGACGACGTGTTCGGAAACCTCGCCGGGCAGGGCGATTGCGTGCTGCCCCAAACCCTTGCCGCGCTCACCGGCTCGTATGGCTGTCAGGTGACTACGACGTTGACAGGTTCGCCAGCAATTCCGCATGTGAACACGGCCACGGTTGAAGGCGCGGGCACGATCACCGGGAAGGCGGTTACTGCGTCCGACGATGCGACCGTCAGCTTCACTGATGAGCTGCCCTCGGCATCGCTGACAAAGGTGCCCAACGTTACGGAGCTCGACGCTCCAGGTGGACCCGTCACCTTCAGTGTGACGCTGACCAACACCGGAACGGTGCCGTTCTCGTTGACCAGCATGGTGGACGATGTGTTCGGTGACCTCAATGGTCAGGGAACGTGTGCGACTGGCGGACCTGTCATCGCAGTTGGGGGGAGCTACTCCTGCTCGTTCACTCTCAATGTCGTGGTTGGGTATTCGGGCACGAATCCCATATTGCATGTCAATACGATCACCGCAACGGTGGCTGACACTGAGAGCAACGTCGTGCTCGTTGTTGGAGGTGCCACGGTGTCACCGACCTCTACGACAACGACAACGACAACGACAACGACAACGACAACGACAACGACCACGACAACGACCACGACAACGACCACGACCACGACAACGAGTTCGGCCGCGCCACCGACGACCACGACCACGACAACGACGACTTCGGCCGCGCCACAGACGACCACGACGACTTCGGCCGCGCCACAGACGACCACGACGACGAGTTCGGCGGCGGTTTCGCCGTTCGACGCGAGCCGGTCGAATCAGCTACCGGTGACAGGGTCAAACACTGGCACCTGGTTTGCGGCGATTGGATTGATCTTGTTCGGTTTCGGCATGATCCTGACGCAGGTATCAGCGGCTACCCGAAGAACGCCGTAGGCTCCGCTCACCAATAGTCGCGCGAGGGAGACCTGTGAGTACCGAATCATTAGAAAAGACGATTGCCGCCACGCGAGCAGTGCTCGCCAACGTCACGGCAGACCAGCTGAGCGAACCCACCCCGTGCGCATCATGGAACGTGGCACAGCTCGTCGACCACATCGTCGGCGCACAGTATTTCTTCCAAGCAGGCATGACCGGTTCTGGAATGGAAAAGGCATCGCAGGCGTTTTCTGACGGCGATTTCCTCGAAGCATTTGACGCGGCAGCTGCAGGCACGCTCGCGAGTTTTCAAGAAGAGGGTGTGATGCAGAAAATGATCACGCTGCCATTCGGCACGATGCCCGGAGCGGCGGTGTGCGGTATGGCATGTACCGACACGTTGCAGCACGCGTGGGATCTCGCCAAGGCGACTGGTCAAGACACGAACCTTGCCCCAGAGGTCGCAACGGGGTTGCTTGCAGCAGCGCAGACATCGATTCAGGAGTCATTCCGTGGCCCAGAAGGGGCTCCGTTCGGCCCAAAGCAAGCCGCGCCAGAAGGTGCATCAGCCGCCGATCAGCTCGCTGCTTTCCTCGGCCGCTCTGTGTAGACCTCCTACTGGATCAATCCCGAAATCGGTGCTGCGCTTCCTGCCAGCACCGATGATGCAGGCACCCCCAGCCACGATTGCGCCAACGTCGCATAGAAATCATTCATCGTGACGGTGGCAACGGCATTGCCATCGTTGTCGGGATGTCCGAAGTCGACCGCAGTCCCGTACACGCCGGAGCGGACAGGGCCAAAGACCATCGCGTTCGAAGCTGCGCCGTGATCGAGTCCTGCGCCGTCGTTGGGTTCGAGACGTCGCCCAAATTCGCTCATCGTTGCGGCTAACACGCGGCTGGCGAGCCCACGCGCTGCCAGATCGTCGAGGAATGAGGCCACCGCGCCGCCGAGGGTTGCCATGAGGGCGTCGTGTCGCGTTCGATGATCTGCATGTGTGTCAAAGTCGCCGCTGAATGGCACGACAATCGTGCGGATCCCAATATCGGCAGCGATCAAGCGGGCGGTCAGCGCGAGTTGATTGCCAAGTCCGGTGTCGGGGTACGCGCTGCTAGCGGCCGGCAGGTTCTCAATGGCTGCACTGAAGTCGAGCGCACGGCCGATACCGATGCGCGCGCTGTTGAGCAGCGGGTATGCAGCAGCGAGATCAGGCTGGGACATGGCACGTTGTCCTGCAATCCACGCTGAGGAGAGATTCGCGTCCCAGCTCGGTTTCGGAAACGTCAGTTCGCCCCACGGAGCAAACGACATCATCGGAGCGTGCACTGCCGTCAAGATGGGATTCGGGCTCGGGGAGAGTGAAAGACCGACCGCGGGCACATTGCCTGGGTCGAGCACATCGCACATGCGACCGAGTACTCCCGTGGTGATGCCACCGGCAGCAGCCTGATCACCAAACCACCAGCGCCGCAACATCTCGAAATGGGACAGGTCGGGATTTGGGACCCCGATCCCGCGAATGACCGCCAGCTGACTTGCTCGATCGTGAAGTGCGGCGAGGTTGGGATGCAGACCGATTCCGTCGGCCGAGAACGTTGGCAACACGCTCGCCGCGGCGACAGCGGTCGCTCCGCGTATTCCGTAGTAGTTCGCGTCGTGGAATGGAACGCACATTGAGAAGCCATCGTTCCCTCCTGCCATCTCGATGAGGACAAGCACGCGCTTGGAAATGTTCGGAGGCGGCGGTGGCGGCGGTGGTGGGGGCGGTGGTGCCGAGGTTGTTGGAGCTGGTGGTGGCGGGTCAGTAGCCGGAGGTGACTCTGGTGGTGGGTCCTCGGGTGGCAGTGGAGCTGCCGGGGGAGCGGGCAGGTTGCAAGCGGCAATCCCTCCCGCGGCAGCGGCACCCGCCGCGCCCCTCAAGAATGTCCGCCGCGTGATGTCGTCCATATCAGGCCAGCTCCATCTCAGGTGACGTCGCTGCAAGGCCGAGTGCCAGCCATGCGCGTGCCCAGGTGTCGCTCGATCCCAACTTGTCAACTGCCGACTGAATGGAGGAACGAGTGCGTGCACTCACATCGAACAAGCTGCACCGGTCGAGCGCGGCCCCAACAACATCCGGCGCACTTTCGATGGTGTTCACGGCCTCGTTCCACTGCACGGCAGCAGCACGCACCATCGCGGACCCGGCGCTCAGCCACTTCGTCCCGTATCCCCATCCGGCAACATTCGGTGGCTCGAATGGCATTTGGTCGAGCCCGCCAACGGCATCCAAAAGTCCCCACCCATCGTTATACGGCTGAGCAATGGCGGTCATCACACCAGGTATGTACTCAACCGGGAAACGTGGGCGATTCATTCGCGCTGACTGAAAACTCGTATGGAGAATGATGTTCTCGACGACCGGACGAATCTCCAAATTTCCTGATCGAAAAAGCGTGGCCAGCTCGCTTCGGCGGCTCACACTCGGATCGACCCCTACGAAGTAGCGATGCAACTTTGCGACGACCCAGGGCGCGCATGCCGTGTGGTTGCAGACGGCATCAACAACATCATTTGACCGAAGCACCGACGCGCCGAGAAAGGTGACGGGGGAGGCGAGGCCGTCGGTGGGATCGAACTCAACCGCACCGGTATCCCATCGCACTCGGTACCCCGCGAGCGCTCGCGCTCCGCGTGTGACATCGGTTTGGGTGTAGTTGCCTCGTCCGAGAGCAAAGAGTTCCATCAGCTCGCGCGAGTAGTTCTCGTTCGGGTGTGCGGCGACCGAGCCATCTCCGTTGAGGTAGCGGAGCATCGCTGCGTCGACCGTGACCGCCTTCAGTAGGTCCCTGAAGTTGCCGAGCGCATGCGTTCGCAACAACAAATGTTGATTCCACATTTGAGATGCGTCGGCGGTGTCGAGTGATGAGGTCAGGTGCCCATGCCAAAACCACGTCATCTTTTCGTGAAGACCTGCCGTTGTTGTGGTCATGCGTTGCAACCACCAGCGAGCAAGTGCGCGCCAAGAGTTTTCGCCCTCCAGAGGCGGTGGGGGGCCGATTGGCATTGGTGCGGCAGCGAGCACGTTGGCGGTAATCGTTTCGAGGGGATCTGCGACGAGAGTCGCGACTTGGCCCGGGTGGGGGCCGAAGGAAGTTCTCCGAATGAGATGTGCAACCGATGCTGCATCCGCCATGAAAGAGCTATCGGCCGCTCGGTGGCGCGAACTCGAACGGCGTCGCCAATTGCCACGCAAGTGCAACGCAGATCTGATGGAGATGTGGGCACTAGCCTGTATCGCCTGAGGGCAGAAATCTGTGGAGGAAACCCAATGAGAGTTCGAAACCTGGCCGTCCCAATGCTCATTCTTTCTGTCGCTGTTGCCGGATGCGGCGACGACAAGAAGTCTGCAGCCGATGACGCTGCGGCGAAGATCGCGAAGCAAACGGGACTGAGCCCTGATGCAATTGCCACCGCGAGCAAGCTCGCGGAGCAAGCGAAGAACGGAAAGGTCGACCCGAAGATGCTTGAGGACGCGCGAAAGCTCGCGGAGAAGTACAAGTCAGATTCGCTGAAGGGAGTGCCGAAGCCATGTTCGATCCTCACAAGCTCGGTCGTATCTGACGCGATTGGTGGCGAGCCAAAGAAAGCGGATGACTCTGCCGACCGGTGTTCCTACGACATTGAGGGCGTGCCGAACTTCATGCAGGACGGCGCCACGCCGCTCGTGGCTCCGACGATCGAGCTGCGCCTCGAACGCTCATCCGTGGAGTCGTTCAATACGACTGCGGGATTCTTGGGGGGCGAAAAGCTGTCCTCGGGTCCCGGTTCCGCACGTACTTACCAAACACTGGGTGGCGGTATTTATTCGTGGATTCGTTCCGACGGCGTGCGGGCAGATCTGCAACTCGTGACGATCGGTAGCGTGACCGACGCCGAGAGCATCAAGTCAACACTCGCCGAGCTCGCCGAGAAGATCGATAGCAAGCTCTAACGAACGGCTGAAGGTCACGTGCCCGAGCGCAAGGCCTCGACCGGTTCGAGCGATGCCGCCCGCAACGCCGGATAGAGCCCTGCGATGAGTCCAACCGCGGCACCGAGCGCTGGTGCCGCGAATGGAATCCATGGGGCGACGACTGGCGTCCAGTCCTGCACGGCACTGACAATGACAATGAGCAGGGTGCCGAGTGACGCGCCGGCGATCCCGCCAACAACGCCGAGCGCCATGCTTTCCACCAGGAACTGACCGGCGATGTGGCGCCGACCCGCGCCGAGCGCGCGCCGTAGCCCAATCTCACCGACGCGTTCAATCACCGAGACCAATGTCACATTCGCAATGCCGATCGCGCCGATGATCAACGAAACCGAACCCAGCACGAGGAGGAGTGACTGCAGGTCCGATTTGATGCCTGCCTTGGTGCGCTTCGGCTCCGGCGGTGCTGCGGAACGAAGGAGTGTCGGGTCGTTCGGGCTGAGTGCGATCGGCGCCTGTTTGGCGATGAGTTGAGCGGCGCCGACCTTCGTTTCGATCAGCACTTCCGCCGGTGCTTTCAGACCCCAGTCCTCCTGCGCAGCACCGTTCGGAATCAAAATGCTCGACAGCAGGTCGGCGTCCCGCGAGACATCGTCGAGAATGCCAATCACGCTGTAGATGCGATCGCCGATGAAAATGCCCGGCTGGTTGTCGACCCTCGATACCCCGAGCGATGTAGCGGCATCGCTCCCGAGAATTGCGACGCGCATTTTCTTTCGATCGTGAACCTCGCTGAACGTCGTGCCGGTGCGCAGCACGGCGCGTTCCGCTGCCAAGGTGTCGGCGCTCACTGCTTTGACCGTGAGCGACTGCTCGGGTGCCGCGAGAGGATCGGAAACCGGAACCGTGCGAGCGAGCGCTCCGTTGACATCAACATCGGAAATGGTGCCTGCGGCGACAACACCATTGAGGCGCTGGAGTCGCGCTCCAGCATCGAACGGAATGTTCGAAGTCTTCGGCCCGGAGTTGAAGAAACTCGAAGCCGGTTTCACGCGCACCTCAGTGGCCGACAGCTCATCGAACCGACCAACGATGCGGTTGCCCGCGGTGGCTGCCAGACCGAGCGTGCCGACCAGCGCAACAATTCCGAGCACGGTGCCGAGCGCGGTCAGCACAGCACGAGCCGGTCGTGCCAACAGCGCGGCAACGGCCTCGCCCCACATATCCCGGAGTCGCATATGAGGTACGGCGATACGAGCCATTAGCGCACCTCAGTCAATCGGCCATCGACGATGCCCACGCGCCGCTGCGCCGCGGAGGAAACGTCGGCATCGTGTGTGATCATCACGATCGTGAGCCCCCGCTTATGCAGCGTCGCGAACAGGTCGAGAATCGCGACGGTGTTGGCGCTGTCGAGGTTTCCCGTCGGTTCGTCCGCAAGGAGGAGCGAGGGCGCACTGGCGATCGCTCGGGCAATTGCGACACGTTGACGCTCTCCTCCGGAAAGGCGAGTCGGCAAGAAGTCGACGCGATGTCCTAACCCGACGAGCTCCAACGCTTCACGTGCCTGCGTTTCGCGCTCGCTACGGCTTACTGCTTGATACAGGCCCGTCATCATCACGTTCTCGAGCGCACTGCGATGAGCGAGCAGGTGAAAGGACTGGAAGACGAATCCGATACGTTCGCCGCGCAGCCCAGCACGCTCCGCCTCGGATCGTTCCGCAACGTCTATGCCGTCGAGGCGATATTCGCCGCTGGTCGGCCGGTCCAACAACCCGAGCACATTCAGCAACGTCGACTTTCCTGACCCGCTTGGTCCGGCAACGGCGAGCCACTCGCCCGGGTCGATGCAGAGATCAACATCGATGAGGGCATGGACGGGCGGCTCGGTGGCGTACTCGCGGCCAACGCCGACGAGTTCAACGACGGGAGAGGTCATCAGATGCCAAGCTTCTTCGCGGCATCGCTCGCACCCTTCGTGCCGACGACGACGCGGTCACCCTTCTTGAGGTGTGCCGCGCCACGAGGAGCAACTTCGGCGTAGCCCTGCGCAACGAGACCGATCGTGACGGGTACGAACACCTGGCGATTCTTCGCGTCACGGAGCTCAACTCGTGCAGAACCACCGCCGTCGATCGACAAGGCCGCGAGCGGCACCGCCAACACATCGCCTTTTGTTGCCGACACAGGGATGGTGATCTTGACGCTCGCGCCGCTCAAACCATCTGGGATTTTGTCGAGGTCGATCGAAATCCAGATGTTGCTGTCGCCGACCTCGTGGGTTCCGGCCTTCTTGTCGATCTCGGCGATCTTGCCTCCAACGGTGATGTTTTGATCGCTGGCTTCGGCGGTGACGGGCATGCCGACCTTGACGTATTTGCGGTCGCTCACCCGCACAGAGCTTTCGATGGCCAACTTCGACCCGCTCACAGTGACGATTGGATTCTCGGGAGCTTTACCGAGCACTGCTTTCGTTGCATCGAGTCGCCCTGGCAACGAGGGAATGAACGCGATCTCTGACGCAGGTACGGTGACACCGGCATCTTTCGACACATCGGCCAGGGACTGCAGCGCCTGAGTGACCTGCTGTTGTGCATCAGTCACTGCTGATTTGCTGCTGTTGTTTCTCGAAGGATCGAGCGTTTCAGCGAGTTGTGTCCTCGCGAGACCGACGCTGGCATCGGCTTTGCGAATCGTCGAATCGTTTGCTGCTTGTGTCGCGGGAATTGCGTCGGTCGCGCGTTGTACATCGCGGACCGCCCGGTCATACGCGATTTGGGCAGTAGCGACTTGATCGGCCAATTCGGACTTGAGGGTGTTGAGGGCAGCCACCTCTTCGGGAGTACTTGGTGCGAGGCCGGTTTGAGGGTTGGTTCCGGCGTTTGCAGTTGCCAATGAATCCTTGGCTTTCTTCAGCGCGCGCGCCGCTTCGTCGCGGGTCGTCGTTGCGTCGGTCAGCGCGTCCTGTGCCGTTTGCAAGTCTTTCGCGGCCTGTGTACGAGCCTGGTTCGCAGCATCGAGTGCGTCGTTCACTGCTTGTTGCGCTTGGGCAATCTCCGATTGTTTCGTTGATCCAGTGCTCGCGTTTCGCTGGGCTTCTCGAAGTGCGTTCTGGGCGGAGGTCACCGCGTTCTGTGCATCGCGCAGTTGCTTACGCAGATCATCTGACGCAACCGGGGGAGTCGACCCTGCGTTGGCGTACATGCGCGTGACCGCGCTGGCCGTGGCCGCATCGAAGGTCCCATCGACGGCGCCTGGGGCGAACCCGAGGCGGTCGAGTGCAGTCTCGAGCTCTTTCACGTCTTCGCCGGTGGAACCGACCTTGAGATCGCGATACATGGGGATGACACCAGCGAGTGCAATCACAGGTCGTCCGCTCACTTCCATGACAGAAGCGCCCTCGTTCACTTGCGAGCCGGTTTCGGGCACGCGCGTCACGAACGCGTTCGAACCGCCTGTGGCGCTCGTGCCGAGGTTCACGTCGAACGGTTGTGAATAACCGACGTTTCCGCGGAGCACGATCTCAGTCGAAAGTGATCGCTCTTCGACAGGAACTGTGATCGCGCTTGCGACGGGTGCCTTAGCGCTGGCTGCGGCTTGGTCGGGTGACTGGATGGATTGACCCGCAACCCATCCGACAGCACCCGCGACCACGACTGACCCAACAGCGACAGCCATCTTCGTACGTGTTTCCACTGTGTTACCCCTGCCCTCCGCCACCACCGCCGGCTTTGATGTTCGCTAGATCGCTTCCTCGTTCATCGACGATCTGCTTTTCGATCTCGATGCGAATGGAATCGGTCTTCTTCTGGATGTCGTACTTCTCTTGGCAATCGAAGTCAGCCGTGGCAAGCGCCACCTCATTTTTTTTGAGTGCTTTGAGCTGCTTCTTCTGTGCTTCAGTCAGCTCCTTTGCCGCTGAATCCGATCCGGGTGCAGTTCCACCACTGTCGACCGAACCGCTCGTCGACGCACCTCCCCCGGAGGAAATGATCGGGCCCATTCCAGCGTTCGGGGCGATCACCTTCGCCTTCTCTTGGATATAGCTGTACGTCTGCTCTTGTCTTGTGACGGCCGAGAATCCTGCTTTTGCGACGCACGAGGCCCACTGCTGGTTCAGCTTCTTGATTCGGGGATCAGCGGCTATCCGGTCGTTCATCGTCTGATAGATGTCGTTTGTGAGCTCCATGGTCTTCGCATCAGTTGCGCCGCCAAAGAGTTTCGACATCGACTGTCCGCGGCACCCCTTTGCCTGCATTCCCCCCGTTTGCGCAACCCCAAGCTGGGTTACGGTCGACTGGCCATTCGCCGTTGCGGGGTCCTCAGGGTCAAAGCCGTCAAGTGCGATGTGATACGCGCGCTGTTCGGCCTTACTCAAGTTCTCGACGATCTTCTGGTTGGGGTCGACCGGCATGTTCTTCGGATCAAACCTGAACATGCCCGCGCCGGGGTCCAAGATCTGCTCGACAATTCCGTATCCGTGTTTGGCGCGCCAGTCCTTGTTTTGCGGTCCCGAGGCGTCGTCCACTCCTCCGAAGGAAACGACAGGATTCGCGGATGGGATGTACTTGAACCCCTCCTTCGCCATACACGTTTGAATCTTCTTCTCCGCGTCAGCCATTTGTCGGTTCATGTCGTTCGGGTTGGTCTGTCCGAGTGCGTCGCCGAGCGGGCTGGCGTACGTTGATGATGAGCTGGCTGTTGCGCGGTCGGCGTTCTTTCCGGCCGATGAGTTGCTCGCAGCGTTCGATGCACCGTCGCTGCCGCACGCGGCGGTCAGGGTGAGTGCGGTGATGCTTGCAGCAGAGAGAATGCGTTTCATGGTGTTCCTCCAAGAACGGCCGAGTTGGCGTGCGGAGAACAATGGCAGAAGCGAAAGCTGACGCAAGCGCAAAGGTAAGAGTTTGGTAAGAACGCGCCGCGGTGAGGCAATTCAGCCTTGCCCGCCGCCTCCGGCAGCTTTGATTTTCCTGAGATCGCTCCCGTGGCTGTCGACGATCTGTTGTTCGATCTCGATCCGGATCTCCTCGCCCTTCTTGACGAGGTCGAGTTTCTCCTGGCATTTGTAGTCGGCATTCGCAAGCGCGATCTCGGTCTTCTGGAGCGTCTTCAACCGCGACTTCTGGTCGGATGAGAAATCGGTCGGAGGCAGCGTCATTTCCTCGGTCGATGGAGGGAGACTCGTCGGCGCCGGTCCCTCGACTTCCGATAAACCGTTGCCCTCATTCGATTGCACGATCTCGTCGATTTGTTTCTGGATGTAGTCATATGCTCCACCAGGATCGCGAATTGAGGAGAAGTCTCCGCCAAGGCATGATTTCCACGCCTTGGTCATCTTCTTGATTCGGGGATCCGCGTCCATGCGACTAATCATTTCTTCGTACAAGTCCGATTGGAGCTGCTGGGTCTTCTCATCGGTTTGGCCCCAGAGTTTCTGGTACGCAACCGCACGACAGCCTTTTGTTGGGGCGCCGCCGGAGGTTTCGTTCGGCTGGGTTACGACAGCGACTGCCTCGCTGTCGTATCCATCAAGCGCGATCCCATACGCGCGTTGTTCGGCCTTGCTGAGCTTCTCGAAGAGTTTCATGTTGGGGTCAACCTGCTCTTTGAAATCTCCTCCGTCCCCGTAGATGTTGTCCTCGGGTTCGAGCACCTGCGCGACCATTCCGTACCCATACTTCTTGCGCCACTCGGGGGCCTGCGGGCCGACATTTGAAAAATCCTCTTGGTAGACATCGGGACTTGTGTTGACCGGGATGTACTCAAATCCCTCCTTCGCCATACACGCCTGCGTGTTCTTCTCCGCCTTCGCTGCCTCTCGGGCGTACGACTCCTGGTTCACCTGCCCCATCGCATCGCTGAGCGGGCTCTCATAGACGGAGCTGCTTGACGCAGTTGACTTCTTGGCACGCGACCCGCCTGACGATGAGGCATTTGACGATCCGCTCGAACATGCGGTAACGGCCAAGGCCGTCGCGGTCGCAGCGATCAAGATTCGGTGGTGCACAGGACCCTCCAAGGTTCGACGGTACGTTAGACGTGCGAAGTACAGAAGAAGTTTCAAGAATGGAGATGTCATGGGGCAAGCCGAGATGAAGTCAGTCGTCGAGCGCTACGTGCAACTGCACACCGCGAAAGATCTGGATGGGGTCATGGAGTGTTTCGCCGACGATGCTTCGGTCTGGGATCCGGCCGATGGCGAACCCTTCGTTGGAGCTGACGCCATCCGAGCATTTTTTGGGGGCACCCACGCCATGGCCGAAGTATTCGACCTTGCGCTGACCGGGCCTATCGCGTGTTGCGGCCCGTTCGCTGCATTCACCATGGCTGCCAAGGTGAAGATCGGGGAGATGCGAAC
>JBARPG010000101.1:0-5568 GCA_049642885.1 Acidimicrobiia bacterium | reverse complement strand
CATGACAGCCTGCGCGAGGCTGTCGCTAGAGCGGCGGGTGCGGTGCGCGACGGCCAGTCTGGCGGGACTGCGACGGCTGATGTTGCCCTTGGGCTCCGGGCGGACCGTCGCGTGCTGACGTCGAAAGTGGAACGTCAGGCCGCGACCATCATGGAGCTCAGGGCCCAGATCGGAACACTTGAGCGTCAACGTCAGCGTTGGCTCGGCAGCCAACTCAATAGCGGCGCAGAGATTGACCCCGAGGCTCACGCCGAACTGCGGATTACCAATGAGCGACTGCTCGCCGACAACTCAAGTCTGCGCAGTCAGGTGACCGAGCTACGCCGCGTCGTCAAGGTCCTTGAAGCTGATCTCGCCGCCTCGCGACAGGCCCATGCTGAGGACGTGGCAAGTCTGGCTGAGGCCGGCGCGGCGGTCAGGCCACTCGGAGTGCGCTCATGACCACCATGGGGTGTTCGTTCGAGCCGATGGAGTCCGCATGACGGTAACTGAGATGATTGTCGAGGAGCAGGTAGTGAAGTCGCGCCACCGTGTCAAGACCTACGGGGAGGTGTTCACCCCGCGCCACATGGTCGAGCAGATGCTGGATTTGGTTTGCGAGGATCTGGAGACCGGCCCCGGCTTCGTCGACAAGACATTCCTGGAGCCTTCGGCCGGGGATGGCAACTTCCTCGTGGCGATCCTGCGCCGGAAACTGGCCGGTATCGCGAAGCGGTACCCAGCGGAGGAGTGGGAGCAGGAATCACTGTTCTCGCTGGCATCGATCTATGGGATCGAGTTGCTGGAGGATAACCACCAGGACGCGAAGGCGGCCATGCTCGCCGAGTTCGTGGGTTTCCATCAGGGCCGCGGAACGCCCGTCGGCCCACACACCGACTTGCATCGCGCCGCCATCCATCTGATCGACCTGAACATCGTCTGCGGCAACACCCTCACAGGTCAGACCGCCGACGGGCGGGACATCCGGTTTTCGTGGTGGCACCGGATCGACGACCAGCCGGGGATGGTCCAACGGGAGCCGTTCACGCTCGCCTCGCTGCGTGACGACTACGTCTTCGACTTCACCGTTTACGACACCTATCAGCCGTGCCGGATTGACCGGGTCCACCAGGATGCGAGGGATTGATGCCTAGCCCGAAGATAAACACGTACCGGGAGATCCGGCCGGTCATCTATTCCTGGTCGACGCCGGATCTGCCGAAGTACGCGGGCTGGGAGAAGATCGGGTACACCGATCAGCAGACGGCAGCCGAGCGCGTGGCCCAGCAGGCATCGCAGCTGTCGATCGAGAAGAAGCTGGAGTGGTCCCGGCGTGCTCTGTTCACGACCGAGGCTGGCGGACGCTTCACCGATCACGACTTCCACGCCTACCTCAAGCAACAGGGCGTGGAGCGTGAGACCACACCGCACCGGACGGAGTGGCACCACTTCAACGGCGCACCGAAGAAGTCGCTGGAGTACTTCAACGACTTCGCCGGCCAAGACTTCTCCACCGCCCAGATGGACGGGATCGACGATTACGTCCTGCGGCCCGAGCAGCAGGCTGCGGTCGACCAGGCAGTCGCAGCCTTCGCGGCCGGCAACGCCGAGGTGTTGTGGAACGCGAAGCCGCGGTTCGGTAAGACGCTGACCACCTACGACCTGATACGCACGCTCGACGTGCGCCGCGTACTGATCGTCACCAACCGCCCGGCAATCGCGAACTCATGGTTCGACGACTTCACACGCTTCATCGGACACCAGACGACGTTCAAGTTCGTCTCTGAGTCGCCCTCGCTGGCCGGCCGTTCCCCGATGACGCGGGAACAGTGGCGCGCCTACTCACGCGACCGCCAGGACGAGGATCCGCGCATCGTCGAGTTCGTGTCGCTCCAGGACCTCAAGGGTTCCCAGTACTTCGGTGGCCCCTACGACAAGCTCCGGCACATATCCCAGTTCGCCTGGGACCTGCTGGTCATCGACGAGGCTCACGAGGGTATCGACACCACCAAGACCGACGTCGCGTTCGAGCAAATCACACGCGCAAGGACCCTGCATCTGTCGGGTACCCCGTTCAAAGCTCTGGCGGCTGGCAAGTTCGGCCAGGACCAGATCTTCAACTGGACCTACGAGGACGAGCAGGTCGCCGGCCAACAGTGGGACCAGTTGGGACAGGAGAACCCGTACGCGGCGTTGCCGACGCTCAACCTGTGGACCTACCAGATCTCGCGGATGATTACCGATCGTCTGGCCGAGGGTGTTGCCATCGACGAAGACGGGGCCAACATCGACTACGCGTTCGACCTCAACGAGTTCTTCGCGACCAAGGACAACGGGTTCTTCGAGCACGAGGCCGAGGTCATCAAGTTCCTCGACTGTATGGCCACCAACGAGAAGTACCCGTTCTCCACCCCGGAACTGCGCGACGAGATCCGCCACTCCTTCTGGTTACTTAACCGGGTCGCCTCCGCGAAAGCTCTGGAGCGGCTACTGAAGAAGCATGACGTCTTCAAGGACTACACGGTCGTCCTGGCCGCCGGCGACGGGAAGACCGAAGACGACACCGACTCGGTCGCCGCCGACAAGGCCCTCAACCGGGTACGCGCAGCCATCGCCAACGCCGAGGCATCGGGTGGCAAAACGATCACCCTGTCCGTGGGGCAGCTGACCACTGGCGTCACGGTGCCGGAATGGACCGCAGTGATCATGCTGTCCGATCTGTCCTCCCCGGCCCTGTATATGCAGGCGGCGTTCCGGGCGCAGAACCCGTGCACGTTCGAGCGCGGCGGACTGGTGTTCCAGAAGCAGAACGCCTACATCTTCGATTTCGCGCCCGAACGCACACTGACGATCTTCGACGCGTTCGCGAACAACCTGCACGCCAACCCCTCGGGTGACCCGGGGGTGCGGCGGGAGAACATCCGCACGTTGCTCAACTTCTTCCCCGTCCTGGGTGAGGACGCGGAGGGCCGGATGATCGAGCTCAACGCCGCCCAGGTGCTGACCTTCCCGCAGGTATTCAAGGCTCGGGAAGTTGTGCGCCGAGGGTTCCTGTCGAACCTGCTCTTCGCGAATGTCGCTGGCATCTTCCGCTACTCCGAGCACGTCAAGGAGATCCTGGATAAGCTGCCGACCGCGAACCAGGGCAAGGTCAAGAACGGGCAGCCGCTCGAGATCCCGCAGCCGCCACCGGTCACCGACCCCGACGGAACCGTCAAGGTCGACGAGGAGACGGTGATCAACCCGAAGATCAAGGAGCTCGGTCAGCCCGTCTACCGAATCGAGGACCTTCCGAGCGTGCAGCCGGACACTCCGCCGGCCACCGCGGCAAAGAAGATCGCTGAGGCAGTAGCAGAACAGACCAGGAAGAAGCGCGAGGAGCTGCAGCAGGAGTACGGGCTCACTGCCAAACAGGTCGAACGCGATGAGAAGCGCACCGAACAGGTCGTCAAGAACCGGGTCGAGCGCGCGTACACCGAGCACACCATCGCCAACAAGCACCTCGACGACGAACTGAAGAACGCTGCCACGCAGGCCGAAGCCGAAGCGGTACAGGCCAAGAAGGCCGAGCAGGACGAGGTGCTCAAGAAAGACATCCTGTCGATCGTCGAGGAGACGATGCAGGAGATCGTGCCTGAGGTGGTCACCCGCGAGGAGACCAAGAAGGAACAGAAGCGCGCGAACCAGACCATGGACGACGCCCGCTCCCACCTGCGCGGTTTCGCTCGCACCATCCCAATGTTCCTCATGGCTTACGGCGATCGTGGGATGCGACTGTCCAACTTCGACGACTACACCCCCGACGATGTTTTCGAGGAGATCACTGGAATCACCGAGACCGAGTTCCGGCTGCTGCGCGACGGCCAGGACGTCACCGAAGAAAAGGGTACGGTCACGAAGATCCCGGGCATGTTCGATGAAGCAGTCTTCGACCAGTCAGTGCAGGAGTTCCTCGACAAGAAGGAAACCCTGGCGGACTACTTCGACGACGCGCAAACCGAGAACATCTTCGCCTACATCCCGCAGCAGAAGACGTCCCTGGTCTTCACCCCGCAACCAGTGGTGAAGATGATGGTCGACACCGTGGAGGCAGAGAACCCGGGCATCTTCACCGACCCCACCAAGACCTTCGCTGACCTGTTCTCCACCGCTGGACTGTTCCTTATGGAGCTCGTCCGACGCCTCGACACCGGCCTGGCCGCCGCGTTCCCGGACCAGGATGAACGACTGAAGCACATCCTCACGTCACAGCTCTTCGAGATGAGCCACAACGAAATCCTGCACCGCATCACCCTCGAAGCCGTCTCCGGTGGCGTGCCCGATCGCAAGGCATGGATCCAGGACTCTGGCCACTTCAGGGTGGGCAACCTCGCGAGGATGGGCTCGGACGAGCGGCAGGCAACGGTTGACGAGATGCTGACGGAAGGTAACTGAGATGAGCAAGAAGTTCGACGTCGTCATCGGCAACCCGCCGTACCAGGAGGAGGCCCAGGGCGGTGGCACCCGCGACACTCCCGTCTACCACCTGTTCATGAACGCGGCGTACGAGGTCGGCAAGAAGGTCGTTCTTATAACGCCGGCACGCTTCCTGTTCAACGCGGGCTTCACGCCGAAGGTGTGGAACGAGAGGATGCTCGCCGACCCGCACCTCACCGTGCCGCACTACGTTCCCAACAGCGATCAGTTGTTCCCAGGGACGGACATCAAGGGTGGAATCGCAGTCACGTACCGCGACGAGGATCACGCACACGAGCCGATTGAAATCTTCACCAGCTATCCGGAACTGAACACCATCCTCCACAAGGTGAGCTCGTCAGGTAACGGCTCTCTGGCTGATGAGGTATCAAGTGGCCGTGCATACGCGTACACGGAGGCGATGCACGACGCGCACCCAGAAGCATCGACACTCATGTCGGGAGATGCCCAGCGTCGCGTCAGTACCAATGCGTTTAGCCAACTTGGTTTTCTGTTCCACACGGACCGACCGGACGACGGCTCTAACTACGTGAGCGTGCTTGGGCTCGACGGCCGCGCACGGCAGCACCGCTGGATCAGATCTGATTTTCTTGCGGGTCCGCAGAGCTTCGAGAAGTACAAGGTGGTCCTCGCGAAGGCGAATGGTTCGGGTTCTTTTGGGGAAGTGCTTTCCTCGCCTGTGGTGAGTGGGCCAGGCATCGGAGTGACGATGACCTTTGTCACGGTCGGGGCCTTCGATGATGAGGCTGCCGCTCAAGCTTGCTTGAAGTACATAAAGTCGAAGTTCGCCCGCGCGATGCTCGGCGTCCTGAAGATCACCCAGGACAACCCTGCCAAGGTCTGGAAGTACGTGCCACTGCAGGACTTCACGTCCGCGTCCGACATCGATTGGTCCAAGCCGATCCCTCAGATCGACCAGCAGTTGTATGCCAAGTACGGGCTCGGCAACGACGAGATCGCCTTCATCGAGGCCAACGTCAAGCCGATGGATTGACCTTGGCCATGGGATCTTGACGGAATCTAGGACGGAGTCAGTGGTGACCGACGTGAAGAGTGGTGGGCTCGAGTGGGTCCCGGACTCGGCCGGGATCTACTTCAGCGACAGGTTCAAAA
>JBARPG010000100.1:0-17000 GCA_049642885.1 Acidimicrobiia bacterium | reverse complement strand
ATCTCCAAGTCATCGGTGTGTGCAAAATGAAATGGGACACTGCCGAGTCCGAGAATGATCTCATGTACGCCAAGGTCCGACCACGCGCCGATCTGCTCGCGGACTTCATCGACGGTCCCGACGAGGCGACCGACCCGCCATTCTTCGAGCGTCACGCCGTCGAGCACTCCCGGGATGCTCGACCTCAGGCGCTCGAATCGAGCTTTCAAATCGCGTTCGTTTTCGCCGACGAGCGTGTAGAGCCCGACGCTTCGATGCTGGCCAGCAGGGTCCACGCCGTGTCGTTCACATGCCTGGTCATGCACTGCCAGTCGCTCACGATACGCGTCGAGCGTCCAGACCCAACAGGTGTTCCAGCCGTCGGCATGCCGCACAGAATGGTCGATGACCCGATCTCCTTTGCCGCCAACAATCACCGGGATCTTCCGCTCGTTGAATGGTCTCGGTGTAAGCACCGCGCCATGTACTGAATGGAATTGGCCACCGGCCGTCACGCTCACTCCCGGCACGGAGACAAACAGGGCATCAATGACCGACAAGGCTTCACCCAGCCTCGTCACACGCTCCCCCGGTGAAGGCATCGACATTCCGATATCGGTGTAGTCGGGTTCGTACCAACCCGCTCCGAGGCCGAGCACACAGCGACCCATGCTGAGTTGATCGATCGTTGCGATCGACTTCGCGAGGAGCGCTGCTGGCCGGATCGCTTCGAGCGCCACCAGCGAACCGATTCGAGCACGGCTCGTCACGCGGGCGAGTGCACCCAGTGCCGCGACCAGTTCCACCGTCTCAAATGCGGTCGATGGACCGCCGTATTTTGCGAGGTCCAGCGTGAAGTGATCCGAAATCCACAGCGAATCGAAGCCCATGCGGTCTGCGTCGGCGGCGCAGCTCAGCATCGCATCAATATCGAAGCGCGCCGGAAGCCCAAAGCTGTACTCGTAGTGCGGCAACGCAAGACCGATATCCATCGCACGATGCTAGAAGCCACAGCTCACGCACCACCTACAGTCACACGATGCTCGAAAGTGTCATCAACATCTCTGAAGGGCGCGATCAGGACGTTCTCAATCGACTTGAGGTCGCGTGTGGCACGCATGTGCTTGACGTACACATTGACCCCGACCACCACCGCAGCGTGTTTACTCTGGCGGGCCCGCATGACGACGGAGCCGAGCGTGGCGCCCATGAACTCTCGCTCGCTGTGTTTGATGAGCTGTCACTCGAAGCCCACGACGGCGTTCACCCCCGACTTGGGACCGTCGATGTGGTGCCATTCGTGTCGCTTTTCGGGGACGGCCGTGGACGCGCCTGGGCGGTCGCTGCCGCACGGCGCTACTCGGTCTGGCTCGAACGCTTAAACATCCCATCGTTCCTCTACGGCGACGCCGATCCCCAAGGCCGCACCCTGCCGGAATTAAGGCGCGAGGCGTTTACGCGGCGGTTCCCTGACTACGGACCAAAGACGCCGGACGCTCGCCACGGAGCGGTCGCAGTCGGGGCGCGGCCACCCCTCGTCGCACTCAACATGAACCTCACGACCGCGGATCTGGACACTGCAAAACGAATCGCGATTTCGATTCGAGAATCAAGCGGCGGGATGCCGGGCGTGCGATCCCTCGGCTTGCGCTTAGAACGCAAAGGATGTGTTCAAGTTTCGATGAATATTTTCGACCTCGAGCGCGCAGCCCTTGTTGATGTGATCGCGCTCGTGGATGCCGAAGCCGCCGCGCTCGAAACCTCTGTTGCTGAAATCGAGCTCGTGGGATTGATTCCAGGGCGTGCATTCCAAGCGATCCCCCAGGCACTCCGAAACCGGACGGGATGGGACGATCACTGCACAATTGAGGGCCGGCTCATCGAGCGGGCCGCGAACGAAGAAGTCCCTGAGAGCTAGGCGCTCTCGACGGCACGGCGCGCAAGTGCGCGCTGACGACGGAGACGTCGACGCTCCCGCTCCGACAGCCCACCCCAAATGCCGAACTTCTCGGCGTGGTCGAGCGCGTACTCGAGACATTCCATGCGCACTTCACAACCGGTGCACACACCCTTTGCTTCACGTGTGGAAGCGCCACGCTCAGGGAAGAACAGATCGGGGTCGACGCCAAGGCAGTTCGCTTGTGATTGCCAGCGGCGCTCGGTTGGGATTTGGCCTGACAGGGTCGGCATGAGTTCCTGCATTTCTGTCCCCCTTGAAGAATGACGTTGTTGGAATTACAACGACGTCACTCTTGCCCAGAACATGCAAGAACGCAAGTGGAATCAAGCATTTTTGAAAAAAATGTGTTTACGGACGCTCTGCAACCACGGCGAGATCGGACAAAAGCGGACAAACTTTCACACGCTCAGTGACTCCACGACTACGAAGAAAGAGAACTCGAACCTGCCGAACGACCGGCGACCGCGGCCCCGGTCGCCGCGACCAATCGGATCAACTCCTCTGGGTCGTAGGGCTTGACAAGCACGGTTTCGGCACCGAGGGAGCGCGCCCTCGTGTGGTCCCGAACGTCAGCGTTTGCGGTGCAGACGATAACTCGCGGAGGATTGCGGCGATTCCCGAGCTCTGCAAGGACGTACCAGCCATCGAGCACCGGCATCCGAATGTCAAGCACGACGACCGCCGGTGCCCACCGCTCGATCAGGTCGATCGCTTCCCCGCCATCGGATGCAACCGCTACGTCATGCCCTTCGCCCTGGAGCAACATGCGCATTGTGAGCAGCACGTCTGCTTCATCGTCGACCAGTAGCACTTTCTGTCCGTCATGCATTTCTATTCTCCTTCTGCTGCTGGCAGAGCGACGATGACAGCCATGCCCGCGTCGCCACCCGGTGAGTCGATCCACACTTGACCTCGAAGCGAATCGACAATGCCGTTCACGATCGCAAGCCCGAGGCCCTGCCCCGGACGCGAGAGATCGCTTGCTCGTCTGTAGTGCCGCTCGAAGACTCGTGCCTGTTCGTTTGGCGGCACTCCCTCGCCCCGATCGAACACGCGGATGATGATCGATGAACCCTTGTGCGTGACGCTTACGTCGACCGGTGCCTTTCCATACTTGAATGCATTGTCAATCAAGTTGTCGATCACGCGTCTGAGCGCCTCTCCGTCACCGTTCACCAACGCGGTGCGAGCTCCACTGACCCGGATCGGTCGCCCTGCAACTTCCGAGTCGGCGGCAATCACCCGAACCAGATCAGCCACGTCGAGGCGTTGGGTGGGGCCCGATGACTCCCGATCAGAATTCGCACCCGACTTCAGCTCGTCGACCAAGCCCCCGAGGCGCAGTATTTGGCGATCGAGCACTCCGAGCACTTCTCGTTCGGAGACACTGAGTTCCACGCGCTGTAGGAGAGACACGGCGCCGCGCAAGGACGTGAGCGGGTTGTTGAATTCGTGGCTCACTGACGCAACAAACGCCTGGCGTCGCCGGTCCCGTTCGAGCAAGTCGGCCACGTGGCTTCGCTCTGCGTCGAACAACCGGGCGTTCGCAATGGCGACCGCGGCGGCATCCGAGAAGAGCCCGGCTACGGCGAGGTCGTAGTCGCGAAAACGGCGATCTCCGTCGGCGTTGATATTCAGCACTCCCAACAACTCGCCGCGGTGCGCGAGCGGCACGGAAATCGCGCTTGCCACCCTGACGCTGCGCGAGGTATGCCCCTCGAACTGTCCGGGCCGCGCTTCACCATCGATGATCAGCGGTTGGCGGGATTTTGCGACGCGTCCGGCGATCGAATCGCCGATGCGGACCATCGCTCCTTCCGCGCGCGGATTCCCGCTCTGCGCGGCAGTGTGCAAGAAATCTCCAACAGCGAGCATGATCGACCCGGTGGTTCCTCCGAGCACACCGATCGCCCCATTGAGGATCACATCAAGCACTTGGCGAGGTTCGAGCACTGCGTTTGCCGCGCGTGCCGCGGCGGACAACGCCGTCAACTCATCAATTCGGGATTCCAGCGCGATGTTCCGAACTTCGTGTTCGATCACCAAACGCGAGAGTCGGCGGAGGTGTACCTCCTTCTCGAATGCATAGAGCGAGAAGGCGAAAGCAACCGCCATCATCGCCCAGCGCAGCACCCCCGGCGAGATGAATCCGTTTTCATCGTTGTTGTTCCAACTTGAGATCACGAGAATCAAGCTGACGGTACAGAGCACGAGCGCCGAGACGAGCCACACCTGCATACGTCGGCGTTCGATATCGCGCAGGGTCGGCTCGCGACTCGCGCGAAGCCCTACGAGGCGGGCTTCTTTCGTGATGGCCTGTGATTCCACGCGCCAAAAGTTGGTCATAACTCCTCCACGGGGGGTATCGGCGGAAATCCCCGACACTTGAGCCCTACTCCGCAGCGCTCCCAGCGTGCAGTCATTTCATGCCGATAGCGGTTCGCGTGCCAAAGGTGGCGACAATGTGCCGATGCAGCAGGCCCGAACTCGTTTCACTTGGGGGATCTTGGGAGTTGGACTCATGCTCTTCGCGGCAGCGTGCGAGTCGAATAAGGCAGGGCCAGCACCCAAAGCCTTCTGCGCGGCGTACGTGAAGCTGGATGACAAGCTCTCCAATACGTACACGAAAGACAAAGTCGAACGAGCGAAGGCGCAGCTTCCACTGTTCCGTGCAGTCCTGAATGCGACACCCAAGCCGCTCCTCAACGACGTCAAGACGGTGGTCTCCGGGTACGAAGCCGTCCTCGCTGGGAAACCGCTCCCCCAGGCGACGGCGGTTTACGAAGCCGCGTCAGCGAGGATCAACCGGTACGGCTCCCAAGGGTGCGAGATCTACGCACGCAAGGGACCGCTCTAACGGTTGGCATCAGTCGGCGGTCGTGACGATGGCACCCCAGGTTGAGGGATCGGCGGTGCGAACGTGCGTCGCGAAGGTCCACTGGTGACCCGCGTAGTCGCGAGCGCGATAGGTGCGGTCGCCATACACCTGGTCAGTGAGCTCTGACTCGATGACTGCGCCTTCGCGAGCCGCAACCGCGTAGTGCGCGTCGACATCGGGCACGTACACCACGACGCCGAGGCTCTCGCTGTGCTCAAGGCCTGGGTCGCGGTAGTCCGGTCCGGGCCAGCCCATCATCAGTACCGCGTCGCCGGACTTCACTTCTGCATGCACAACTGTGCCGTTCGGGATCGGAACACGCAGCGATTCGCGAAACCCAAACGTGCGCGCCAACCACTCGAGAGCGAAGCCAACATCCTCGTAGTGCAGGTACACGCTGATCTCTGACATGCCGGGGTAGGTCGCTGTGCTCATGGAGCGAAGTGTGCCATACGCACGGCGATCCCGGCCCGCCCGGCTTGGGTTTTCGGCGCCTTTAGCCGGTACGGTGCTGTCACTACTTATGGTTCAGGAGCGACGTACGTGACCAAGGTTTCCACGCCCAACGGGGCACCCAATCTGGCGGTGAACCGCCGATCCTCATCGAAGTTCTGGCCGGTCCGTTTCTACTCCACTGCGGTGGGAAAGAAATGGGTCATGGCCCTTACTGGAATCATGCTCATGGGCTTCGTCTTTGCCCACATGATCGGCAATCTGAAGATGTATCTCGGAGCGGAAGATATCGACGCCTACGGTCACGCACTCCGCACGCTGTTGCATCCGATCATGCCGGACATGGTGGTTCTCTGGATGATGCGCCTCGGCCTCATCGCAGCGTTGCTGCTCCACCTGCATGCGGCCATCACGCTGACGCAAATGAATCGCCGTGCACGGCCTGTGGGATACCAGTCGAAGCGTGACTACATCGCGGCAAACTTCGCCTCTCGCACGATGCGCTGGAGCGGACTCATCGTCTTGGTCTTCATCTTCTTCCACTTGAAGGACTTGACCTTCGGAACCGGCGGAGCTGCTTGGACCGAGGAGCACATCTACGCCAATATCGATGCGAGCCTGAGTCGACCCATCGTGGCCGGGTTTTACATCCTCGCCAACCTGCTGCTGGGCATTCATCTGTACCACGGCGCCTGGTCGCTGTTTCAGAGCCTCGGAGTGAACAACCCTCGCTACAACACCTTGCGCCGACGTTTCGCTCAGGGCTTCGCCGCAATCATCGTCATCGGAAATGTCAGCTTCCCCATCGCCGTGCTCGCCGGCGTGGTTGGCAAGTAGGGACTGGGAATCATCATGATCAACTTTGAAACTCGTACCGGCACGCTGAACTCCGCCATGCCCGATGGGCCAATGGCAGACAAGTGGACGAACCACAAGTTCAACGTGAAGCTCGTCAACCCATCCAACCGGCGGAAGTTCTCGGTCATCGTCGTGGGATCGGGGCTCGCTGGCGCATCGGCTGCGGCAACCCTCGGCGAACAGGGCTACCACGTGCAGCTCGTGACCTTTCATGACAGCCCACGTCGCGCACACTCCATCGCGGCACAGGGCGGGATCAACGCCGCGAAGAACTACAAGAACGATGGCGATTCCGTCCATCGCCTCTTCTACGACACCGTCAAGGGCGGCGACTTCCGCGCTCGTGAAGGCAATGTGCATCGCCTCGCCGAAGTCAGCAACCAGATCATCGACCAGTGCGTTTCCCAAGGTGTGCCGTTCGCCCGCGAATACGGCGGCCTGCTCGATAACCGTTCCTTCGGTGGTGCTCAACTTGAGCGGACCTTCTACGCGCGCGGCCAGACGGGCCAGCAACTGTTGCTCGGCGCCTACCAGCAGTGCGCACGTCAGATTCACCTCGGAAATGTCGAGCTGTTCAACCGAACGGAAATGCTCGAGCTTGTTGTCAAAGATGGCGTCGCTGTCGGGATCGTCACTCGTCACCTCATCACCGGAGAGATCCGTTCGATGTCGGCGCACGCCGTCGTGCTCGCCACAGGCGGATATGGCAACGTCTTTTACCTCTCGACGAACGCGAAGGCGTGCAACGTCACGGCCGCGTGGCGGGCGCACAAGAAGGGTGCGTTCTTCGCGAACCCGTGTTACACCCAGATTCACCCGACCTGCATTCCGGCGAGCGACGAGTTCCAATCAAAGCTGACGTTGATGTCGGAGTCGCTCCGAAACGATGGACGCATTTGGGTTCCGCAGGCCGAAGGCGATGTCCGCGCCGCTTCGGAGATCCCCGAATCGGAGCGTGACTACTACCTCGAGCGCCGCTATCCAGCGTTTGGCAACTTGGTGCCGCGCGATATTGCATCGCGTGCCGCCAAGAAGGAAGTTGATGAGGGGCATGGCGTTGGGCCATTACAGAACGGCGTGTTCTTGGACTTCGGCGCAGCGATCGAGCGTCTCGGTCACGAGGTCGTCAAGGACCGCTACGACAACTTGTTCCAGATGTACGAGCGCATCACCGGTGAGAACCCATATAAGACGCCGATGCGCATCTATCCCGCCGTTCACTACACGATGGGTGGGCTGTGGGTTGACTACAACTTGATGTCCAATGTGCCCGGCCTCTACGTGCTCGGCGAGGCGAACTTCTCCGATCACGGGGCGAACCGCCTCGGGGCCTCTGCGCTCATGCAGGGACTCGCCGACGGTTACTTCGTGCTTCCCTCCACCATTTCCAACTATCTCTCTGGCATGTTGGGTGACGCGGCTGTGAGCTCCGATGACCCGGTCTTCGCGGCAGCGGAATCCGAAGTTGCTGATCGAACACACCGGTTGCTTTCGATCCAGGGCACACGCACGGTCGATGACTTCCATCGTGAGCTCGGTCACATCGTGTGGGACAACTGCGGCATGGCCCGCACTGCCGAATCCCTCGACACAGCACTCGCCGCGATTCCGCCGTTGCGCGAAGCATTCTGGAAAGACGTGAAGGTGATGGGTGATGGCGAGTCATTCAACCAATCGTTGGAGAAGGCCGGACGTGTCGCTGACTTCCTCGAGTTTGCCGAGCTGATGGTGCTCGACGCTCGCCACCGTGAAGAGAGTTGCGGCGGCCACTTCCGTGTCGAGCATCAACACGAAGATGGTGAAGCGAAACGAAATGACGACGAGTTCAGCTACGTCGGCGCGTGGGAGTTCAACGGAGTCGACGCAACGCCAACCTTGCACAAAGAACAGTTGGAATGGGATGTTGTGCATCCCTCGACCCGCTCGTACAAGTGAGATTGAGGGGAAATCGAAATGACCGCTGAGAGTATGAAGATCACCCTCAAGATCTGGCGACAGAACGGGCCCAATGACAAGGGCGCGTTCGAGACCTACACGGTTGACGGGGTCTCACCGGATATGAGCTTCCTCGAAATGATCGATGTCCTCAACGATCGCCTCACGATCGCGGGGAAAGAACCCGTCGCCTTCGACCACGACTGTCGTGAAGGCATTTGCGGATCGTGCTCGATGATGATTGACGGGAAAGCCCACGGCCCCGAGACCGGGACTGCGACCTGCCAGTTGCATATGCGCAAGTACAACGACGGCGCAACGATCGCGATCGAGCCGTGGCGCGCTGCGGCCTTTCCGATCATCAAAGACCTTGTCGTTGACCGTGCCGCGCTCGACCACATCGTTGAGGCGGGCGGGTTCATCACCGCCGCAACGGGAGCGGCTCGTGACGCAAACTCAATTCTGATCCCGAAAGACGTAGCTGACTGCTCGATGGACGCTGCCGCGTGCATCGGTTGTGGTGCCTGCGTCGCAGCGTGCCCGAACGGCGCCGGTCAGCTGTTCACCGCGGCGAAATACAACCACATCTCGCTATTGCCTCAAGGGCAGCCGGAACGGTTTGAACGTGCCATTGCAATGGTCGAAACCATGGAGGAGTATTTCGGGAGTTGCACCAACCACGGCGAATGTCAAGAGGCGTGCCCGAAAGAGATTTCGATCGACTTCATCGCGCGACTCAACCGCGACTACGTGCGTGCACAGCTGAAGAACCGATCACTCGCGAGTCAAAAAGGATAAGCACATGTCGATGCCTCCAGTTCCGACAACCTTCGAGGCATTTGCAGCATTTCATTCCGACACCCTGCGCCGGGCTCGCACTCAGTCCAGCTGGGCGAGCGCTGTCGCCGACGCGACGGGGCTCGGATCGATTGCCCTTCGAACGCCGATTGGAACAGTCACCTGGTCATGTGATGCCGTGGCGGGATTCTCGGCCGAGGTCGGGGCGCTGGATTCCGCCGCAAATGCGGATGCTCTTGTCGAGGTCGCAACGGACGCGTGGTGGGGGCTCATGCACGACTACGAGACCATGCCCGGTCTGCTCTACGGAGGAAAGGGGACGTTGGTTTCTGGGAAACCTGGGCGCGTCCTCCGTTGGGAAGCACCGCTCCGTGCAATTCTCCACGACATCCCGATTTTCGATCCCGAAGCGATCGACCTCCGCGATGTTGACGGGACGCCGCTCGATGTCAGCCGATTATTCGCCGTAGACGAGATCCTCCACGATCCAACCAGCGCTCGGCATTTCTTGAAGTCCGCCGGGTTTATGGCAGTGCGCGGGGTGTTCTCCGACGAGGAAGTCGCGGCATTTCAAGCCGACGTTGCCCAGCTCGAAGCCGAAGCCGCTGAAGGAGATCAAGCCTCCTGGTGGGGAAAGGATGTATCGGGAAAGCCCGTCCTAACACGCGTGTTACGCGGATCGACGCGACCAGCGCTCCGAGCCCTGGTGGATGACTCCCGTGTTCGCGCGATTGTGGATTGCTTCGGAGAGCACATGGTCGTGCCCAATCCCGACGACCTCGACGGCGTGACCGTGATCTATAAGCGTTCCGAAATGGTTGAAGGCCTCGCCGATCTTCCCTGGCACCGCGATTGCGGGATGGGCGGCCATGCCCATATGTGCCCGTGCGTTGTCATGAGCATTTACGTCTCGGAAGGCAACGCCGCAACCGGCGAACTACGCGTGCTGCCCGGATCGCATCGCACGAGCGCTCCGTTCATTGACGAGCGAACGGGCGGCAACCTCGGCATCGGCGTGCCGATGAATCCCGGAGACGTGTCGGTCCACATCACCGACGTGATGCACGCCTCCATGCCACCGACCTCGGTGGCCGGGCCGCATCGCGTGGCGGTGCTGTTGGGTTTCACGCGCCCGATCTCGCATACCCATGACGATGGGCTGCGGCACTACAACGACGCCTTGCTTGGTTCCGATGACGGTCAGATTTCCCGGCTCGGCGGCTAGATTGCGAACTCCGTCCAAAGACGTGGCGCTTGAGCGCCGAATAGGGCAGACTGGCTCGATACCTAGGGGGACATACATGAACAAGAGAATTCAACGCGCACTCGTGCTCGGTTCCATCGCGATGTTCGGGCTGAGCGCCTGCTCAAGTGATGACAAGAAGACGGCGGCGTCAAGCGACGCGGCCTCTTCAGAGAGTTCAGAGAGCGATACCTCCGCGTCAGCAGGTTCGGGGAACGTCTTGAACGTTCCCGCCGATTTCAAGACGATCCAGAAAGCTGTGGATGCTTCCAAGCCCGGCGATCTGATCCTGATCGCAGAGGGCACCTACAACGAAGGGGTTGATGTCACCGCCCCCAAGCATGACATCACCATTCGAGGCGTGGATCGCAACAAAGTCATCTTGGATGGAAAAGACACGCTGGAGAACGGCATCCGAGTGCTCGGAACCGACGGGATCGTCGTCGAGAACATGACCGCACACAACTACAAGTCCAACGGCTTCTATTGGACCGGCTCCGATCGCTACCGCGGTTCATATCTCACCGCATACCGAAATGGCGACTACGGCATCTACTCATTCGATGCGTACCACGGACAGTTCGACCATTCCTACGGTGGTGGCAGTCCTGACGCTGGCTTCTATATCGGCGAGTGTTACAAGTGCGATGCGGTGATCGACAACGTCATCGCCGAAAACAACGGCCTTGGATACTCCGGCACGAACTCTGGCGGTGACTTGTACATCGTGAACTCGACCTTCCGGAACAACCGTGCAGGCATGGTGCCGAACTCGGGTTCCTACGAGCTCTGCTACCCGTCACGCGAGACCACAATTGTTGGCAACACGGTGTACGACAACAACAACAATGAAGCGGATGCGATCGACAATGCCCTGTTAGCGCAGGGGAATGGGATTCTGCTGGCGGGCGCCGTCAGGTCCGTTGTGGAGCGAAACCTGGTTTACAAGCACGACCGTGTGGGCGTTGCGGCGGTTCCGTTCCCTGAGGAGGACGGCAACGACACGAAGCCCGACGCCAGTGAGGACTCGAAGCCCTGTTCTGTCTCTCGTGAGGAAGCTGTCGCGGCTGAGGCGGATATTCCTCCGGTCATCCTTTGGGATGGACGTGACAACCGATTCGTCGGTAACAGCGTTTCGGAATCAGGCCTTGCGGATATCAGCTCTGCAACCCTGGACAACGCAGATCTTCCGAAACTCAACAACTGCTTCTCGGAAAATACGTTTACAACCTCCGCCCCGGTCGATCTCGAACTGCTCGCACCGTGCGACGGGACCGGAAACGGGGGCGATTTCACCGCTGGAGCGCTCGACCTGAGTCCGCTCATCGCTGAGCAGGCTCCAAAGCCGCCAAAGGGCACCTACCTCAAGTCACCAATTCCAGGCGACCAGGAAACCATGCCCAATGCTTCCAAGGCTGCGCACCCCAAGTTCACCGCACCTGCGAAGCCCGACATTGCTGCGATCAAGCTCCCAACGAAACCCGCGGCTTGAACGAGAACACCACCTTCCCCAAACTCATCAGTGGAATCGCGGTAGTGGCGGCCATCGCTACCGCGATTTTCGGTGTCACAACCCGAAATGATCCGCCCGACTCGCTGTTTGTTGGTAAGGCGCCCGCTGCCGCGAAACCGGCCCTTGCGAACCCTGCGAGGTTCCGCGGCCCCCAAGGCCGGGTTGGGCAATTTGTTGTCAAGTGCACCTACAGCCACTCCGGGCCGTTCGATCCGATCGTGCACCCGAATATGCCGGGCATGTCACACCGCCACGATTTCTATGGTGCACCCAGCACCGACGCCTCCACCAAGGCAGCCGATCTCATTGGCGGGAAGACGACCTGCAACAAGTCTCCCGACACTGCCGCGTACTGGCAACCGACTCTGTACGACCACGATACGGCGGTGGTGCCCGACAGCATTTACGCCTATTACCGGGCAGCGCCGGGAGTCGATCCGAAATCCCTTGCGACCATGCCAACTGGTCTTGCACTCATTGCGGGTGATGCCACCGCCACGAAGCCCCAACCCGGTGAAGCCAGCGGTTGGACCTGCGGCAGTCGCTCGGGGATCAGCGACGAGGTTCCACGCTGCCCCGCCCAGGCCCCGCTTCATTTGATCCTCACCTTCCAAGATTGCTGGGATGGCAAGCATTTGGAGGCGGAAGATTTTCGTGCACATGCTGCATATTCCCGCGATGGGCAGTGCCCAGAGACCCATCCTGTGCACATCCCCCAACTGATGGTCTCGGTGAAGTTCCCGATATTCGGAGCTGGTCACGAGCTCCGGCTCGCCTCCGGCAACATGTATTCAGCACACGGAGATTTCCTGAACGGGTGGGACCCGAAAGGCCTCCAGCGAGAGATAGACGCATGCCTCAAGACAGGGCAGATCTGTGATCTGGCATCAAACCGCGGCGAGGAATATCTCTTTACTGGATGAGATCTCCGGTGCTGATCCTCGAATCACGTACCGCATCGCCTATTTGACGACGCGAATGCCGCCGATCATGCCAACGGTGGTGGTCGCGTGGAGCGAGCAGTAGTACGGGTAGTCGCCGGGCTTGGCGAATGTGATCTTCACATCCGTCTTTGGTTGGAAATCAGCTTGCAGCGCTGGTTTGAACGCTCCGTCATTCGCCGGAATCAAGTTGTGTTCGTTATGCCCATCGTTGCGGAACGTCACTACGGTCCCAGCGGAAACCGTGAGGTATTGCGGGGTGAACGAATTGTCGACCGCGTTCACCTGCACTGATTTCTTTCCGGTGCTATCGACGAGCTTCTTTCCCTCAAGCGTGACACCAGCAGGCTGATCACCACTTGATTTGGAGCCAGAATCGTCGCCGCCACAGGAGGCGATAGCAACGAGCAATACGCCAGCGGTAATGAGTGTCTTCGGTCGAATGTTCATCTGGCGAGGTTAGCCGTGCGATCCAACCGCACGAAAGCCAGCGTCGCCACGGCATACACACAGACGGCAAGCAGGAACATGAACTGAAATCCAAAGGTCATTGACAAGATCGTCGTGAGCGTTGAACCGATCACCGAGAAGAACCCGTTGATCGCCCAACCCCAGGCCACGTACAACTCCCGATGCTCGGTCATCGATGTCACGGCGCTGAGCCCCAACGGCATGAACATTCCGAGGCACAGACCAAGCGGGACCAGCATCACGATCGTGACGAGAATGCGCACCGCCAAACTCGACGGAAGCAGCGATTCAGTGATCGACGGAAGCGCGAACCGGTAGAACACCCCCAGCACCACCAAAGCCGCCCACAACAGGCCGACGGTCCTTCCGGCGTGTTTCACCTTGGAACTCAGCAAGGATCCGATTCCGCTGAAGACGAGAACTGCGGCGAGGGTAATTGTCAACGAGTAGGTCGGGTAGCCCAAGAAGAGACTCAGTTTCTGGATCATCGTGATTTCGTAGAACATGAAACCGAGACCAAGCGACGCGAAGTAGACGGCCGCGAGCCCTTTCGATGGCAGCTCGCTCAGACTCCCCCTATGGCGAAGGAATGGCAGCAGCAAGAACACGGCAGCGAATGCAATTGAGATAAAGAGCAGCAGGAGCAGAACTCGCTCTCCAACGCCGTTCTCACGGTTCGCTCCTTCGTGGAACGAGAGCGGGCGAGTCATATCGGTGAAGACCTCATTGAACGGTCTGAAATGCCAGAGAAATGGCCGGTCATCGGTAACGACGGAAACATCGTCAGGATAGGAATCCAAGAACGAGGTAAGCGCCGAACCGCGCAGGAGAACGGCATTGCTGACTGGCGACCCGTCTGCAGCCATTCCGGGGGCGACCCGCGCGGTAGAGCCTGGGATCCTCGCACGCTGAATCTCGTAACGCGCAAGCTCGTTGGCGGTGAACTCGGTTCGCTTGATCAGCATCGTTGTCGTCTGGATGAAGTCATCAGTCGTCATCACGACAACGTGGCGCTCGGGATGTGCGATACCCATCTCGGAGAGTGCCGCTCGAACATTTTGAAGATATCGGACCGTGCGGCTCGGCTTCGCCGCATAGTCGTATTCGCCGAACTCCACCGTGACCACGCCATCGTTGGTCAGGTGTTCCAGGCTCTTACGGACCATTTCCTTCGTGTACAGGTAGCTCTCCGACAGCACGAACGCGCCCGAAGATGCGGCATTGGTGGCGGCGTAGCTATCCGGTGCAACGAAGTAGATGATGTCGTACCGCTCTTTTGAGCGAGCGATAAACGTCCGGCCGTCTCCCTGGACGTAGTTGACCGACGGCTGGTCGGCGAGATTCCCGACGTAGTCGGCAAACTTGTTCTTAACGAGATCCACGGTTACCGGGTTGAGTTCGACCGCATCAATCTTGCTGGCGTTGAAGAAGAGGGAGGCAAGGATCTCGTGACCACCGGCGGCACCGATGATCAATGTCGCGGGCGCCTTCACGCCAACGGTCTTGAAGGGCACCGAACGAGTATCAAACTCGAATCGACCAAGGGTGGTCCGGTCCCCATCCCATTTGGAGATCACCGAGCCGATGAGCCCATCGTGGATCAACCACTTCGCGTCTGAGCCATCGATACTCGGCTTGCGGTCCTCTGCTCGCTTCTCAACAACGTCAACGCGAAAGACGGGCCCCCACTCAGCTGCGAGCGATTTCGAAGAGGACTTTGAATAGAAGACTTGTTTGCTCGTCTCCGGGACTGGGTCGGGAAGCAGCCCCGGCAGAACCGCCAGAACCGCCATGCCAAGGGCCAATGCGCCACCGACCGCCGTCGACCGCCGATGTTCCCGGGAGGTGTAGTGCAGCGCAACCATTGCCAGAATCGCGGCCGAGAGAAACACCGCACCCGGCGGCGACAAGATCGACTCGAGGTAGACGGCAAGTCCGCACGCGAGCCCGGCACCAACGAGGTCCATGAAATACAGGCGCCCGATCCCCGAGCCACCACGTCCGAGAATCGTCGAAATCATGACCCCGATCGCGACAAACGCAGAAAACAACACAAGACAGATCAAGAGCAACAGGGCCAGATTCTTGAATGAGGCCACAGTCCCGTAGTCCCAGATGCGGACGGTGTCCAAAGGCAGAACGGCAATCACCACATAGCCCACCGCGATCACCGCGGCGCCGAGCGAAGCCGACTTCCGGAGAATCGCCTCAATTTTGGCATGCCTCAAACGGGGCGACAGAGCGACAAGCACCCCACCGAAACCAATACCGAGCAGGGCCAGCCCCAGAACGAGATAGGTGTAATAGAAGAAGATCTTGTACGAGATGATCCTCGTGTAATTGACCTCAAGCAGGAGCGCAGCGAAGCTCACAAGGAAGATGTCGATCGAATGCCGCGGAAGCGTTCGCGCCTTGACGTCTTGGGTTACATCCATTCGGCTCGCACCTCCCGTTGCTCCGCAATGGTCTAGTCGAGGAGGGCCCCAAGTCGCAGACTTCGGAACGTTGGGTGGCGCAGGACCAACCGGTGTGTTGCCGATCGCGGACTCCTCCGCGGCCAGTGGTCACCTGTTCGAATGGCCACGTAACTGTTCTTGGCGTTCTCGGCGTTGCTGACGATCGCGATCGAAGGTCAATCCGCGGTACATCATGACAAAGGCAATCACCGCGATGTTTGCGATTGCCGACCCGACAAAGAGGCGATTCCCAGCATCAGCTCCCGCGAACATTCCGTGGATCGTCGTCAACCAAAACGTCAGGTAGCTGAGGACGTGGATTGCATGCCAGGTCGGTCGCGGGATGTGCTTCATGAACAGCGATGTCACTTCGACGGCCACGAGGCAGTACATGGCGACGATGCCGAGCACCACCGAGTTGCGACCGAACCAGCCAAATGAGCCTGTCGCGGCAGCCTTTTTGAACCAGTCAGTGTGGAATGGAATGAGCACCTCTTGAACACTGAACGGCGCGTACGAGTCGAGCATGAGCGCCCCAATGTGAATCGCCAGAAACGCGATCGTGAGCGCTCCGAGCCAACGGTGCAGGTCGAGGAGCCATGCGGGCTGCTTGCGTTTCTGGAGGATCTTCGTGGACAAGAACACTCCCCAAAGCACCGACGCGCTCAACATGAGGTACGAAATAATTCCAGATGCTCGGGCGAGGTACCACCAGAAATGTGTGCTCATATTTGGGCTCCGATAGTGGTTGCCGTGGTCAGTGCCGAGCTTTGCACGAACGTGCCATCATGCCGAACGACCACACCAGCAACGCCGTGACTATCGAGCCAGCGAATCGCATCAGGATCCCCTTCGAGCAACGCTGCCTTTGCATGCGCCTCCGCAATCCAACCCGCCGAAGCAACCGCTGTGACCGTCGCAAGAGACGAGGTAGAAGGAATGCCTGTCGCGGGATCAATCAGGTGGTGCATCTCGAGGCCATCGCTTATCCAGCGGCGCGATTGTGTGCTCGACGTGCATACCGCCCCGCTGCGCACCAGCAGCGTCACAAGGTCTTCTGACGGGCGGAATGGGTTCTGAACACCAACTGACCAGCCTGCCAATTCAGGAGGTTCGCCACCAACCACGACATCTCCTCCGATGCTGACGAGGACTCCCGGTACGCCGCGAGCGAGCATCTCGGCAACGACGAGATCGCCAGCGAATCCTTTCCCAATCCCTCCTGCATCGAGCGAGAGTTCGGCGGGGATGCGCACCCGCGAATGTTGCATGTCAAGTTCGATTGCGCTCAACGGACCAGAACGCGTGAGCGCGTTCAGGCGCGTTCGCCGAGAGGGATCATCGATGCTCGAGATGTAGCCCGCGCAAATCAGGTTCGGCAGCAGCGTGGGGTCGTACCGACCAGCCGTGAATTCCCAAGCTTCGATCATGACTCGAATGAGCTGGACGGTTTCCGGTTGGACATCGACGAACGCACCGCCGGCATCGTTCAGATGTGTGATATCGCTCTCGGGT
>JBARPG010000099.1:0-5657 GCA_049642885.1 Acidimicrobiia bacterium | reverse complement strand
CGCCTGGACAGCTCGACGACGTCCTTCGAACGCGAACGGGCGAGTGACGACACCAATCGTCAGCGCCCCCATGCTCTTCGCGATCTCAGCCACGACCGGAGCGCCACCAGTACCCGTGCCACCACCCTTGCCCGCGGTGATGAACACCATGTCGGCCCCCGAAAGCGCCTCTTCGATCTCGTCACGGTGGTCTTCAGCAGCTTTCGCTCCGACCTCAGGGTCAGATCCGGCGCCGAGCCCGCGCGTGAGCTCACGACCAACATCGAGCTTCACGTCGGCATCACTCATCAAGAGCGCCTGTGCATCCGTATTGACGGCGATGAACTCGACGCCGCGCAGATTCGCGTCGACCATTCGATTCACCGCGTTGCAACCACCGCCGCCGACACCGACGACCTTGATTACCGCCAAATAGTTCTGTGGGTTACTCATCACCTGCGATCCTCCCAGGGTTCAACCTCAACCTAAAGGTTATAGTTATGTAAAGTTGGGGTTCAGGGAGAGACTCTACGAACTCGTGGGGCTGAAGTCAACTACTGTGACCAATGACCGTGATGACTCTCCCGTTGAGATTCACTTCTGGCTTGGATCCGTTGACCCCGGGGTCACCTCGGTTGGCGAGCGACCAGTCCCGCTCACGGGATGCGCAGGTGTTGAGACATCGATGTACTGAGTCTCGTTTGGAAGCCGCTGCATAATGGCCGTTGCGATGCGAGCCTTCCGTTTGATGTCTCGCGCACCGCCCATACGTATTTCGATTCCACTCGGCATCGTGGTCGTATAGCTACGGATTCGGCGACTATCGGTTGTCACCGAGAGCGTGCCTGCGAGGAGGGCTGAGCCTGCGAGCTCGCGGGCAACGCGTGCCACCTCCGGCACTTCGATCATGCCTCCGGGGGAAGGAACATCGCCGAAGCCACTTAGCAATGGGTTGACGGGATGCGCATCGTCGGCGACAACCTGCCCAGTGTCATCGACAATTGCATAGCGCCCAGGTTCTCGCTCAATGCTCGCCACAGGAATGCGTTCCGAGACCACAATGCGAAGCGTGCCAGGCCACGCGGGCGAAACGTGCGCTGACTTCACCCAGGGCAATGCCCGAACGCGGGCGGCAGCAGCTGCAGTGTCGGCAAACATCATCGGCTCGCCGGTGTGCATACCGGCTGCCATCACCAGGTCCTTCTCTGAAAGGTGCGATGTTGGCACGGCAACCACGCTGTCGACGTCGAGTAGCGGCGAGTAGATCGCACCGGCGCACACACCGACGACTCCAATCAGTCCACCCAGGACATACACCCAGCGCGGCACCCTCCGGATGGGTTTGGAGGCCACAGCACTCCCCCGCGGCGCGACTGCCCGAGGACTTCGTTTTCTCGGCATTCGCGAATTCGATTCAGCAGGCATCAAATCCCACCCGCTGCAACTCCCACTCAAGAAGGATTCCGAATCGATCGAGCACGCGCGCTCGTGCCTCTTCTGCGACCGCGATGATGTCCCCTGCCAGCGCGTCCTCGTCTGCCTGAATGAAGTTCGCGTGCTTCTCTGAAATCCATGCGCCTCCGATCCGCAGGCCCTTGCACCCAGAAGCCTCAATCAGTCGGCCCGCAGAATCGCCAGGCGGGTTTCGAAATACCGACCCGGCGTTCGCCCCACCGGGTTGATGCTCGCGGCGCCACTTCACAATCTCTTCGAGTTTCGCCGCACCGATTTCGGCATCGCCGGGGAGCACCGCGAAGGTCGCCGAAGTCACGACATCGTCCTCGGTGAGGTTGCATGATCGGTATCCGAAATCCAATTCGTCTGCACGGAAGCGTTTCGCTTTCCCTGATCGCAGCGAAACGACGGAAACTGATTGCACCACATGTGCTGTTTCTTGACCGTGCCCACCCGCATTCATTCGGATTGCACCGCCCACTGTGCCCGGGATCCCCACGTAGAACTCAAGCCCCTGTCGCGAGGCGCCAACCGATCGGCGCGCCAGCACCGGCAGGGGCGTCGCTCCTCCCGCTGTTACTTCCGAGCTCTCGATCGTCACGAAGTCGAATGCTTCCCCTGCGAGTTGGATTGCCACACCGCCGAAGCCATTGTCGGCGATCAGCATGTTGGAGCCCCGGCCCAATACCAGGCGCGGCAGCGATGTCTCGGCGAGCCACGAAGCCACAAGCCGCAGCTCCTCGTTCGAGCGAGGGGTCACGAGCAGCGCAAAGGGTCCGCCCGTTCGGTACGTCACGAACGAACCGGCCGGCACCCCTCGTTCGAACGCGATGCCCGCATTGCGCAGGTGCTGTGCGATCTGTTCCAGTTCGTCACCATTCACCACTGGACACCCCACGTTCCGATGTCGCCAGCACCCATAAGTGCAACGATGCTCTCTCGGCGGGCGAGCACGCCCAGGCGCGCGAGCACTGCCTCCCGAGTCGCGAGGTATTCGATACGAGAATCGGGATGCGCCGCGCTCACCGCGTCAGCAATCAATGCGCCCGAAACTCCTGGGCGCGCTGCTTCACCGGCGCCCTAAATCGCCGTGATGATCACGTGATTCGCGTCGCCAAAGCAATCCTGAAAATCACGGGCGAGTGTCTGGGTTCGCGAGTAGCGGTGAGGCTGAAACACCGCAATGAGCGGCCCCGGTCCGAGGCGCCGGGCGGCATCGAGCGTGACGGTCACCTCCGTTGGAAGGTGCGCATAGTCGTCGACCACGATCACGCCATCGTCACGGTCGCGACGCGTGAAGCGGCGCGCTACACCCGGATACGTCGTGAGCGCGTCACGCATTGCATCCATTTCGAGCTCAAGTGCGTTGCCTGCCGCGAGCGCCATCGTGGCGTTCATGATGTTGTGCGCTCCGGGCACCGGCACAGCGACGTGCAACTCCCCTTCGGGGGTCCTGACGAGCGCGGTCGATGCTTCAGGAGCGCAGCGTTCCTCAATGATCTGCCACGTGCATTGATCACTGTGCCCAACGCACACTGTGCCGTCTCCCCTTCGCTGCGCAATCGCTCGACAGCGCTGGTCATCACCGTTCAGAATTGCGAGTTGTTGGATGTTCTCCTCAGCAAATGCCTCGAACGATGCAACGAGATGATCGAAATCTGCATGATGCTCGAGGTGGTCGGGTTCGATATTGGTGATCACTCCAATCTGTGGAGACAGGAGGCGGAAGGTTCCGTCCGACTCATCGGCTTCCATGACAAAGCGCTGTCCCCCGTTGAACCAGCCATTCGTTCCGCCGTTGAGATCAGCGCCCATGAACGCGGAAGATGATGGGTCGAGGACCTTCAAGATGTGCGCAAGCATCGCAGTTGTCGTGGTCTTTCCATGGCTACCGGCAATCGCCACGGACGCGCGGCCGCGAAGCATTGCTGCCTGGGCGACAGAGCGGTGCAGGACCGCAACACCGCAGTGGTGCGCAGCTTGGAGCTCCGCGTTATCGCTCGGCACCGCCGTCGAGGTGATCACAGCATCGATATCAGAAGTGATCACTGATCCATCCTGAATCAAGTTGATTCGCACACCTGCATCCCGTAGGCGTTCGAGGATCGGGAGTTGAGCTGATTCGGAGCCCGAAACGTCGTGACCCATCTGAGCCAAGATCACGGCGAGCGCCGACATGCCAGCTCCCCCTGCACCGACAACGTGTAGTCGTCGTCTGGTCGAAAGGTCAAGCATCGGAATCTCAGACACCACTGCTCCGTACGATCTCGGCGAGCGCAGCGGCCGCGCCAGGATTCGAAAGGGATTTCGCGGCATCAGCCATCGCTTGCCTGCGCCGAGGATTTTCGAGAAGGGCGAGCACGTGACTCACGGTGCGTTCAATGGCGCCTTCGTTCTCGGCGATGCACTCCGCGCCGTCGGCGTCCGCGAGCCATCGGGCATTGGCAGTCTGATGATCTCCGGGAGCGCCCGGGAGCGGGATCAAGACACTTGGAACACCAACGCACGCAAGCTCCGAAACCGTGATCGCTCCGGCCCGAGCGACCACGACCGCGGAACGCGCATACCGTTCAGCGAGGTCGTCAACAAAGGACAGCGCCGTGACGTCTGCGGTCGTATTCGCGAGCGCAGCCTCTACACGGTCGATGTCACGGGCTCCAGCAACAATCGTCAACTTCGCATCGGAACGCTGCGCGAACACGTCGGCCAGTGCGATGCCGATGTTGTTCAAGGTGCGCGCTCCGAGACTGCCTCCCACGATCAAGACTTCGAGCGGTGCCTCCTCGCGATGCTCGGCATTCATGAACGCCGAACGCACTGGATTACCGACGATCGTCGCGTCGGGCCACCGCGCAACCGGGAATCCCACGGTCGGCCGCGCGCCGAGTCGAACTGCCAAACGGTTTGCCCAGCCTGGTTCTGCGTTTTGTTCATGAACGATCCGCGGTACGCGAAGCAGGGTTCCTGCGATCATTCCTGGCACCGATGCGTACCCACCAAAGCCACCGATCACTCTCGGCCGCTCTGCCCTCACGATCTGGAATGCCCTGGCCGTTGCACGGAGAATCCCGAGGATCGACTTGACGTTTTCGAGACTGACGTTTCGGGTAATGCCACGTCCGGGGAGCAGTTCAATGCGATACCCGGCATTCGGAACCGCTTCGCGTTCCATGCCTCGGGCGGCACCAATGAAGAGCACCTCTGCTGGATCGAGGCCTTCTGCGACCAGCTCGTCGGCAAGCGCGATCGCTGGCAGCACATGACCTCCTGTGCCACCACCGACAATGAATACCTTGGTCACGAGCGAACGGGTCGCAGCGATGCACGCCCCCGCGGCAGCGGCGCTGGGGCCCCAAGGCGCGCAATATTCGCGAGTACCCCTGCCGCGACCATCGTGAACAAGAGCGATGATCCGCCGAACGACACGAACGGCAATGTGATCCCAGAAACCGGGATCAAACCAACAACCGCTCCGATGTTGATGAGGGCCTGTCCAACGAACCACGTGGTGATGCCAACTGCGATCAGGAGTCCCGCGCGATCCGGAGCTCGAAAGGCCGCTCGCATCCCCAAGACCGCGATCATGACAATGAGTGCCAGTACACACAACGCACCGATCAATCCAAGTTCCTCTGCGATGATCGCGAAGATAAAGTCGGTGTGCGCATTCGGCAGGAAACTCCATTTTGAGCGCGACGCACCGAGTCCCACACCGGTCCACCCACCAGTTCCGATCGCGATTTGGCTTTGGACGAGTTGCCATCCCCGGTTCGTGCGGTCTTTCCACGGATCGAGGAAGGACAAGACCCGGGCACGGCGATACGGCGCGGCAACTGCAAGCACTGCGGCAACCGCGAGTCCCCCACCCGCAAGGCGTGCGATCTGTCGCGCCGGGATACCTGCTGCGACCAACATCGAGCCCAGAACTAATGCGCAGACAATCGTTGTATCCATATCGGGCTCGAGCATCACGAGCACCGCGAACGCACCGAAGATGGTGAGCGCCGGGGCCAATGCCTTTCGCCAGTCTCCGATTTCATTCGATCGATTTGTCAGCAGTCGGGCCAGCAGCAATACGAGAAGGAATTTCGCGGCTTCCGACGGTTGGAACCGGCCCTGATAGGGCATGTTGCGCATCGCGCGGGACGGATTGGCGGAGAGGAGCGCCTGGTTGAGGAAGTGGAACGGCGTGGTCATCGACGCCTCGAAGTACAGGCCCTCCA
>JBARPG010000098.1:0-9031 GCA_049642885.1 Acidimicrobiia bacterium | reverse complement strand
GTTCCTGACACGGTGCAGCACTACTTCCAGCCGGTCACCTGGAACGGCATTCGCGATGTTCCCGTCACCTACGTCTTGAATGAACTGGACCGCCCGATCCGCCCGGCAATGCAACAAAACATGTTGGAGCGCTTACCAAACCTGCGCGATGTGGTGCGTATGGACTGCGGTCATGTCCCTGCGGTGACGCATGTCGACGAATTCGCTGCGGCGGTTATCGGTGGAATTTCTTGAAGAATTCCCATTGAACTTCTGCCGCCATGAAATCGAAGGACGTTGGCCCGACGATCGCCCCGATTGATTTCGAGAATTCGCTCCCAGGCCATGAATGTCCACCACCGACGACGATGTAAAACTCGGTGTCCTGTCCTTTCGGGCAGTCATACACGCGACGTATCACGCTCAGATCCGGGTTGCCATCCGTGTGTGGAAGGTTGGAATCGGTCGGCTTCGGTTCGCAGCCATTTCGCTTCGCCCATTCCGCCACATGCGATGGATATCCGGGTCCGTTCAAGTCGGCTTCGGGCAGGGCCGTCACCTGGGGCGCGGCGCTTGGATCAGCGGTTCCGAGAAGTTGGCTGAGGTCTCCCACACCGCCGTTAAAGACGAGGATCGGATCGGCCGTGCCATGGATGGCGAGGACTGGCATTGGTGTCTTTGAGTCGCATTCCTTCAAGGTGCCGATACCGGCGACGGGAGCCACCGCGGCGAAGTCGAGTGGTTGGGCACACGCCAGGGCAGAGGTCATGATCGCGCCGTTGCTGAGCCCGGTTGCGTAGCGGCGAGTCGTGTCGATGCAGAACTCGCTCTCGACCGTGTCCATGACCTTGTTGATGAAGACCATGTCCGTGTTCGTTTCGTATGGCTTGGAGGCTTTCCATCCGAGAGGCACGCCGCTGCCGTTCGGCGTGATGACTGCGAACCCCTCTTTGATTCCGAGGTCACTGAATTTCGACATCGTCGAGTGGATGACATCGCCCTCCAAGAGACCGTGTAGGTCAACAACCACCGGGACGGGCCCGGCGGTCGAAGCCGCGGCTGGAATGGTGACGAGGTAGTCACGCGCCTCACCCTCAGAGTCGAGCTGTCGGGCCTCGTTGACAAGGTCGGAAGTCGGTGGAGCCGCCGAGCAACCTTCCGACGGCTTGCGTGTACCCGGGGAGGGCTGTGACGCGTCGATCCCCTTCGATGAATTGCTGCCGTCTGTGGCGCTTGAGGAGGAGGCCTTCGTCTCTGCCGATGTGGAGGACTCGTCGGAACACGCCACCACGCCGGCGCTGAGCACCGCGAGGCACAGAACAACCATGAGCCGCCGAACGTCAATCTTTGGAGTCATGCCGGGACGCTAGCGGTGCGCCGAGGCAGCCGTGACACAATTGCGTGTTCCCTACTCCACGAGGTGTACATGCTCCTGAGCGGCGGCAACCCACAGATCCCGAAGGGCGATGGTGACGCGCCGGTGCAGGCGTACATCGCTGCAATGCCCGATTGGAAACATCCCATGGGCGTTGAACTCGATGCGCTGATCGCTCGCACCGTCCCAAACGTGAGCAAGGCGGTGAGATGGAACTCACCGTTCTACGGCATTGGAGATGAGGGGTGGTTCCTGAACTTCCACTGCTTCACGAAGTACATCAAAGTTGCGTTTTTCCAAGGTGCGTCCTTGGACCCAGTGCCACCGGTTTCATCGAAAGACGAGACCGTTCGCTATCTGCACATCCATGAAGGGGATGAGGTGAGTACTCCGCAGCTGGCTGCGTGGATCAAAGCCGCCAGCGAGTTGCCCGGGTGGAGGCCGTAGGCGGCGCACAGCGGTTCAGATCTGTCGCGTCATGCAAATGCTGTTTGGATTGTTTGTGTACTCGCCGAACGGCTCACATTCTTCGAAGCCCATGCGGAGGTAGAGGGCGCGTGCCGGGGCGAAAGCATCCATGGTTCCCGTTTCGAGACTGAGGCGTGTCACTCCGCGCTCTCGCGCAACATCGATCAGCGAGTTGACCAACTCGGTACCAATGCCTCGGCCGCGAGCCTCGGCCGCGGTGTGCATCGATTTCAACTCGCCGTGATGTTCGTCGATGAGGCGGAGTGCGCCAACTGCGAGGAGCTTGCCGTCATCTCGGCATCCGAAGAACAGGATGTCGGGAGTGCAGAGAGCCGACACGTCGAGCGCGTGCACGTGGCCGGGCGGTGTGCACTCATTGGCATATGCGAGGTGCCGCTCAAGGAGCTCACGGACGTCATCACGTTCTGGGTCGTCGAGAGCGATCACGGGTTCAAGCATTGAAAGAAGTTATCGGGTATTCGGGCGGAGTCGCATGGGTGCAGGACCTGAGCTCTGTTCCTGCCATCGGTGCGGGTGCATGCTGTTGCTGAGGAGGCGGCCATGGCGCGTCGACGGGCGCGTGCGCAGGACCAGATGAAGGTAGGTGCGGAGATGCACGAGTGCAGGTTCACCTCGACACGATCATCGGTTGCCTACACCGCAGCGCCGACTGGGTCGGCGCGGGCCACGATCGCGGTGCTGCACGCCTGGTGGGGACTCACCGAGGTCGTGACCGGTGTCTGCGATGACCTCGCCGAGCTCGGCTACGTCGCCGTCGCCCCCGATCTCTACGCCGGGAAGCTGGCGGCAACGCCGCAGGAGGCCGCCGCGCTGCGTGCTCGGAAACGGTCGACGCCGATGTGGCGGCAGATCGTGGGTGTCGTCGAGCAGGCACGCGCCGCACACCGGGCTATGGCAGTGGGTCAGATCGGGTTCTCGATGGGCGGCCACTGGGCGTTGTGGTTGGCCAAGCAGTCGCGTCCTGAGATCCCTCCGATCTCGGCCACCACGGTGTTCTACGCGACCCGGGCAGGCGACTTCTCTTCCAGCCAGTCGGCGTTCCAGTTCCATCTCGCCGAGACCGACCCGTTCGTCAGCGCAGGTTCGATCGTTCGGCAGAAACGTCAGTTGCGAGCTGCCGGTTGCGAGGCCGAGTTCCACCACTACCCCAGCACGGGCCATTGGTTCTTCGAGTCGGGTCGGCCCGACGACTACGATCCGCAGGCAGCCCGCCTCGCCTGGGAGCGCACCGTTGGCTTCCTCGATCGTCACCTCCCGTGATTGCGCGAGCCGCGATCGTGCCGAGGTGTGGGGCGAAAATCCCGCCGCCACGGCGGATTCGTGATGCGCGCTCGGAGGGAGTCGAACCCCCAACCTTCTGATCCGTAGTCAGATGCTCTATCCATTGAGCTACGAGCGCTGGAGCGGGACAGTGTATCTGCCTCCACCAAAATCTCCCTGCTCGATACCCCTACCATCCGCACATGGCCAGAATTCTCATCACCCGTGAACTCCCGCCCGGCGCGCTCGACGTTCTCGACGGACACGAGATCCTCGGCCCGCCAGCCTCGGGCTCCATGACGCACGACGAGATCAAGGCGGTCGCACCCAGCGTCGAGGCCATCATCTGTCTCCTCAACGACCGCATTGATGCAGACATTATCGAAGCTGCCAGCCCCGCAAGCGGGGGCCGTCTCAAAATCATCGCGAACGCTGCTGTGGGGTACGACAACATCGACATCGAGGCCGCGCACCGTCTCGGAATCACCGCAACCAACACCCCTGGGGTGCTCGACGAAACCACGGCCGACACCACCTTTCTCCTGATGCTCGCTGCGGCCCGCGTCGCCTCCACCGCCGAAGCTGACCTGCGCGCTGGCCAGTGGTCGGGTTGGGGCATCAACCAATACCTCGGTCATGACGTTCATAGAGCCACGCTCGGCATCGTTGGGTATGGGCGCATCGGCCGCGCCGTTGCTCGCCGCGCTACCGGCTTCAACATGGTCGTGCTCCACAACAGCCGGACCCCAACAGGTGAGCCGGGATACGTCGCCGACCTCGACGAACTCGTCACTGGCTCCGACATCATCTCGCTTCATGTGCCGGCAACTCCCGAAACGCACCATCTCATCGATGCTCGGCGCATCGCGCTGATGAAGGCAACGGCGACGATCGTCAACACGTCTCGCGGAACCGTCATCGACGAAGCAGCACTCGCCGAAGCGCTGCACAACAATCTGCTCTTCGCTGCCGGCCTCGATGTCTACGAACGTGAACCAGCCGTCCATCCGCGATTGCTCAGCGCACCGCGCACCGTGTTGCTTCCACACATCGGCTCGGCCTCGGCGGCAACGCGCCGCGCGATTGCTGACACCGCGATCGCAAACGTCCTCGCCGTCTTGAACGGAAAACCCGCGCCAAACGCGCTGTAGCTCAGTTCACAGGAGAACAGATCACCACAGGAATCGAACGTGAGGTTCGCGCTTGGTAGTCCTCATACCCCTTATACATGCGGACAAGTTCGGGCCAGAGCCGTGCCTTCTCGGCCGGATCAGCCGTTCGCGCCATGTACTTGTGTGCGTGCCCGCTGATCACAAAATTCACGTTCGGATTGTCGAGGAGGTTCACATACCAATCGGGGTGCTTGGGCATGCCGCCTTTCGACGCCACGATCACCACGTCTTTCCCATCGAGGAGGTAGAGCAGCGCGCAGTCCCGCGGCTGACCGCTCTTGCGCCCGATCGTCGTCAAGATTCCAATTGGCGCGCCACCCGGGAACTTCGCGAGGAAGCGTCCGTTTGATTTCCGTTGCACCCACACGTTGAATTTCGTCATGTACTTGATGACGACGTTCCCCACCCGTTCTTGGCGCTTCGTATACGGCTTTGGCATCGCGGCCTCCTTGATTCAAACCAGCTGAGTGAATATGAACTCACTCCCTGGCATTGCGCGGAGGGCGAGGGATTTGAACCCTCGGAGAGGTTTTACGCCCCTCACTCGCTTAGCAGGCGAGCACCTTCGGCCACTCGGTCAGCCCTCCGAGTGGGGAGTATACGAGTCGCCCCGCGCCAACAACTCATGGCAATTCACGACACGGGCGAACAAATCACGACGGGGATCTCTCGCGGGGCCCGCGCCTGGTACTTCTCATAATGCCCGTAGTGGCGGACGAGTTCGGGCCAGAGCCGAGCTCGTTCCGTTTCGTTGGCGACGCGAGCACGGTACGGGCGCTTCACGGCGCGCCATTCAAAGCTCACGTGGGCATCGTCAAGGATGTTGAGATACCACGCCGGATTGTGCGGCATTCCAAACTTGGACGCCACGACGACGACATCGTCACCGTCTTGGTAGAACATCAGCGCCGCTTCTCGAGCCAGGCCCGACTTTCGGCCAGTCGTCGTCAACACGCCAATGGGCGCACGACCAATGAAGGACCCTGCCCACTTCCCTTTGGTGACGCGTTGGATCTTGATGTTGATGATCGAAATGATCTTGAGGATGAACGTGCCGATGCGCTCGCGAAGTGTCACGACGGGAATCTACGCTGGTGGCTCATGACGTGGGACGCATACATCGAGGCGATCATCACCGTTCCGGGCACGCCACGATGGCCACAGTTCCGAGTGGAGCCGCGGCCGGCCGACCATGTCGATGACACGTTTCCATTCGATGAGTCCGTGGTGTTCGTCACCGCATGCAACCCAGGTCGCGCCGTCGACCCGCTCACGAACGCGTGTGCAGATGCCCGCTTGCTCGATGCGGTGCTCCACCGGGGGCTTCGCTGGTTTCGTTCGGTCGGCTCTGATCTACACGGTGGCGGCGCGGTCGAGCCTGGGTTTGGCATCATCGGCCTGCCCCTCGACGAAGGCATCGCGCTCGGCGCGGAGTTCGACCAAGACGCGATCTATCTCTGGAGTCCTGAGGCTCTTGACATCATCACATGCCGACCTGACGGCAAAGGCGTGCGTCTCGGGTGGGCAATCGTCCCGGAGTCATGAGCGCCACCGCACTCGACCGTCGCCTCGACGGGCGGACATTGCGTACCGGCCGCGAATTGCTCGGCGTGTTTGTTCGCAAGACCAGCGTGAGGATCATGATGCTCGCGTGGGTCGGCGTCGTGACGTGGCGAATCACGCTCGGTGCGTGGAGTTGGTGGGATGCGGTCCCGCTCGCAGTTGTGTTGATGGTTGAGCCGTTCGTTGAGTGGGTGCTCCACGTCGCGATTTTGCATCACCGCCCGCGCCCCGTTGGCCGCTTCACGTGGGACTTCCACGCGGCCCAAAAGCATCGTGCGCACCATCGTGATCCACATGATGTTCATACCGCATTCGTTCCGCTGCGTGACCTCGTCGCGCTCATGGTCGGGTTCGCCGTGGCATACATCCTGATCGCGCCCGCGCTGCGGTATGCGGTGACCTGCATGATCGTCGGCTTCGCGATGCTCGGTGCCTATGAGTGGCTGCATTTCGCGAGTCACACTGCATGGCGCCCGAAATCGCGTTATGTGCGTCGCGTTCAGCGTTTGCATCGCTTGCATCATTTCCGAAACGAGCACTACTGGATGGGCGTGACGATGCATTTCGCGGATCGCATGTTTCGTACCTTGCCTGAGAAGAACGCGGTGCCGCTCTCACCAACCGCGCGGACACTCGGAGGCGACTAGTCGATCGACAGAATCTCCGCGTCGAAGCGACCATCTTCGATGTGTAGCCAACCGATGGTGTGGCCGGGAGCCCGTCGGCGTTCGGTTGATGACCCAGGATTGAACAAGGTCACGCCGAGGTCGGAGTAGTGCTGGTTCTCTGGCAGGTGCGAGTGGCCGTAAATCGCGATCGCTGCTTCCGGAAACCATCCCCGCATGCGCGCGGCTCGACCCTCGGTCGCCCGCGGAATGTGCACAATGCCGATACGCACTCCGTCAATCTCTTCAACGCGTCGCTCGGGCAGCACGCCCACCAACTCATGATCGTTGTTGCCGAACACGGCCTTCACGGGTGCGAAACCGCCGAGTTCCTCGAGACACTCGCCATCGCATATGTCACCCGCATGCAAGATCACGTCCGCATGTTCGAGCGCGTCATACACCGCAGTTGGTAGGCGGCGGTGCCAACCTCTTCGAATGTGCGTGTCGGCCAACACAAGCGCATGGATCATGCGAGGTGGGTACCGAAGATCCCAACGAAGCTGACCATTTCGCCCGGGTACCCGCCGAGGTTGTGGGTGAGTGCGAGCCCTCGTTCCGCCGTTGCAATTGCACGGGCTTCAGGTGCTTCGCCACGCAGCTGCAGCCACGCCTCAAAAATCATGCGCAAGCCCGACGCGCCCACTGGATGTCCGAAACTCTTGAGGCCGCCATCGGGGTTGACGGGCAATTCGCCATCGCGATCGAAGACGCCAGCCGCACAGTCTTTCCACGACTCGCCACGGGCAGAAAATCCGAGGTCTTCCATGAGCACAAGTTCGGTGGGCGTGAAACAGTCGTGCACTTCAGCCATCGCAAGTTCGCGGCGCGGGTCGGTGATACCCGCTTGCAGATACGCGTCCTGCGCGGCCGCGGCGCATTCGGGGAAGTGCGTGTAGTCGTACGTTGGGTCGAGCCCACCGCTGCCATTGCCCGCAACCATGCTGAGCGCCTTCACGTAGAGCGGGCGGTCTGTGTATTTGTGCGCGTCTTCGGCACGAACGACCATCGCAGCGGCGGCACCGTCCGCAACACCCGCGCAGTCCATGACCGACAACACACCAGCCACGGCGGGCATCGCGCAGATTTGGTCGACACTCATCTCGCGGCGGAACTGAGCGCGGGAGTTGTGCACCCCGTTCGCATGATTCTTCGACGCGATGCGCGCAAGCACACGCCGCAATTCGGTGGGGTCAACTCCGTACCGTTGCGCGTAGGCAGGTGCGACAAGCGAAAACATCGCGGCGGCCGTGAGGGCGCGTTGGGTTCCATCGTGCGGAACCGGAAATGCGTTGAGTCCCTGAAATCCCGAGTCCTTCACCTTCTCGGCTCCGATTGCCACGGCCGTGTCATATGCGCCGGAGGCCACGGCATAACAGGCCTGGCGGAGCGCTTCGGAACCCGTGGCGCAGTAGTTCTCAACCCGGGTGACCGGCTTGTTCTGCAGTTTCAGTGGACCAGCCGCGGTGATCCCCGACATGCCTGATTGCGCGGTGCCGAACCACCAGGCATCAATGTCTTCCTTCGACAACGAGGTCGTCGACAGACACTCGACCACCGCGTCGATGATCATGTCGTCGAGGCCCTTATCCCAGTGCTCTTTAAAGGGCGTGCACCCCATTCCCACAATCGCAACGCGGTCTTTGATGCCATGCGATGCCATGGTTAATTCTCCTTCTGCGGCGAGGCGTGCTCGGCACCGGCGACGAGGTGTGGCCGCGCTTTCCAGAAATAGTTCGCGATGCCATCAGCGGTGTTGATGCGGCGGAAGGTCATCTCCACTTTGGTGCCGACCGTGATGTCTTCGGGTGCGCAGTCGGTGAGCTCGATTGGTACGCGTCCTCCGGCTTGGAAGTCGACAACCGCGAAGATCACGGGCGGGCTCGGCGACCATGCCAGGCGATCAACGGTGAACGTCGCAACCGTTCCGATCGCGTCGGCCATCGAGATCGGGTGCATGTGATCGACCGCGCCTCCGTCCCAGCTCACGCGCGCGGGCGGCAGGTGAGTCGCTCCGGTCGCATCGTCTTGCGTTCCAACCAAGCCGTATTTCCACTCGAGTCGACGATTCGCAGCAGGTGCCGACATGCGCGCTGGTTCAGGGCGGTTCGGCGGCTGCACGGGGAGTACGCCCCGCCATGCGAGATAACGACCATATGGGACCGCCGCACGAGCAGCGATCTGGTCGCGCATCGGTGCCGCCGACTGCCAGGTCGCGATCGCGGGAGTCGCCTCGAAGATGCATGCATCTGCACCATCAGCAATCGAAACGAGGGCGAACCGATCGCCGGGTGATGCGTGTTCGAGCAGCGCGACCAAGCCGAGCAGCGCATCGCTCGCTCCGGCAAACCCGAGTGCACCCGTGGGGCTCGGCACCTTCTCGATGATGGCGGCGTCAAGGCCCTTCATCACGGCCGCGGGCACACGCGTGTGGACATTCGACACGATGATTGCCGTCAGCGCTGCAGCGTCAATGCCTGCATCGTTCAGCGCAGCCGCGAGCGCCTCCTTCCCAACCGCAGTCGAAC
>JBARPG010000097.1:0-2881 GCA_049642885.1 Acidimicrobiia bacterium | reverse complement strand
GCCATGGGTGGCCTGGAGGCCGAGGCTGGTTGTCTCTCGGGGGTAGCCGAAGACCCCGGCGATGCCGCGAGCCCGCAGGGGCAGGGCCAACTCCTCCATCTTGGTGTTGGGCAGGTAGGCCATGTCGCAGACGAAGTGGTCGATCTTGAAGCCCTGTTCCAAGAGGGCATCCACGACCAGCAGGGTGTTCTCCGCGATGTTCTTGCCTGGATTGTCCAGGGCGGCAGCCAGCGGGATGTGGGGAAGTCCGGGGATGCAGAGGGCGAGGAGGTGGAACTCGCGAGCCCACTCGATGATGTCCTGGTGCCGAACGAACATGCGCTTCGCGCGGGTATCCGCCTCTGGGCTGGTCTTGCCCTTCTTGTTCGCGGGGTCCTCGGCGTCGTGGTTGCCCTGCCGGGTGTACCACGCACAGGTGGGATCACTGGAGACGAACTTGCTGGTCTTGCCCACAGGCCGGGAGGGGGACTGGATGCGCGTGGAGTCGATCACCACGTCCACGGTGGTCTTGCGCCGGGCCTCGCGCGGCAGGAGCATCCAGCAGCCGTAGAAGAGGGCTGCGGTGAAGCGGACGGAGCGCCGCCAGCGCCTGTCGCAGTCCTCCACCTCGCGCTCAGCCACCTTGGTGGCGTACTCCTCCTTGGTCATTTGCCTGTACAGGCTCTCAGGCTCGGGATTCATGAGCGCGACCAGTCGGCGGTAGGAGTTGTAGGCCCGGTCGTACATGTTCTTCTGGCTCGCCTCTGGCCCCGGACGCACGATCCCCAAGATCGCCAGAAGATCGGCCTCGGTGTTGTAGAGCAGCGCTGCCATCTCCGTGAACAGGGGTGGACGACACTTCAGCGTCAGCACCAGGAACAGGGCGATGATCTGGGCTTCGGAGAGCCACGGGGTAGGCCCTTCACGCTTGTCGCCTCGATCCTCTGCGCGCCAGGACTTGAATAGGTCGTCCAACTTGGCTTGTTCGACCATGTAGGCGGCGGTGCGCCACAGGTCGGGCTTCGTGCCGGTGTGGGAACCCTCCATGGGCACGAAGTCCCCGAGGTCCGCGAAGAACGAGCGCAGGGCGGCGTCGTCCCGTAGGACGCGCCTGCCCTTCTCGCCGTTGCTCCGCTTACCCGCCACGGACTTCTCAGACCGCTCGCAGGGGTCGGCGCATGGCCCGACGAACATCAGTCGTGGTGGGCTCGGGAAGGAGATGCGCCAGTTTCTCGAACGTGCGGAAGGTCTCCAGTCCTGCCGCAACGGAGAGCGGGCCGAGCGGAGTCCCCGAGGCAAGGTGGTGCAGGAGCCAGGTGTTGCGCAAGCGCTCGGAGTTGGGGCGCAGGCCCGCTTCTGGCGCGGTCCGGGAGATGGTGTAGTTGAGGTAGTTCGGATTGGTGGTGGTCCGCGCCACGCCCAACGCCAGGTCCTCGGGCTCACGGGTCTCCACGAGATCGACCAGAGGCTGTTCCCAACGCCACAGGACAGGCACTTCTCGGGGGAACTTCGAGTCGGAGACGCGCAGCAGGACCCCCTGCGGGTCCACGTGGATATCCCCGACCCGCAGGCGCAGGATGTCGGGCGCGGGGAGCCCAGCGCCGAGTCCCAGCGCGAGGATGGTGTGGCAGTCGCGCCGCCTCACTGCTGTGGTCTGACCCCGAGCCCATGACCGCAGGGCCAGTTGCTCGGTCTCGTCATAGGGCATGGCCACCTTTTCATCGCGCAGGGGCTTCAACCGCGCGGTGCGCTGACTCTGCGGAAGGACTCGCTGGGCCACGAACAGGAGAGCGGACCTGCGAGTGGCGAGTGTCCCTGTCGTCAGACTTGGAAACGCTCGCTCGCAGGCTTCCCCGATGATGTCGCGGTCGAAGACGACGGAGACCTCCAGCGGCAGGCCAGCGATGCGGTGGCACCAAGACACGTGTGCGGTCACGTGACCCATGAGGTTCTTGGCGGAGTACGGCGAGTTGGCGTCTGCCTTGGCCTTCTCGACCACGACTCGCACAAACGCGCGGACCTTCTCCCAATCGTTCTCGGTGAGGGAGACGGGTTCGTAGGTGTTGATGCTCACCAGCAACTCCTGCCGATAGTGACCGTAACTACGGTCACTACTATAGCAGGGTCCACCCGGCCCAGGCGATCCGTGCAGATCAGGACCGTCAATCACCGCTACGGTGGACTCATGCCACGTAAGCGCCGCCCCAAGCCCCGGGAGGTCAGTGTTGCGTGGCCGGACGAGCGTGTGGATGACCCCGTGGTCGAGTCGGTCCGTCTCTACGTCGTCGCGCTCCGGGAGGCCATGGGGGCGCGCTCGATCCGCTCGACGGCCAAAGAGGTGGCGGGCGTCGACTACTCCACGCTGCAAGCGGTGCTTGCTGGAGATGCTTGGCCGGACTCCCTCACGGTGGCGCGTACCGAGCAGGGGTTCGGGGTTCGGCTGTGGCACGGGCCGGTCGCTTTGCCGGAAGACTGAGCGTGTCAGTTCAGTGAGTGCTGGACGTTGGTTCACGCCTTCACGGTGACGAGAACGACATCCTCGATCCAGGCTCGTGGGGCTCCGGTGGGCCGATGTCACCCTCCGGCGGGAAGTTACCTCCCTCCGGTGGGAAGTAACGACCCACCGAGCCTTGTGAATCCCTACAGTTATTGCTATGGCACGGTACGGCTGGCGACCTCGCGACTACCTCGTCACGCCCGCGAACTTCGGACGGTTCAGTGAGGTGGCTTGGAAGATCCCTGAGGGTGATCCCCGGCTGAATCAGCCCCTGCCCTCGGACCGAGGCGAACGCTCCGCTGTCGTTGCGGCGAGACGTGACCGGGATCGGCTCCAGGCGGCGCAGTGGCAGCACTCTGTGGCCTATCAAGTACGCGAGGGGGCTCACTACCGCGACCTGAGTAC
>JBARPG010000096.1:0-3896 GCA_049642885.1 Acidimicrobiia bacterium | reverse complement strand
ATTCGACTGGGCGCAAGCGTGCTCAAAGATGATGATGCGGTAACCGAACCATCCCTTGAAGTTGCGGTGCTTGAGATCGGTGCCGCACGACGAGCATTTCGTCGCATCTCCGCTGCAGAATTAGCCGAATTGCTTCAATAGTTCCGGCGTATTTTCGCAGTCCAACGATTCTCATCTTCGCTCAGCTCGAGATCCATCCCAAATGTCTCAGATAGGAGCGAAGACGTGAGCACGCTTCGGATCTCTCCACTCGCAACCACAGCACCTCCGCGTAACAAGACCGCGTGCGTCATCCCACGGGGGATGTCTTCAAGCTGGTGAACGACCATCACGGTCGCAAACACCCGTTCAGCGGTGATGGTCTCGGTGATCGCGTCCAGCACCAATTCGCGTGCGGCCAAATCCAAGGCCCGAGTGGGTTCATCAAGTAGCCACAACGAACAGTCGCGGACCAACGAGCGTGCCAATTCAACGCGGGTGCGCTCGCCATCGGAGAGTTCGAGGAGCGGCGCTGTTGCACGCGATCGAAGACCAAAGGTGTCGAGCAATGCCTCGACGCGAGGTCGATGGGACTCCCCGGGATTCAGCCACCAGGGCGCCAGCACGTCTCGGAACCCCCCAGCGATTGATTCACGCACCGTCATCGTGCGCTCCAGGCGCTCGAAGGCGTTCGTCCCCGAAAGCGCAATGCGCTGCCGCAACAGCCGCAGGTCCACCGAACCAAGCCGATGCTCCAGCAGTGTGACTTCCCCCAGCTGCGGCCAACGTCGGCCCGCCAGCAGGTCGAGCAGCGTGGATTTTCCAGAACCGTTCGGCCCCATAACCAGCCAGTGCTGACCCGCGTGAATTGCCAACGAGCACCGGAGAGCGCTGCGATCCCCGAAAAACACCTGAGCTTCGTCGAGGCGAGCTACACACACGTTCATCTTCGGCGAGTCTACGATCACTGAATCGTGCGGCGATCTGCTGCTGGAGTGAACGGAAGTCGATGCAGCGACGCATCTTTGGGCTGGAAACTGAATATGGCGTCACCTGTGCTCTCAAAGGGCAACGGCGTTTGAGTCCGGACGAAGTTGCACGGTACCTGTTTCGACGTGTGGTGAGTTGGGGACGTTCATCAAACGTGTTTCTTGAAAATGGCGCACGGCTGTATCTCGACGTCGGGAGCCATCCGGAATACGCCACACCGGAATGCGACAGCATCCTCGACGTCGTCACCCACGATCGGGCGGGGGAGCGCATTCTTGAGTCGCTTGTGACCTCTGCTGAGACGCGACTTGCCGATGAAGGTATCCGTGGCGAGGTGTACCTGTTCAAAAACAACACTGACTCTGCTGGGAACTCGTACGGCTGCCATGAGAACTACCTCATCGAGCGTGAAGGCGAGTTCTCGAAGTTCACCGACATCCTGATTCCATTTCTGGTCACACGGCAGATCATGTGTGGCGCTGGTCGAATACTCCAGACGGCGCGCGGCCCCGTGTACACCATTGCGCAGCGTGCCGAACACGTCTGGGAGAGCGTGTCCTCCGCGACAACCCGATCACGCCCGATCATCAACACGCGGGATGAGCCGCACGCGGATGCAGAGCGCTACCGCCGTCTCCACGTCATAGTCGGGGATTCCAATATGAGCGAGTGGACCACGTTTCTCAAGCTCGGATCGATGGCCATCATGCTGCGATTGCTTGAGGAAGACCGCGGGCCGTGGCGTGATGTGAGTCTGGAGAACCCCATACGCGCAATTCGGGAAATCAGCCACGACCTGACGTGCACGCGCCCCGTGGCTCTTTCGACCGGCCGCGAAATTTCTGCGCTGCAAATGCAACAGGAGTTTCTCGCGCGCGCAAAGAAGTTTGCGGATCGGCGTGGACTGCCGGATGAGGAAGCGAAGGCGCTCGCGATGTGGGAACACGCACTCACCAATATCGAAATCGATCCATTTCGGCTCAACCGCGAAGTCGACTGGGTCATCAAACATCAGCTCCTCGAGCAGTATCGAACGAAGCACGACTTGCCATGGACTCACGCCCGAGTTGCACTCATGGACCTCGCATACCATGACATCACACGGCGCCGTTCCATTTCGGCGAAGCTTGCAGCTCGGGGCATGATCGATCGGATGACTGACGAAGACGCGATCACGACCGCCATGGATGTCGCCCCGACGACCACGCGAGCCCATCTCCGTGGTCAGTTCATCCGCAAAGCCAAGGCAGCAAAGCGCGACTACACCGTCGATTGGGTACACCTCAAGCTGAACGATCAGGCCCAACGAACCGTGCTGTGCAAGGACCCGTTCCTCGCGCAGGACGACCGCGTCGAGCGGTTGATCGCGAGTCTCTGATGGTGGCCTTTCGCGAAGCGACTGTGACAGAGATCATTTCTGAACGTCAGGGTCTTCAGCGGGTATATCTCGACGACGGCACACGTGCCTACGTACTCGAACACCTCATCGGACGCGTCGCGCCCCATGATCGCGTCATCGTGAATACCACCGCCGTCGAACTGGACCTGGGCACCGGTGGCTGGCATGTCGTCCTCTGGAATCAGTCTCGAACATCGTGGTCGGAGCCGGGCCCCGGGCACATCATGAAGCTGCGTTACACGCCGCTGCAGCTCGACGCAGGTTCCGCGGAGGAGCACCTTCCCGACTTGCCGCTCGATCTCGAAGGGCGGCCAGTCGTGGCGGCGCTGCTTCACAGCCAGATCGCAGCTATTGCCGTTGCCATCAAAGACGTGAGACCGTCCGCACGGATCGCGAACGTCATGACGGATGAGGCCCCGTTGCCGCTCGCGCTATCTCACCTTGTAGCGACATTGATTGAACGAAGACTCATCGACGCCACTGTCACCGCAGGTCAGGCATTTGGGGGCATGTGGGAAGCCGTGAGTATTCCTTCGGCACTGACCGTCGCCGCGCATGCAGCGGAAGCCGATATCGTCATCGTCGCTATGGGGCCAGGGATTGTCGGGACCGGCTCAACCCTCGGTTTTTCGGGCGCCGAACTCGGTTCGGTATTGGATTGGACGAACAGCCTTCACGGGCGGCCCGTCGCGGCATTGCGTACGAGCTTCGCTGACTCACGCGAACGTCACCGTGGCCTCTCACACCACTGCAAGACAGCGTTTGGCCTCGCGATGCACACACGAGCGCAGCTGGTGGTTCCGACCGTCGGCGGGTCGGAGGAAGCGGAGATTCGCGCCGATCTCGATGCGACCGGCCTGGCTACACAGCATGAGATTCTTTCGCATCCACCGGTGGGGATCGTCGAGCGTTTCGCCGATCTCAATTTGCACGTGACCTCAATGGGGCGTAGCGCCGCGGAGGACGAGGTGTTCTTCGAGGCTGCAGCCGTTGCGGGCGCGTACGCCGCAACCTCGATTCAAGAGCATGGCAAATCGTGAGCATCCCGCGCGAAGAACGCCTCCTGAACTTGGTTGCACTACTGCTCACCCGGTCTGCGACGTTCGAAGAGATCCAAGAGCTGATCGAGGGATACCCGCCCGAACACGCCTCTGCCCGCAGGCAATTCGAGCGAGACAAGGATTTGTTGAGAGAAAGCGGAATCGCACTCGAGATCGACTCACCAGGCGACGCAGGCGGCGAGTACCGCTATGAGATCGTGCAGCCTCGATTGGCTGACCTCGATCTGACCCGTGAAGAACGAACCGCGCTCCAATTGGCGCTGGTCTCCGCGAACGTCGGACGGAGCCTGGCAAATCGCGCCCTGAACAAACTCGGTGGACGCGAATTCGACGATGTCACCTCGAGTGCCCGTTTCGAATTTGTTGACGCATATGAAGCGAGCGAGGCAGCGACATTCTGGGAAGCAATTGCAAAGTCTTCCGTCGTGACCTTCACCTACCGCAGTGATGTTCGCTCACTCGAGCCG
>JBARPG010000095.1:0-2953 GCA_049642885.1 Acidimicrobiia bacterium | reverse complement strand
CTCGATCGCCGCGCTCGATGTGCGTTTCACAACCTTTCACGCGACCGGTGGAGCTGCCATGCTTCGTGCCGGACTTGTTGGGCTTGCAGATGGAACGCATCCAGGGAGCCGGCGACCGATGGGGTTGGCCGTCACCGTATTGACTTCAGACACTGATACGACCGCGTTTGCTACGCGTCTTGCGACCGCACGTGAGGCTGGAATGCCCGGAATTGTTTGCTCCGCGCAGGAGCTTTCACAGGTTCAGTCGGTGGACACGGGGCTCATAACGATGGTGCCGGGGGTGCGCTTGGCAGGGGCTCGACTCGATGATCAAGCGAGAGTTGCAGCGCCGGGTGATGCAATTCGTTCTGGAGCGAGTTGTTTGGTGATCGGTCGCACGGTCACGGCCGCTGCCGACCCGCGTGCCGCTGCAATCGCTGTGACCGCAGAAGTAGAACTTGCGCTCAGCGGAGCCTGATTTCCGCCAGGGAGCGATTGCAGAGTTCGCGTAGCTGCCTATACTTCGCGCCCGGCGTCACGAGGAGGTTCGCGTGTCGAATACGCCACCACCTTTGAGTTCAGAACAACGTCGTGCAGCGCTCGAAAAAGCCGCAGAGGCGCGCCGCGTGCGCGCTGACGTTAAGGCCAAATTGAAATCCGGTGAACTTTCCCTCGACGCGTTGTTTCAAGAAGCTGAACGTGAACCAATGGTGGCGAAACTCAAAGTGCGCACGGCGCTCGAATCCCTGCCCGGACTCGGCAAGGTCCACGCTCGCCGTCTAATGATCGAACTCGAGATTGCCGACAGTCGCCGCGTAAAAGGCCTGGGCCCTCGCCAGCGTGAAGGCCTGTTGCGCCATCCGAAAATTTGCTCATGAATGATGCTCTGGCGCCTCACGGCATCCTTGTCGTCATTGCTGGGCCCTCGGGAGTGGGGAAGGGCACCGTCGTGCGCCGCCTCAAAGAACTCCGACCGTTTTGGGAATCCGTGTCGCTTGCGACCCGCCTTCCCCGCCCCGGTGAAATCGATGGAAAGCATTACCACTTTGTCGAGCGGTCCGAATTTGATCGGCGACGAGTCGCGGGTGAACTGCTTGAGGCATTTGAGGTATATGGGGAGTGGAAGGGAACGCCCGCGGCACCCGTGATTGCGGCCCTGACCCGAGGTGACGATGTGCTCCTCGAAATTGATGTGCAGGGTGCACTGAGTGTCAAGGACCGTTTCCCCGAAGCCGTGCTCGTATTCCTCAAACCCCCATCAACGAACGAGCTGGAACGACGCATCGTCACTCGTGGGCACGACAGCCCTGTGGCCATCGCGGAGCGTCTTGATGCAGCGCACACCGAGCTGGAACGGGCCGATCGTTTCGACGTTTCCGTTGTGAATGACGACGTGGATCGTTGTGCGGCGGAAATCGCTGGTATCCTTGACAATTACCCCAATCGCCCGTCAGCAACAGAAGGCTGATAGGCCTGACGTCTTTGAGCAACTAATCCGCATGGGTATTGGTTGCTCGGTGAATGGTCAGCAGACCAGGAGGCCCTCATGGAACCGAAACTCGAAGATCTTCTTGTGCGCGTGGACTCGAAATTCACTCTCGTCACATTGTCCTCGCGCCGCGCGCGAGAGATCAACCAATACAACAATCAGCTTGGTGAAGGTCTGGGCAAGATCGTACCGCCCCAGGTTGTGTCGGTTTCACGTAAGCCGCTCTCGATTGCATTCGAAGAAATTGACGCAGGAAAGATCGTTTCCATTGCGGCCCCGTCTGACGTGACGGATGAGGCCGACGAAGAGGCCTGACCAGGCGTGAGCGAACATCACCCGGCGGGTTCGCTGCATGGCGTGACCGTTGTGCTCGGTGTCAGTGGGGGCATCGCTGCCTATAAGTCGGTTGAGCTATGCCGCGCGATGATCGCCGAGGGAGCGACGGTGCTTCCCGTCATGACGAAGGCAGCGCACCGATTCATTGGTGCAACGACCCTGTCGGCCCTTGCCTCCGAACCTGTGCAGGACGCGCTCTTTGGCGCCGATGACGTGATTCCCCACACGCGCCTTGGGCAACGGGCCGATGTTGTGGTCATTGCTCCAGCGACGGCGACCCTGATTGCAAAGTACGCGGCGGGCATTGGCGACGACCTCCTCACGGCCACTCTGCTCGCGACGCGTGCACCTGTGATTGTTGCGCCGGCCATGCACACCGAGATGTGGGAGCACCCAGCGACGGCATACAACATCGCTCTACTTGTCGAGCGCGGGGTTTCAGTTGTCGAGCCCGAAACCGGCATCCTTGCTGGTGGGGATATCGGGGCAGGACGCTTAGCCTCCACCGATTCAATACTTGCAACCGTTCTGCGTTGCGTGAATTCGGCGCAGCTACGCGATCTTGCCGGACAGCATGTCGTCGTCACCGCGGGCGGAACACGAGAACCGATCGACCCGGTGCGTGTCATCGCAAATCGCTCCTCGGGGAAGATGGGCTATGCCGTCGCCGAGGCCGCGGTGCGACGCGGAGCGAAGGTCACATTGATTTCGACGGTCGAACGGCCTGCTCCTTTTGGCGTCGAAGTCATTGGCGTTGAGACTGCGGAGGAACTGCGGAGTGCGGTGCTCGCACTCACGCCGACAGCTCAGGTGATTGTGATGGCGGCGGCAGTTGCCGACTTTCGGCCAAAAGCAAGCGCAGATTGCAAGTTGAAGAAGAAAGACGGCCTTCCAGAGATCATTTTGGAACCAACCCCTGACATCCTGGCCGAGCTCGGTGCCATGCCAGCGCACGCTCGGCCTGTGCTCGTGGGGTTCGCTGCAGAGACCGCCGAGCTGTTGGCCAACGCTACCGAAAAGCTCCGAGCGAAGAGCCTCGATTGGCTCGTTGCGAATGATGTTTCCGCCGCAGACGCAGGTTTCCAAGTCGACACGAACCGCGTGATCCTGCTTGACTCGGCGGGTCGCGTTGAGGAGCTCCCGCTC
>JBARPG010000094.1:0-4611 GCA_049642885.1 Acidimicrobiia bacterium | reverse complement strand
CGGGAACCGGAAACATCGTTGAGGCGGTGCGACACCTCCGCACCATTCGAACGGCGATCGCAGCGCTGGCGGCCTCAGAACCGATGGAGCGGATGAGTTGGGCGAAACAACTCGGTGCACCGTTCGAATTGATCAACGAGGTCGCGGACACCGGCAGGTTGCCCGTTCCACTGTTCTGCGCGGGCGGTATTGCCACGCCTGCGGATGCGGCATTGGTGATGCAATTGGGGGCGGAGTCAGTGTTCGTCGGCTCAGGCATCTTCAAATCCGAGGATCCCGCGACGCGAGCGAAGGCAATCGTTGAGGCGACCACGCACTACCTCGATGCCAGCATCGTTGCAAAGGTTTCACGCGGACTCGGCGAGGCGATGCGTGGCGCCGAGATAGACCAGCTCGAAACAAAGCTCGCTGACCGCGGTTGGTAGTTGCTGTATGCAACGGGGTGTCGGAGTTCTCGCACTACAAGGTGCGGTGCGGGCACATCTCGAACGGATCGCGGACTGCGGCCAGTTTGGATTCCGGGTTCGAACTCGCGAGGATCTTGAGCGTTGCGACGCGCTGATTATTCCCGGAGGCGAATCCACCACGGTCTCAAAGCTGCTCGATACTTCGGAGCTCCGAACCCCGTTGCAGCGAACCCTCGCTGACGGGCTGCCGGTGCTCGGTACTTGTGCAGGCCTGATATTGCTTGCCCGCGAGGTGAAGGACCTCGCCCGTGATGGGCATCCCAAAACCCTTGGTGGACTCGATGTCGCCGCCGTCCGCAATGCGTATGGGGGACAGAAGGAGTCGTTCGAGGCCCCACTCGACCTCGGCGGTGGCACGCTCCCGCTGCATGGCGTGTTCATCCGCGCACCCCGTATTGTCGACGTCGGACCAGAGGTCGAAGTCCTCGCTCGTCTCGACGGAGATCCCGTTTGGATTCGTCAGGCGCGTCGGCATGGCGCGTGTTTTCACCCTGAGCTCACGCGGGATGCAAGAGTTCACGAACGATTCTTGGAGGATGCATTATGAGCGGCCATTCCAAATGGCATTCGATCAAGCACGCGAAGGGTGCGGCTGATGCTGCGCGAGGTCGCTTGTTTGCTCGACTGGCACGACAAATCGAGGTTGCGGCCCGTGAAGGCGGCGGGGACATCGAAGCCAACCCGACCCTCCGCTCGATGGTTCAAAAAGCGCGCGATGGTTCAATGCCCAAGGACAACATTGAGAGAGCCATCAAACGCGGCACCGGGGAACTTGAAGGTGTGCGGTACGAGGCGGTGACCTACGAGGGGTACGCCCCGCACGGGGTCGCCGTGTATGTCGAGACACTGACCGATAATCGAAATCGCACCGGCGCCGAAATCAAGAACATCTTCTCTAAGTCCGGCGGTTCAATGGCAGAGCCAGGCGCGGTCGGTTGGCAATTCGAACGCAAGGGCCTGATTTACCTCGATGGTGCCGTCGACGAAGACGAGATCATGATGGTGGCACTCGAAGCCGGTGCGGAAGATATCGAGAAACAAGACGGGCAGTGGGAAGTGCTTGTTCCCGCAACGGAGTTCACTGCAGTTCGAGATGCACTCGTGGCGGCGGGCCTAACACCGAAGAACACCGAGCTCACGATGATTTCATCCACCGAAGTTGCGGTGGATGATGCCACTGCGGCGAAGTCGGTACTTCGTGTCATTGACATGCTCGAAGAACACGATGATGTCAACAACGTCTATTCGAACGTGTCGGTTTCCGATGAGATCATCGCTGAGGTGTCGGCATGAGTGCTGACCTCGGCGAACGTGCTCCCGAGTTCACTCTGCAGGGAATTGTCAACGGAGAGCGCCGAGAGTTCTCCCTTTCCGAGTTCCGCGGGGCACCGCTCGTGATCGCCTTCTATCCCGGAGACAACACGCCAGGCTGCACCGCCCAGTTGTGCAGTTACCGCGACGAGTTCGAAGAGTTTCGAGCGCTTGACGCGGCCGTGGTGGGCATTTCCCCGCAAGGCGTGGATTCGCACGAGGGCTTCGCTTCCAAGCGATCCCTCCCGTTTCCGCTGCTCGCCGACACAGATCTCAGCGTCGCTGCCGCGTACGAGGTGACGGCACCGCTGATCAAGCTCCGCCGATCGGTGTTCATCCTCGACGCGCAGGGCGTGGTGCGTTACAAGCACGTTGCGGTAATCGGGGTCACCTACCGCAAACCGGGCGAGCTGCTCGAAGTGCTGCGATCGCTGGGGAGCGCGTCCGCTCACTGAAAATCTGACGCGCTGGCGAAGCCCGTTGTGTCCGAGTCGGTGGTTTCAGCGTCCACCGGAGCGAGTGGTAGGAACACTACGATCGAACTCATGTTCGATTCGGCGGTACTCGGGGTAGACCCGGGACTCTCACGATGCGGGTTCGCCGTTGCCGAACGCGGCACGAATCGGCCCGTCTGTCGGTCGGCGGGAGTGATCCGTACGCATCCCGACGAGGCATTGCCGATGCGCCTCCTTGAATTGGAATCGCAGCTCGGCCAACTCTGTGACGAGTTCACGCCAGGCCGAATTGCGATCGAGCGCGTGCTCTTCCAGGCGAACGCCCGAACGGCGATGGCGGTCGGCCAAGCCTCGGGGATCGCAATGTTGGTTGCCGCTCGCCGCGGTATCCCCGTTGTGATGTTTTCTCCGAACGAAGTCAAACTTGCGCTCACCGGAGACGGATGTGCTGACAAACAGCAGATCCAGGCAATGTTGCCGCGAGTCTTCGACCTCGCCGAACCGATTCGTCAGGCCGATGCTGCCGACGCGTTGGCGCTTGCGTTCTGCGGACTGCATGGTGGCGGTACCCACCTCAGCCGCACCGGGACCGCTTCAACCGCCTCCCCGCGCCTCGCCGCCGCGATTGCTGCGGCGGTTCGGAGCTCCTCATGATTGGAGCGCTTCGAGGCACGGTCATGAGTAGCGCGCTCGATGGTGATGTGCTGCTCGACGTCAACGGCGTCGGGTACCTCGTGCACGTTCCAACGCGCACTGCTCTCGGAGGGACAGTGTTCTTGCATACGCATCTGCACGTGCGCGAAGACGCGATGGTTCTGTATGGGTTCGAAACCCGCGACGAATGTCACCTGTTCAAATTGTTGATCGGCACAACCGGGGTTGGTCCGAAACTCGCGCTGACGATGCTGTCAACGTTCACTGCCGAACAGTTGCGAGTCGCCGTGGCGAGCGAAGACGTCGATGCCCTCACGGAAGTGCCCGGCATAGGGAAGCGAACAGCACAGCGCCTGATGATTGAAATGCGGAGTCGCCTTGGTGAACCTGACGTGTTGCTGCTTCCAGGCGCAACGGGAGGGTCCGCGTCAGTTGCGCTCGGTGAAGCGAGAGCAGCGCTCGAAGGTTTGGGATATCGGCCGGAAGAAATCCGCGAGGCACTCGCATCGGTCGATCCGACGCGCGCATCTGATGTGCTCATAAAAGAGGCGTTGCGAAACCTCGGGGCACGCTGATGAGTAGCCGCGAGAACATCGTCGAACCAACCCAATCCGAGTCCGATCTCGTCGATGAGGTCACACTGCGACCGAAGCGGCTTTCGGAATTCGTCGGTCAAGCGCAGCTCAAAGAGCATTTGAATGTGATGCTCGGTGCTGCCCGCGCTCGTGGCCAGGCGGTGGATCACTTGCTCTTTGCTGGTCCTCCGGGCTTGGGAAAGACGACATTGGCAGGCATCGTTGCGAATGAGCTAGAGACAGCCTTGCGCATTACGAGCGGCCCCGCGCTCGAGCGGGCAGGCGACCTCGCTGCAATCGTCTCGAACCTTGACGACGGCGATGTGCTGTTCGTTGACGAAATCCATCGGATGGCGCGCACCGTGGAAGAAGTGCTGTACACGGCGATGGAAGACTTTCAGCTCGATCTCATCATCGGCAAGGGCCCGACCGCAAAGACAATCCGCATCGACTTGCCTAGGTTCACCCTCGTTGGTGCCACCACTCGAACGGGATTGCTGTCGTCACCGCTGCGCGACCGATTCGGGTTCGTTGCGCGTCTCGATTTCTACGAACCGTCGGATCTCGAGATCATTGTTCGCCGCACGGCGTCGATCATGGGGATCCCAATCGACGACGGAGCGGTCCAGGCAATTGCCACGCGCGGGCGGGGCACTCCGCGTATCGCGAATCGTCTCTTGAGGCGCGTGCGAGACTTCGCGGAGACGCGAGCGAATGGTTCGATCACTGCCACCGTCGCACGCGACGCGTGTGAACTCTTTGAGGTGGACGCGCTCGGCCTGGACAAAGTCGACCGACTCATTCTCCACGCCCTGGTCGATACCTTTCGCGGCCAGCCCGTGGGGCTGACCACAGTGGCGGCAGCGATCGGCGAAGCCGCTGACACTGTTGAAGAGGTCTATGAGCCGTACTTGTTGCAGCGTGGGCTGTTGATGAGAACTCCCCGCGGCCGCTGCGCGACCGTTCGAGCGTATGCACACCTCGGCGTTGTTCCACCGTCCGATATCCCCGCGGAACCGTCGTTATTCACGGATGGGTCCAACGAGGAAGAGCCCGACCACGTGTTGGGCGATTAGAAGCACGTTCTGGGCACAGGGTCGATCGTCAGGAGCTCCGATTCTTCGAAGCCGCCATGCCGGGATGGGGATG
>JBARPG010000093.1:0-14641 GCA_049642885.1 Acidimicrobiia bacterium | reverse complement strand
GCGTCGCGCACCAGGTCGTGCAAATCCCTCCGCCAGCGCGTCTCGGTAGAAATCGTCCACAGCGGGCGAGTAATAGATAGCAAGCCAACCGTCTGCGATCTCTGCAGTGAGTGCGACGTTCTTGGGGCCTTCTGCGGCGAGGTAGATCGGGAGATCTTGTCGCAGAGGATGCGTGATCGACTTGACCGCTTTTCCGAGGCCCGTGCCGCCTTCGACGGGAATCTTGTAATGCGGACCTTCCGCAACAAGTCGGTCCTCCCTGGCGAGCACGTCTCGAATGATCTGTACGTATTCACGGGTGCGTGCAAGTGGCTTTGCGTACGGCTGGCCGTACCATCCCTCGACGACCTGAGGGCCCGATGCGCCGAGCCCGAGAATGAAGCGGCCGCCGGAGAGGTGATCGAGGGTGAGTGCGGCCATGGCCGTTGCGGTTGGTGTGCGGGCCGACATTTGCACGATCGATGTGCCGAGCTGGATCGCGTTGGTTTGGCTCCCCCACCACGCAAGTGGCGTGAGCGCATCAGAACCGTACGCTTCCGCAGTCCACACTGATTTGTATCCGAGCGATTCCGCGAGTTGCATGAGCGGAACGGGATTTGCTGGCGGTTGAGCGCCCCAATACCCGAGCATGAATCCAAGGTCCACGAATCCTCCAGAGCCGTTGTCGACCGCCAACGGTACAGGCCCGATTGATCCGTATACGCCCTGGACAGGCTGGCGCAAGCCACTCGGCACGCCAACCACTTCGTCTACGATCGGGCCAGTGAAGCGAGCCGCACAGCCTTCGACTCGATTCGGATTTCTTGACGTCTTGAGAGGCGTCGCCGCCGGGATCGTCGTGTTCCAACACGCAGCCGAATACCAGAGCATGGCCTATCGAAAGTGGGCGACCTCGACGTTTCGACCAGGCGAAATGGGCGTGATCCTGTTCTTCCTGGTCAGCGGTTTCATCGTGCCAGTCTCATTGGAGCGCTACCGGACTGCTCAACGGTTTTGGGTGTCGCGGTTCTTCCGCCTGTTTCCCCCCTACTGGTTCGCCCTGGTCGTCGCTCTCGTGGCGTATCTGTTCGGTCGCTACCCGATTCCCGCCGTTACCAACGTGCCCTCAGGATTCATCGAGCGCGTCGAGTTCTTCGTTACGAATATCGGGATGGTGCCCGAGTTCTTTCGACAGCCGCTCGTGCTCGGAAACGCGTGGACACTCGGCTTCGAGCTCATCTTCTACGTGCTCGTCACAGCGTTCTTTCTGGCGCGCTTCCAAAAGCGCTCGCGTGAAATCGCGATTGCGTTCATGGTCGGCGCGGCCATCGTCGGAGCACTCGGCGCCGAGCCGCTTTCAAACCTGTTCAACCAAGGCTCGAGGTTGACACTGATCATCGCCGTTGCAGTTGTATGCATAATCACCGCGGGCATTGCCATGTTGTCGAATGGCTTCGGCGGATCCACCGCCCTCGCAATTGTCCTGACGCTCGGTGCTGGATTGCTCTTCTTGAATCGTGGCCCCGCGCTGTGGTTTGCGTGTTTGCTCTTGATGACGATGTTCGTCGGAACGGTCATGTACCGGGCTGCCGTCGGAGAAGTTTCATGGAAATCAGCGTGGGCGATCTACCTCGGGGCGCTCGTCGCGATTGTGATCGCCCATCTCGGGTCGTTCACTGTGTACGCAGACCCTTTGAGCGGAGCGAAACTGACGATGGGCGCGGAGCTCGCCACGTTCTTTGTGGCGTACGGGTTGTTCGCACTCGGGCTTGTGCTCCGTCACGTACCAATCCCGAAATTCTTCGCTTGGTTCGGACTCATTAGTTATTCCTTGTACTTGAGTCATCCGATCGTCATCAATGCCGTTCCAGCGTTCGGGGTGTCCGTCGCTCATCACGCGATGTTGACCGTGGCAGTCTGGATGGCTTGTTCCATCGCAACCGCGGCATTCTCGTATTACCTGATCGAGAAGCCGTTCATGCAGCTTGGCAAGAAGATGGCGCGCCGTGTCGGGGACGCGCCGCCCGAGTTCTCGGAGGCCGCGCCAAACAGCGCCGCTAATTGATTCTTAGCTCGCGAAAAGGTGTGTCTTTATCGGGCCCAGGTTCTTTCGGGAGACCAAGAACACGTTCTCCAATGATGTTTCGCTGGATTTGATCACTGCCCCCATAAATGGAGGTCGCCGCGGCGAACAATGCCATCTCGGCAATCACACCTTCGTCGGGTGCGTCCGCGCCCGACAGCATTCCTCCTGCTCCCAGGATGCTGGGGCCGAGGTTCGTGACCGTGCGCGCAATTTCCGACTGTGCAAGCTTCGCGAGGTTCGCCTCGCCGCCGGTCAACCCCTGGCCGCGTCGCGCATTCGCGCGGGCTCGCAACGATGAGACTCGCCCGAGTTTGTCGATCGTCCAAAGCCGAACGAGCGCGTGCCGAACCGCGGGGCGATTGAGTGCGCCATTCTGTTCCGCGATGTTCTTGAGATAGGCATAACTGCCGGTCGCCAATGTTCCCATCGCAGCAACAGAACCCTTTTTGTTCCGCATGCTCCCAGCCAACCGATCGAGATTGCCAGAAATCTTGCCGGGAAATGCTCCGCCTTCAGCACCGGCAGCGCCTGCTCCGAGTCCAGAACGTTCCGCCGCCAAGGTCGTGTTGGTGACGGCCCAGCCCGCGCCGAGGTCACCGATCCTCGCCGAATCCGGGACCCGTGCCTCGTCGAGAAACACTTCGTTGAACATCGCTCGGCCGGTCATCTCCTTGAGCGGACGAACTTCGATACCCGGTTGGTGCATGTCGATTGCGAAGTAGGAAATGCCTCGGTGCTTCGGGGCGTTCGGATCTGTCCGGACAATCAACATTCCGAGATCCGAGAGGTGTCCGTGACTCGTCCAGACTTTCTGCCCCGTGATCACCCATTCATCACCGTCGCGCTCTGCTTTGCAGGAAAGGCTGGCGAGGTCAGACCCCGCGCCTGGCTCGGAGAACAGCTGACACCACGCCTCGGTCCCGTCGAGAATCGATCGGAGATACCGAGCTTTCTGAACGTCTGTACCGTGGACCAAGATCGTCGGGGCGGCGAGCAACATGCCGAGCCCCGCTGGCGCACCAATTGCACCCGCAGCGCGAAATGCCGAACCGACTTCGTTCGCTTCGGCGCGGCCGAGACCACGACCATGCCACTCTTTCGGCCACATCGGGGCTCCCCAGCCGCTTTCAGCGAGGCGATCCCACCAGGTTCGTGTGGTCACATCTGGATCCCAATTTGCTGCGAGCCACTCGGTTACTTCGTCACGTACGCTCATCATTCCCCCTCAGCCGTGCATGGTACTTGAGCATCATGGGACGGCGTGTCCGCGAAACGTCGCGTAGGCGTACATGCCTTGCGCTATCACACTCGCTCCGAAAATCATGCGTTTTGGCCCGACCCGATCGAGCACCGTGCCGACGACGACAAAGAGTGGCACGATCGCAAGCGCGTATCGCTCGGTCGAATCCAAATTGCTCGCACTAAAGACCACCAACGCCATCGCGGCCGAGTACCACCACAAGGAACGGGGAATCAGTTTCCATCCGACCCAGAGCACCGTAACCACCAAGGTGAGTGTTACGACGTGGATGATCGGGCCCAGGCGGCGATCGCTCATGCCAATGTCGAGCGCCTTCCATCCTGCACGCAGCGGATCAATCACAGGGCCACGGCGCTTCACACTGCGCTGCTGATCCAAGATCTCCCGGAGACCTCCGACCCCATTGACGGCTCGTGAGTAAATGAAAAGTCCGAGCGGTATGCCGAGTAGTGACATCCATGCACCGATTCGACGGCGATCAGTCTGGAACGCCATGAGCACCAGTGGCACGCCAATGAGAAACCCCGTTGGACGTGAAATCGTTGTCGCGAGTGCAAACACACCGACCATCGGCCAATTGCGCCGCAACGCGAAGATCAGGGTCGCACAGGTGGCGCAGACCGTTAGCCCTTCCGGGTACGGTATCACCGTCACAAACGCAGCCGGGAAGACAATCCAGATCACACCCGCCCATGTACCGCCGCCGATCGAACACTCATCGCAGAGTTTCGCGATAAGCCACGCGGCAAGCAGCGCGCAAACGTTCGCAGCAACGATTGCAGCAGTTTCGGCACTGATCAGTGTCCCAAATGTGAGCGACCGCGAGAGCCACGGAAACAGAGGGAAGAAGAGCGTGTCCGTCAGATTCGTATACCCGTGCTGGGCGATCGATACGTATGCGGCACCATCCCAGGACACAAAACCTCGAGCACCGCGAGAGTGGGTCGAAGCCCACCATGCGAGGACCGTGATCGCTCGACTCGCGGCCCATGCACAGAACAACCAGCGGAACCGCGAATAGGCGGACGCGTGTGCGCTGAGCTCAAGAGGGCGTTCCGACATGATGCGCGATCCTAGAAGCAGCGGTCGACGAACGAATCGACCAACGATTCGCTACATCAACGGTCGGTCGGTCGGTCGCACGGGTGAAGGGAGTTGAGTCTCTCCCATCAGATAGGCATCCACCGCGGCAGCGACAGACCGCCCTTCAGCGATCGCCCACACGATCAAGCTCTGCCCCCGACCCATATCTCCCGCGACAAACACGCCCGCAGAACTGGAAGTCCACTGTGCGTCGCGCTGCACGTTGCCGCGTGCATCGAACTCGACCTCGAGATCAGCCAACAGAGGAGACCGCTCGGGCCCGACGAATCCCATTGCCAACAACACGAGGTCGCATGGCAACTCAAAGTCAGAACCCTCGATCTTTTCAAAGGTGGGGCGACCATCGACAATGGCACTCCTGACTTCGTGGGCACGCAGCTTGGAGACACGCCCGGAGTCATCGCCGAGAAAACATTCGGTGTTCACGGAGTAGACCCGCTCTCCACCTTCTTCATGTGCAGAGGAGACCCGGTAGACCATCGGGTAGAGCGGCCACGGGTTCGATTCGGAACGCGACTCGGGTGGACGCGGCAGGATTTCGAATTGGTGCACCGACGCACATCCGTGACGCAGCACGGTTCCGAGGCAATCTGCTCCAGTGTCACCGCCCCCGATGATGACGACATGGCGCCCCGAGGCGTTTTCTGGATGGTCTTCCAAATCGCCGAGCACCACGCGGGTTGCATCGGGCAGGAACTCCATCGCTTGATAGATCCCTGCGAGCTCCCTGCCCGGTATCGGGAGGTCACGCCATTGTGTGGCACCGCCGGCGAGCACGATGGCGTCGTTGGTGCGTCGAAGATCCTCTGCCGTGAGGTCGACGCCCACATTGCAGCCCGTGACGAACGTTGTGCCTTCCGCCTCCATCTGCGCAAGACGCCGATCGATGATCGCCTTTTCCATTTTGAATTCGGGAATGCCATAGCGCATCAGCCCGCCGATTCGGTCGGCGCGCTCGTACACGGTGACCTCATGCCCGGCGCGGGTGAGCTGTTGTGCTGCAGCCAACCCTGCAGGCCCTGAGCCGACGACCCCGACACGCTTGCCGGTCTTCACCGTCGGCAGCACCGGATGAACACCATCGCGCGCGAATGCTTCTTCAGCAATGGTGACTTCGACCTGTTTGATCGTCACGGGGTCACGATTCACCCCGACAACGCACGCTCCCTCGCATGGGGCCGGACACAAGCGCCCGGTGAACTCCGGAAAATTGTTCGTGGCGTGCAGTCGATCGGCCGCGCCGGTCCAGTCGTCTCTATAGACAAGGTCATTCCACTCGGGAATGAGATTTCCCAGCGGGCACCCGCGATGGCAAAAGGGAATCCCGCAATCCATGCAACGGCTCGCCTGCGACTCGAGTTCGTTCTTCGGAAACGGTTCGTAGACCTCTTTCCAGTCGCGCAATCTCACGGGAACTGAACGCCGGGTCGGCGTGTTCCTGTCGTATTTCATGAATCCTGTTGCGTCACCCATATCGCGTGGTGCCTCTCGTTTCTCGCCCGCGAACGGTCGTCTAGTTGTGGGCCGATGCCATGATTGCTTCGTCGACCGGGATGCCTTTCGCCTCCGCCTCGGCTGCCGCTCGGATCACCCGCTTGTAATCCTTCGGCATGACCTTTCTGAACTGTTCGACTGACGTGCTCCATTGAGCGAGGAGTCGTTCGGCGACCTTGGAACCCGTCAGTTCTTGGTGGCGAGAAATTGTGGATCGCAGCCACATGCGGTCGTCTTCGTCGAGCGGATCGAGGTCCACCATTTCGAAGTTGACGTGGTTCGCGAACACGCTCGTCGGGTCCCAGACGAAGGCTTCACCGCCCGACATGCCGGCACCAAAGTTTCGGCCTGTCGTTCCGAGCACCACAACTCTCCCGCCGGTCATGTATTCGCAGCCATGATCACCGACTCCCTCGACCACTGCGGTCACACCGGAGTTGCGCACGCAAAAACGTTCGCCAACTCGTCCGCGGAGGAATGCCTCACCGCTCGTCGCTCCGTAGAGAATCACGTTGCCCGCGATGATGTTGTCCTCGGCCACGAGCTGGCTTTCTTCTGGTGGCGCAACAATTACACGGCCGCCGGACAGTCCTTTGCCGAAGTAGTCGTTTGCATCGCCTCGTAGTTCCATCGTGATGCCTCTCGGCAGGAATGCGCCAAAACTCTGGCCCGCCGAGCCGGTGAAGTGCACAACAATCGTGTCGTCCGGAAGACCTGTTGCGCCGTAGCGTTTCGTGATCTCGTGCCCGAGCATCGTCCCGACGGTGCGGTTGACGTTCCGAATTGGCATCTCGATTCGTACCGGTTCCTTCGCGTCGAGCGCTGGCGCCGCGAGGCGAATCAGTTCTTGGTCGAGGGCTCTGTCGAGACCGTGGTCTTGCATCGTCGAACAGTGGAGTGTCTGCCGATAGGGGTTACTCGGAACATGCAAGATCGTTGAAACATCGAGACCCGCGCTCTTCCAGTGGTCAATCGCACGATTGGCGTTCAGCAGTTCGACGTGCCCGACCGCGTCTGCGATGCTGCGGACCCCACGCGAAGCCAGCAGCTCGCGAACTTCTTCAGCGATGAACTCGAAGAATGTGACGACGAATTCCGGCGTACCGGCGAACTTCTTTCGCAATTCTGGGTTCTGGGTCGCGATTCCGACCGGGCACGTGTCGAGGTGACAGACGCGCATCATCACGCACCCCGAAACAACGAGCGGAGCTGTTGCAAACCCGAACTCCTCCGCACCGAGCAGCGCTGCGATGACGACGTCGCGTCCAGTCTTCAATTGCCCATCGACCTGAACCACGATGCGATCACGCAAACCGTTGAGAAGCAGCGTTTGTTGCGTTTCCGCCAAGCCGAGTTCCCACGGCGTGCCAGCGTGTTTGATCGAGGTCAGCGGCGACGCGCCCGTGCCCCCGTCGTGTCCCGAAATCAATACAACGTCCGCGTGAGCCTTCGATACGCCCGCAGCGACCGTTCCAACTCCGACTTCGCTCACCAGTTTCACGTGCACACGCGCGGAAGGGTTCGCGTTCTTCAAGTCGTGAATCAGTTGTGCGAGATCTTCAATCGAGTAGATGTCGTGGTGCGGAGGTGGCGAAATCAGGCCCACGCCTGGCGTGGAATGACGCGTGCGCGCAACCCAGGGATACACCTTGTGGCCCGGAAGCTGTCCGCCTTCTCCGGGCTTTGCCCCTTGCGCCATCTTGATCTGGATGTCGTCGGCATTGGTCAGGTATTCAGAGGTCACACCGAAGCGACCCGATGCCACTTGTTTGATCGCGGAGCGACGCAAGTCGCCGTTCTCATCTCGAACAAACCGATCAGCGTCTTCACCGCCTTCGCCGGTATTCGACTTACCTCCGATGCGATTCATGGCAATCGCAAGATTCTCGTGCGCCTCTTTCGAGATCGAGCCGTAGCTCATCGCCCCCGTCGAGAACCGCTTCACAATGTCGCTGACTGGCTCAACTTCTTCGATGGCCACGGGTTCACGATCCGCGCGGAATGCGAATAGGCCGCGCAGCGTCGCAAGACGCTCAGCTTGGTCATCCACGAGTTTCGTGTACTCGCGGAAAGTGTCAAAGCGTTTTTGGCGCGTCGCGTGCTGCAACAGGTACACGGTCTCGGGGTTGAAGAGATGGAACTCCCCTTCACGCCTCCACTGGTACTCGCCGCCAATTTTCAAGCCTCGGTGCGCGAGTTCCGAAGGTCGTTGTGGATATGCCGAAGCGTGGCGCGCCTGCGCTTCCTTCGCGACTTCTGCGAAGCCGATGCCTTTGACACGGGACGTCGTCCCCGTGAAACATCGCTCGATGAGCTCTTCGCCAATACCTATCGCCTCAAACGCTTGCGACCCGGTGTAGCTCGCGACCGTTGAGATGCCCATCTTTGACATCACTTTCAGCATGCCCTTGCCGACTGCTTTGACATAGAGCTTTGCCGCTTGGCGTGCGGTGATCGTCGAAGGCAATTTGTGCTCGCGCACCATGTCGCTCAGCGAATCGAATGCCAAATAGGGGTTGACTGCGGCCGCACCGAATCCAAGCAGCAATGCGAAATGGTGCACCTCACGCGCTTCGCCGGTTTCAACGACAAGACCGACTTGGGTCCGCGTCCGCTCGCGAATGAGGTGGTGATGCACCGTTCCGATTGCGAGGAGTGCAGGTATCGGCACACTCTGCTCGTCCGCATACCGGTCGGAGAGGATGATGATCGTCGCCCCTCCGACAATCGCTAGCGATGCCTGCGCGCAAATTCCATCAAGGGCGGCACGCAGTCCGTCTGCACCGGTGCCCGCTGGGAACACCGCGTCGATTGTGGTGCTTCGATGGCCCTTTCCTGCCCCGTCTTCGTCGATATAGCGGAGCTTTGCGAGTTCTTCGTTCGTGATGACCGGCGTCGAGATCGCGACCTGTCGGCACTGTTCGGCAGTGGCATCCAGCAAATCACCTTCTGGCCCGAGGGTTCGCCCGAGAGAGGTCACGAGTTCTTCGCGGATCGCATCGAGCGGCGGGTTCGTGACCTGCGCGAACAACTGTTGGAAGTAGTCGTACAACAAACGAGGGCGATCAGACAGCACTGCGATCGGCGTATCGGTTCCCATCGAGCCGATCGCCTCCGCTCCCGACCGCGCCATGGGCGCGATGAGTATGCGGAGCTCCTCCTCGGTATACCCGAACATCCGCTGCTGACGCAGCACAGAGCTGCGTTGCGGTGTGAGTTCGTGACGCGGTGGAAGGTCTGCGATTTGGATGAGGTTCTCGTCAAGCCATTGCTGATACGGCGCCGCGGCCGCGAGCGTTGACTTGATCTCATCGTCGCCCACGATGCGTCCGGCCTCAGTGTCCACAAGGAACATGCGGCCTGGCTCCAGGCGACCCTTCTTCGTCACTCGCGCGGGATCGATCTCAATGACACCGACCTCTGACGCAAGCACGACGAGACCGTCGTCGGTGACCCAGTATCGCGAGGGTCGCAAACCGTTGCGGTCGAGCACTGCCCCGATGACAGACCCATCCGTGAAGGCGATCGAGGCGGGGCCGTCCCACGGTTCCATCAACGACGCGTGATATTTGTAGAACGCGCGGCGAGCTGGATCCATGGACTCGTGGTTTTCCCATGCCTCAGGGATCATCATCAGCACTGCATGCGGCAAGGAACGCCCACCGAGGTGGAGGAGCTCAAGTACCTCATCGAAACTCGCAGAGTCGGACGCCTCAGGCGTCACGATCGGAGAAATGCGTGCGATGTCGCCCGCAAGCAGATCGTTCTGCAGCAGCGCTTCACGGGCTTGCATCCAGTTGCGGTTTCCGCGCACCGTGTTGATCTCACCGTTGTGCGCGATATATCGATATGGATGAGCAAGCGGCCACGCCGGAAACGTATTTGTGGAAAATCGCGAATGCACGATGGCCAACGCGGACTGGCACCGCTCGTCTTTGAGATCGGGGAATACCTCATCGAGTTGATGTGTGGTCAACATGCCCTTGTATACGAAAGTGCGCGCAGAGAGGGATGCGAAGTAGATGTCCAGCTCATGTTCGGCGCGTTTGCGTACGGGATACATGGCACGGTCGAGATCGATTCCGCGTTTGACGTCGGCAGCGATGAACACCTGCCAAAACGCCGGCGCCACTCCCATGGCGGTCGGACCGACGGAGGTTGTCAGCGTCGGCACCTCGCGCCAGCCCAGGACCGCGACGCCTTCATCTTCAGCGATCTTGTTGAATGCAGCGATGGTGTCTTCCACATGTTCCAGCGGGAGAAAGGCCATGCCGGTCGCATAGTGACCGGGTGCTGGCAACTCGATGCCCGCAACATCGCGGAAGAGTGCGTCGGGAACTTGCAACAGGATTCCTGCCCCGTCGCCGGTGTTGACCTCTGCACCGGACGCTCCTCGGTGGTCGAGATTGCAGAGCGCCGTTATTGCCTTCTGAACGATGTCATGGGATTTGTGGCCACCCATGTCAGCGACCATCGCGAATCCACACGCGTCGTGTTCGTACGCGGGGTCATACAAGCCCTGCTTCGGGGGAAAGCGATGCAGCATCGTCGTCCTTCTCACACAGCACCACTGGTGCAGTTACCGGATATGCGGTTTCCTTTTCGGGACGACGTTGGCCCAAAGCGGAGAGGGAATGATAACAAGTCCGGGCCACGTTGCCCACTGCAGAAACACGATTAGGCGCTTATTGTCCTATTCCGGTATCTTGCGCACAAGAGTCCAGTATGGAGGTTACATCCGATGCGTCGTTCACTCATGGCCCTTGGGGTTCCAGCAGTAGCCCTAGCGATTGCGGTGTCTGCTTGTGGGCCCCCGGTGTACGACGCGAACCAGAACGCCGCGATGGAGGCCAACGCCGCGAATATCGTCGCTCAAATGGGCGCGGGCACCATTCATTATCGCGGAACTTCAGAGTTCGAGTGCCCGGCACCCGAGATCGACAATCGGAACCATTGGGGAGCAGTCACGGCCGAGTTTGCCTCCACGCCCGCGTGGCGGTTGTACAGCCTGGACATCTGCGTTTCGGGCGGGTTGTCTCGGTCGAATTCACATCGTGGGACGGTGTCCCTTCACGAGGCCGGTCACGTATGGGCCCGCCGGATTGATGAAATTTTCGAATCGAATGGCAATGCCCCGATGGACTGGAGCCCGATCGGCGGAGAAGAGGCTGCGATGGATTGCTTTGCCGAGTCGTATTCGGGGAACCCGGCCTTCACGAACTACCGGTCGGAACCGTGTACTCCGGCAGAGATCGACTTCGTCAACGGCGTGAAAATCTACTTTCCGCCTGGCGATGGCTCTTGGCGCTACTACGGCTGAATTTGAATTAGGTTTTGTGGCCTCCAATCCTTGAAAGCGAATTCTCATGGCCGACGAACTTGACCCGACGCACAGCGAACTGCCTGGGCTCCCACCTGCTCCCGAGACACCAGCGAGCCCTTTCAGCAGACCAAGGGGCGACACGGAAGCGGACCGCGTGCAAGATCAGGTCGCCCGCCAGGCCGGCATCGGCGCAACCCACGCCGGAGCGCCAACCGGACATCTGATGACTGACCCAGTTTTGGTTGTGAACCAGAAGGCGAAGCTCATCGAACTCACGGCCGAGTTCAAGGTATTCGACGTGAACGGAAACCCGATCGGCAGCGTTGCCCAGGTGGGTCAGTCGACCCTGAAGAAGGCGGTGCGTCTCGTTTCGAGTCTCGATCAATACATGACCCACACCTACGAAATCCGCGACGCGAGTGATGCTCCGGTCATGAGACTCGTTCGACCGCGCAAGTTCATCAAGTCAAAGTTCCAAATTTCCGCTGCCGACGGAACGCCGATCGGTGAGGTCATCCAGAAGAACGCGATCGGCAAGATCCGCTTCGGGCTCATGGTTGGCGGACAGGAACAGGGAACCTTGAACGCCGAGAACTGGCGCGCCTGGAACTTCAACATTCTCGACGCATCAGGACAAGAAATCGGCCGGATCACGAAGACGTTCGAAGGAATTGCGAAGACCTTGTTCACAACCGCGGACAATTATGTGGTCCAACTCAATCCGGCATTGACGGGACCGCTGCGGGCCTTGGTCGTGGCAGCAGCCCTCTGTGTCGACACGGCACTCAAACAAGATCAACGCGGTTTCAACTAAGCGAGCCAAACCGTTTTGGTCAGCGTGGACCGACGACGGCGAGCATCCTCAGAGAATTGCTTGGATGTTCGATAGGGGTCGGCCAATCGCTCCCTGAGCGCCGTTGAGAACGATCGGTCGCTCAAGCAGGCGTGGGTGTTCGAGCAACAGCTCGATCACTCGGGTCGAATCGTTCAGTGTCAACCGGTCGATGCCCAGCTCACGAGCAAAGGAATCATCGCGAACGAGTGCAGCCGGGTCTCCCCCGACGCATTGCACGATGTGCTCGAGCCTTTCGCGATCGGGCGGGTTCTTCAGATAATGGACGGTCTCGAACTGTGTGCCTGAAGACTCCAACAGTTCGAGGGCAGCTCGCGATTTCGAACAGCTCGGGTTGTGGAACAGTGTGACATCAGACATTGGGGTGCACTCCTTCGTCAATACCGAGAGCATGTTGCAGCTGCTCGAGCGCTTGTTCGAGTGAAGCGACACGCAATTCGAGCATTTCGATACGCGAAGCCGAGCCTGCGGCGATCGGGCTCACCGTCGTGTCCTCGTGTGTTCGCTGGTTGGATTTTGTCTCGTGCTCTCCGAGGAGATGGGTGACGCGATCTTCTTTTTGGCCCGTACTTCGAGGAACGCGCTGTACAAGCGGCTGTTCTTTCCCGATCAGGGCCTCGACGACTTGGTCGACAGCCGCAAGGTCCGAGAAGGAGCAATAGCGTTCGGTGCGCGTTTTGATCTCAGCAAGGGTTTGTGGACCCCGAAGCAGTAGCACTGCGAGCACTGCCTGCTCACGCACATCAAGTTCCAGTGACTCATCGAGGATGTGGCGATGCTTCGCGACACGACTCCCCGAGTACATCCCCCGACGAGCGAAGTTGCGCGTGCGTAACGACTCCAGCGCATGCTCGACTTCAGGTTCAGAGAGCTGCATCAGCGGATCGCGATTCGAGGACTGGTTGCAGGCCAGCAACAAGGAGTTCATCGTGAGCGGGTAGGTATCGGGAACGGTGTGTTGTTTCTCGATGAGACAGCCGAGCACACGTTGTTCCAGCGCGTTGAGGTTCAGGTCATGCAGCACATTTGAAGCCTAGAGTCACACCCCGCACGCGGCGAGGTCACCGAAACTACGCGAGGAGCGATCTGGCAATTTGGCTGATCTGGATCTCATCGGTGCCTGCGTAGATCTGCAGGACTTTGGCGTCACGCGCGAGCTGTTCAACTTCGAACTCCGACATATAACCGTTCCCACCAAAGAGCTGCACAGCCTCAAGCGCACATTCCATCGCCGCGCGTGCCGAGTACAGCTTCGAAGCAGAGGCCTCCGTCAGGCTCATGTGGCGATTATCTCCGGCCATCGAAAGCACACGAAACACAAGATTCGTGACGTTGAGCCGATGGACTTCCATCTTGGCGATCTTCTCTTGGATGAGCTGATGGCTCCCGATCGGAACTCCGAACTGCACCCGGTTCTTCGCGTACTCCAAGCTGAGTTCGAGACAACGCTCGATGATGCCGAGCGCCATCGCCGCCACGCCGGTGCGCTCCATCGTGAACGCTTCCTTGACTCCTTCACGGTACGGACGCTCTTCGGTTTCGCCGAGCAGCCGATCCTTACCGACCCGCACATCACTCATGAACAACATTCCGGTCGGAGAAGAGTGCATACCCATCTTCCGCATCGGTTTCGACTGCTCAAAACCCTCCATACCTCGATCGAGCACGAAGCTCAGCACCTTGCGTTCTGCGGGCGGGTTGCCTTCGTCGAGTTTCACGATGACGACAGAGGTATCGGCATAGGGGCCGTTCGTGATGAATGTCTTCGACCCGTTCAGCAAGTACTCGTCGCCGTCGCGCCGAGCGGTTGCTTGCATGCGCCCGAACGCGTCCGATCCGGAATCGGGCTCAGTGATTGCCCACGCGCCCACCTTCTCAAAGGTCAACAGGTCGAGGCCCCAGCGTTCCTTTTGAGCACGAGTGCCTTTCGACATGATGGTTCCTGCAGCCAACCCGACGCTGACACCCATTGCGGTGACCAACCCAGGTGAACACCGGCACAACTCGATGATCGGAATGATTTGCATCGCGGCGCTCATGCCACCGTCCTCGCGCGGCTTCGGCGCTTCGCCAGCCCGCTCCTCAGCAGGGTTCGCCTCTTTCTCGAGCTGTCGCGTGAACTTGTCTCGCGCCATCGAATCCATGCCGAAGGTCGAATACAGCTTTCGGATTACCTCGTAGGGAGGCGTATCGCCAAACTCCAACTCTTCGCGGCGCGGGCGCACTTCCCGGTCCACAAAATCACGGACCGTTTGGCGGATAAGCAGGTGTTCTTCAGACCATTCGTACATAGCTCGACTCTATTTCTCTTTGGCGACGCGTTCCGCACGGATCGGCCGCTTATCCATGGTGAGGCATTTCCCGGTTTCGAGATCCCATTCCCACCCATGCATGGCGCAGTGCAGGGTCGTGCCGTTGACGGTTCCGAATGAGGCGAGATCGGCCTTCTGATGAGGACAGCGACGTTGCATGCACCAACCGTCAATCACGGTGTCTTCGTCCGCGTCGATCTTTGAGCCGTAGTGCTTTTCGGCGTAACGC
>JBARPG010000092.1:0-6297 GCA_049642885.1 Acidimicrobiia bacterium | reverse complement strand
GGTCGCTTGTCGTATCCAGGAACGCCTGGCTACGAGGTCGAGTACAGCCGCGAAATCATCGAAGCCGATGGTGCCCGGCGAACCGAACGGCGCAACGCGCGCTACCAAATGAGACCGAATCGGTGCGAAGTTGGCCCGGATACTCCAACCGAGAACCCGACGGTGAGTTCAGCGGCAACATCGACTTCGAGCCGTGCAACCTCGACTTCGAGTTCGTCTTCAACGTCAGCTGCGACTCCAACATCGAAGATCTCGCCAACGACCACGACGACGACGACGACTACGACGACCGTTCCGCCGACCACCACCACCACCGCAGCCGCACCCGATTCGAGCTCTCCAGCGCCCTAGGCAACACGCTCAGATTCGCACAATTTGCGTCTTTAGGTTGTGGAAATACCACGATCTGCGTAGCGTCGCGGGATGGAACCGACGCAAACGCCACGAAACGTATTCATAACCATTTCCAGAAGGCGCAGAAGTATGCCATTGCTGCTGTCCTGCATTGTCGCGTTGACGGCCGCTGCCTGTGATCCGAAACCAGCGGATCCGTCATTCCAGATCGCCGAAGTACGGGCGGGCCTTGAGTCGCCAACCGGATTCCAGTTCGCGAACGACGGCAGTTTGTTCATCGCCGAACGCGCGGGCGTGATCCGTAAATATCGAGGCGTCAGCGATCCTGCACCCGTTGTGGTGGTTGACCTCAGCAGAGACGTGAATGTCACCTGGGACCGCGGACTCTTGGGTCTCGAAATTGATCCAAAGTTCACCGAGGGTCGACCATATCTCTACGCGCTGTATTCCTATGACGCCCCTCCCGGGGGCGTTGCACCCACGTATGGCGATGTGTGTCCCGGCTTCGGAAACGATGGGACCTGCGTCACCACCGGTCAGCTCGAGCGCATCACAGTCGGAAGCAATGGCGTCGCGACCGAACGCAAGGCGCTCGTGCACGACTGGTGCCAGCAGTTCGGATCCCACTCGGTTGGTGACGTGCAGATGGGGCCGGAAGGAGCCCTATACGTTTCGGCAGGCGACGGTGCCAGCTTTGAAGCGGCAGATACGGGCCAATTCGGCAACCCCTGCGGCGACCCGGTCACCGAAGGCGGTGCTCTGCGTGCGCAGGACGTGCATTCACCCGGCGACCCGACCACCCTGGACGGCGCTGTGATACGGATCGATCCCGACACAGGTTTGGCATGGCCCAGCAACCCGTGGGCGAGCAGTCCCGACGTGAGCCGTGCCCGGATCATCGCGTATGGGTTCCGGAATCCATTCCGTCTCACGCTCAGCCCGGATGGAAAGAAGCTTGTTGTCTCCGACGTGGGTTGGAACACATACGAAGAAGTGAACGTCATGCGCACCGACGAGCCCGCTCCGGTGAACTTCGGATGGCCGTGCTACGAAGGACCAGAAGCGCAACCCCTGTACATGCAGGCTTCGCCGATATGTGCCGCAACACCGGCAACCGCCGTACGCGCCCCAGAAATGGCGTACTCACACACATCCAACCTTGGGGAAGGGTGCAACGAAGGCGGGTCATCAATCACCGGAGTCGCGTACAGCCAGCCAGGGTCATACCCCGCCTCCTTCAGCGGTGGATTGTTCACGGCCGACTACTCGCGAAAGTGCATCTGGTTCACGCCCGCCGACGCGAACGGGACATTGCTCCATTCGAAACGTTCGGTCTTTGTCACCAACGCCTATGTCGTCGATATTCAAGTAGGCCCGGGCGGCGACCTGTTCTACGTCGACCTGCTCGGCGGTCGTCTCATGCGTGTTTCCTTCAAGGCAAACCGTCCACCGATGCCGGTGATCAACGCAGGAACGACCTCGGCGACTCGCGGTCAGTGGGTTTCACTGAATTGGTGGGGCACATCCGACCCGGATAATGACTTTGCGCTCCAGTACGCGTGGGATCTTCAAGGAGACGGTGCGTTCGACGACGGCGGCGACCTGTTCAGTGGCGTCGCATTCGATACCGTTGGTCCTCACGCCATTCGCCTTCGAGTTACCGACTCAGCCGGTGCAACCGCTATCAGCTCGGTAACAATTCAAGTTGAGAATTCCGCACCTGTGCCCATCATCGACGCTCCACAGATCACGTCCGCCACACCCGGAACCACCGTGGCGTTCGGCGGGCACGCAACTGACGCGGAAGACGGCACCATCCCAGCCTCAGGTCTTCATTGGGAATTCCGCCTGCAACATTGCACAGTGTCGTTTGGGTGCCATGCGCATCCGGTCAATTCCATCAATGGAGTCTCGTCCGGCTCGTTTGTGATGCCGCAACACGAGAAGCCATCACATGTCGAGATCATCCTGACCGCAACTGACAAGAATGGTTCTTCGGCGAGCACGACGCGCAACGTGGAAGTCAGCTAGTTCTGCTTGCCAGCGCGCGTCGGTGGTACACCTCGAGCATGACGACCGCGGCGCCAGTGCAGAGCGCCGCCCAGGCGAGGGTTCTTGCGCCAGGAACGTCGAGCTGAAAGAACTCATTTCCGTAAGGAATCGCCACCGCCGCCACACCGAGCGCCGCCATCGAAAGAACCAATACCACTCGCCCACGCGTGAGAGGGCGTGCAAGCCAGGTCAGCACCCACAGGCCAAGCACCGTGAGCACCAATACCGCTGTGGTCTTCGGCACGACCGAGCCCGTTTCTCGATTTCGGGCAATCGCGTACGTCACGGACGTCGCCGTGCCGATCACGAGGCCGGTCGGAACCACGAAGCGCACAACGCGACTGAGAAATCCTGGGACATATCGCCGCAAGTTCGGCGCGAGGGCGATCACGAAGGACGGAATACCGATGACAAGCGAATCGACAAGGGTCAGGTGCCGCGGCAGCAGCGGATACTGCCAACGACTCACCCCGACGACGACCGCGAAGAGCAACGCCCACACCGTCTTGGTCATGAACAAATTGGCGACGCGTTCGACGTTCGCGATCACGCGCCGGCCTTCCGCTACGACTCCAGGCATGGTCGAGAACTTGCCATCCAACAACACGAGCTGAGCCGTTGCCTTGGTGGCGGCCGCTCCATTCCCCATCGCGATTCCGAGGTCGGCGTCTTTCAACGCGAGGGCATCGTTCACGCCATCGCCCGTCATCGCGACAACGTGCCCGCGTGACTGCAACGCCTTCACCATGAGCCGCTTTTGGTGCGGGGAGACCCGACCGAACACCGAGTGGGTCTCCAGAATGTCGGCGACCGCGTCGATCTCTTCCGGCAGGTTTCGAGCATCGAATCCGTCGGTGACCTCGAAGCCGACCGCTCGGGCCACGGCAGCGACCGTTCGGGGATTGTCTCCAGAAATCACCTTGAGTGCGACGCCCTGCTCCTTGAAATATGCCAGCGTCTCGGCGGCATCTGTCCGTACCTTCTCTCGGAACAATACGAACGCCCTTGGTCGAATCGCTCCCTGAATCTCGTCGCCAGTGAGGGCGCCCGCTCGATGTGCCAACACAAGAACGCGTTGTCCTGTGGCCGCCAACTCCGATGCTTCGAGACGTGAAGCCTCCGAAGGATCAAGACCAGCAAGCACCATCTCCGGCGCGCCGAAGTACCACGATCCATATTCGACCGTCTCGATCGCAGACCACTTGCGAGCCGAAGAAAACGCCATTCGGTCATTGACTTCCCAATTCACCGGAGGCGAGAAGTGCTCAGCCAGCGCCGATGCGGTCGCATTCGCAGCAGGATCGGCACCAAGGAGGCCAAGGACTTGGTCGACATCGCTCGGTTCACCTTCGATCACGCGCACACTGTCGAACACGATGTCCCCTTCGGTCAGCGTGCCGGTCTTGTCGAGGCACACCACATCCACACGAGCGAGCACCTCAACGGCAGGAAGTTCTTGCACCAAACAGTTTCGGCGGGCGAGCGTGATCGCCGCAAGACCGAAAGCAATCGAGGTGATAAGAACGAGCCCTTGGGGGATGATGGCCACCAGGCCGGCGACGACGCCTGCAACCGCATGTCGCCATTCGCCGCTCTCTACAGCGTGTGACCATCCACCGACCGCGCTGAACTGCGAGTACCCCAACAGCACGGCAGCCGGAATCGTTGCCCAGGTCACCCACATCAAGACCCGGTTGATTCCTCCGCTGAGTTCCGACTGAACGAGCGAGAATTTCTTGACCTCCGCTGCAAGGCGATGCGCGTACGCGTCATCCCCAACAGCTGTGGTCTGAATGCGTCCCACGCCCGCAACGACGAAGCTCCCCGACATCACCTTCGCGTCACGCTCTTTGTCGATCGGATCGGCTTCGCCAGTGAGCAGGGACTCATCGATTTCGAGTCCGACTGCTTCAAGAACGACGCCGTCGGCCGGCACCTGATCACCGAGTCCGAGTTGGACGATGTCATCGAGCACAAGCGCATCGGGTGCAAGCTCGTGCAGCGTGCCATCACGGACAACTTTGATTCCTGATGCACTCAACACCGCCAAGCGGTCGAGTGTTCGCTTGGCTTTGATCTCCTGAACAATGCCGATCAGTGCATTGAAGACGAGCACGATCCCAAAGAGTCCGTCCTTGTACTCGCCGGTCGCGATCACCGCGACGAGGAGCACCGCGAGGATTGCATTGAAGCGAGTGAATACGTTCGCTCGGATGATCTCGCCGAGGGTGCGGCTCGTGCGATCGTGCGATTGGTTGGTCTCACCTTTGGAGATACGTTCCTTCACCTCCGCTGAGGTGAGGCCTTCTGGACGTGTTTCGACATGGGTTTCTCGAATTGCCATGTGGCTACGTTAGAAGTTTGAGTCGAGACACCGTGACTTAGTGGAAGTCCCGAGACCCCGGAATTGCTCCAATACGCAGCGGCAACGATCGCACGTGATGAGCCAACAGATTGATGACCCCGTCGTGACGTTCCAACACGCCACGCACCCGCAAGGCTGCCGAGCCCCGAGCCACGGACTTGGAGCGCTTCCACAGCCCCGGCGTACAGATCACATTGATGAGTCCGGTTTCGTCTTCGAGATTGAGGAACACGACCCCTTTGGCGGTGCCGGGTTGTTGGCGATGGGTCACGATGCCTGCGACTTCGACGACGGAACGGTCGCTCAAGGTCTTTAAGTCCGCAGCGGTGACGATGCCCGCGGTCTGCAATTCGGCACGGATGAGTTCGGTTGGGTGTGCGCTCGCAGACAGCCCCGTCGACCACAAATCTGCAGTGAGTTCTTCTGCGGCACTCATCCCCGGAAGGCTCGGTGCGTTCTCCCCCACCACCATGCCCGGCAGGGTTTCGCTCGTTACTCCTTTGTGAGTGCGTGGTCGTGCGGCAGCAACCGCGCCCGCAGCCCAAAGGCTTTCTCGACGGTTCCGCCCGAAACATTCGAAGGCACCCGCGGTGGCGAGAGCTTCGAGCGCGTCGATCGGTGCTTCGGTACGGCGCGTGAAATCTTCGAGATCAACAAAGGGATGTTGCGAGCGCTCGAGGTCGATGCGCTCCAACAGCGTGTCCGAACATCCCCGCACATATCGCAATCCGATACGCACTGCATGGGTGGATGGGTCGGCATGCCATCCGGGCTGTGGTTCGCCAATCGGCCCGGCTTTCGTACTGCGTGCTTCGAGGGTGCAGTCCCGCCGTGAACCTGCGATACAGGGACTCAACACTTCGACTCCATGGCGCACCGCATCACGCACGATGGTGTGCGGCGCATAAAAGCCCATCGGCTGTGCGTTCAACAACGCGGCGGCAAACGCGGCGGGGAAACGACGCTTCACCCATGCGGAGGCGTAGACCAAATAGGCGAAGCTCACCGAGTGGCTCTCGGGAAAACCGAAGTCCGCAAACGCTTCGAGCTTCGAAGCAATCTCTTCCGCCGCGTCGTGGGGAATGCCACGCGTGGCCATGCCATCCATGAGCCGTTCCCGCATGACCGCCATGCGCGCCTTCGAACGTTTCGCTGCCATGGCTTGGCGGAGTTGGTCGGCTTCGCCGGGCGTGAAGCCTGCGACGTCGACGGCGAGTTGCATGAGTTGTTCTTGGAAGAGCGGCACGCCGAGGGTCTTGGCCAGCGCGGGTTCCGCGAGTGGATGCGGATAGGTGACCTCTTCTTTACCCGCGCGGCGACGCAAATAGGGATGCACCGACTTGCCTTGGATGGGCCCGGGGCGAATGAGGGCGACTTCGATGACAAGGTCGTAGAAGGTGCGCGGGCGTAGGCGCGGCAAGGTCGCCATTTGTGCGCGGCTTTCCACTTGGAATACGCCGATGGTGTCGGCCGAACACAACAGGTCATAGACCTCATCCTCTGGAGGGATGGTGGCGAGATCGACT
>JBARPG010000091.1:0-3166 GCA_049642885.1 Acidimicrobiia bacterium | reverse complement strand
CGGCACCACTGCGAGCCCGGTCTTGGCCCAGTACAGAAATGCGTGCGGGTCGTACTGCAGCGATTGGCTCGATCGCCCCTGAGTCAGTTCGAGGCGCGAGAGTTGCTTCGGCGCGCTCGGGTCGTTGACATCGAAGAGGCTGGCTTGGTATCCCGTGATTTGACCCGACTCGTCGGCTTCCGGACCGATGCCCAAGAGGCGATGGTCGCCAACCGGGTGAAGATATTCAGAGAATCCGGTGACCTTCAACTCTCCTGTCACTTTGGGCGCGGCGGGGTCGGTCAAGTCGATGACATACAGCGGGTCGGTCTGACGAAAGGTGACGACAAATCCGCGGTCCTCGACAAAGCGAACCGACTGGATCGTCTCGCCCTTTCCGAGCCCGGTCACCTCACCCGCGCCGAGGAGCTCTTTACCTTCGCGCTTCATCGTCGTGACTCGGCTCTCTGAGGCGTTTTGGCCGTTCCCGTCCGTGCTCCACCGTTCAGTGGTCGTAGCGATTCGCAATACATCTTTGTATTCATCCATTGCGTACTGGTTGAGCAGATGACCCTTCACGGAACCGCTTGCCTCGTATTTCGTGGAATCGACACTCGAAATATTGAAACGGTGCACTTCCGTTGACTGGTTGTCCACAATTCGCGGCATCAGATCTTGGCTGACATCGGTTGGGATGTACCGGGCCGTCGCAACATACAGAGTGTTTCCGTTTGCATAAACGGTGCCGGGATCAGCGATGAGGCCAGCCATTGACTTGAGTTTGAGGTCGGTCGCGTCGATCGAAATGCCAGCAACGCCGACGAGTGAGAATCCGGAGAACTCGGCCGGGACACCGAAAGCACGGCACGCCTGTTCTCGATCTCCGCTCAACCAAGAATCTGGGATCCAGTCCTTCAGATTGGATTTCTCAATCACCGCGCGGTTCGTAGCGTCGGCCTCTTTCAAGGACTCGAGGTTGTTGGAGTCCTTGGGGGCCTGGAACCCGAGTTGCGGTCCCGATTCAGAAACGACGAGTCGTAGGGACTCGCCGAGACTCCGGGCGCCCTGGATGTCACCGTCGATGATGAGCTCGTCCTGGGTTTCCAACGTCGCTGGATCGAGCAATTCGACGAGCGTGGAACTCGATCGCATATACGGGTAGCTCATTCCTGCGGCCATCTTCTGGTCGAGCTCAGGCTGCGGCTCATATTTCGGTGTGAGCGCTACCAGGGAATTGCCCGCTCGGAGCAGCTGCGGGGTCGATTCGAAGGTCCGCTGTGCGGCGATGGACGGGATATCGCCGAGGGCAATTGTGAACAGTGTGCTGTCACGCACAACCCACATCGTCGTGCCGTCGGTCTTCACAGAGTCGGGTTCGTCCACCCCAGCGACTTGATTGTTGGTCTGCGAATACGAGGCATCTCCCCCACCCGAGGGTGGCGCCGCTGATGAGGTCGCTGCGGAGGGACTGCGACTGGCAGTTCCTTCTGCAGCCTTGGATGTGACGCCGTCGGTATACGCAAGCGTGCCGTAACGGCTGCCCTGGCCGAGACCAAACGGGCCAACTTGACCAAGCGCAAAACTCTTCAGCTCGCGAAGGAGATCATCGCAACTCGATGCACTCGACAGCGCTGCCGTTCGGATCAGCCCTGTCGGGACAGATCGCGTTACAGACCGTCCATTCTTCGAAGTCGGGGTGGACTGGCTCCGCGTGTTGTCGTCGCAGGAACTTGTTCCGAGCGCAAGGACTATTCCGATTGCAATGCATGACCTGTGTTTCATCGCTGCTCTCCCAATTCGTCAGTACCTCTTCGACGGCCTCAACGGCCAAAAAGTTCCACCTAAGCTCAAAGCTTCATGTCGACTTCTCTGGATTCTGCACCCCGAGAACGGCCGATGAGCGTTTCTTCTTCGGAAATCACTCGGCATGTGCGCGGCCTGGACGGAATCCGAGCCGTCAGCGTTATCGGGGTGTTTGCCTACCATCTGGCGAGCATCAATGCGTGGGGACAGGTCGAACCGTGGACCGCAGGCGGGTTCTTAGGCGTTTCCACCTTCTTCACGCTCTCGGGTTACGTCGTTGTTCGTCGGTTGATGATCGAACATGCATCTGCTTCGAGCATTGGGTTACGACACTTTTGGACGCGCCGGACGAGGAGGCTGCTGCCGGCCAGCTGGGCAACGTTGATTGTCACTGGAGCAATTGCTGCGAGTGTCAGCGACTATCAAGCGATGCGAACGCATCTCGGCGAGACGCTGCGGGCAGCCACGTTGGGTGTGTTCAACTGGCAGCAGATCTCCTCGGGAGCGGATTACGCCCAGCACTTTGCGGGGACTGCCTCCCCATTCCGCCATTTTTGGAGTCTTGCTGTTGAAGAGCAGTCATATGTGGTGATTGCAGTTTTGGCATTCCTGGTATTGCGCGGACCCCGTGGCCAGGGCAATTTCAGAGTCGCGATGGTGGTACTGACCGTCGGATCAGCATGGGCGATGTTTCGTTTCGGTTCGTATTCGACACGCGCGTATATGGGAACTGACACTCGATTTGCTGAGATTTCCGTCGGTGCGCTCGGTGCGCTGTCTCGGCCATGGACGAGGAAGTCGTCGTTTCTGAACTCGTGCGCGTGGGTGGCGTGCGTGGCGATGGTCCTCATGTGGGTTCGCACTCCGCTCGAATCACCCTGGCTGTATCGCGGCGGACTGATTGGCCTCGCCGTCCTCGCGGTCATCATCTGCACATCGTTGGACTCTCAGAGGCCACCTTCGCGACTCGTATCGATACTCGATTGGGCGCCGATCGCCTGGCTAGGTCGCGTGAGTTATGGCGTATATCTGATCCATTGGCCCGTCTTGCTTTTCACACGTGCACCGCATTTCGGTGACGTTCCAGATTGGGCACGCGGCGCTCTTCAAATCGCACTCACCCTCGCGCTCGCTGCTATCTCGTATCGATACCTCGAACAGCCCATTCGAAATGTGCGAGTTCTGCGTCCGCCGCGGTTTCTCATCGCCGTCGTGGTTGTGCTGGTAACCCTCATGGCCTCTTCTGTCACTGTGTTCGAGGATCGGCCTAGCGCCCTTGAAACTGCGATCGCGGACCGAGACCACGTCGTAGACCCTCGAACCTCGACTGGCAGTACCTCAACCCCGTCCCAGGGCCGACCATCTCTGCGCGAACCGCGCGTGA
>JBARPG010000090.1:0-2596 GCA_049642885.1 Acidimicrobiia bacterium | reverse complement strand
CCTTCGATGGAGGATCAGAACACTTCGCCCAAAGTGCCGGCTGGTCCTTTCCGTTGCTCGTCTTCATGCTCATCCGATCGTGGCGGCGGGCATCGGTAGGCTGGCGCGGTGGTGGAACAGGAGATCGAACGAGCCCGACTGATCGCACAAGCGGCGCTCGCAGCGCTCGATGAGGAACCGCTGCCAGTCTCAGCTGACGCGGAGCTTGCACGTGAATGTCGTGATGCGTACGAAGTCGTGAGCCAACTGAAAGACGCTCGACTCCCAGCGACCTTGACGACGGCTGAGGAGTCCGCGTGACTACGGACAACCTCGAAGTGCACCTCATCAAGGGCAGCGATGAAGTATTGATCAAGCGGTCACTCGATGCCTTGATCGACCAACTCCTCGACGGCGATTCACGCGATCTGTCTGTCGAAGAACATCCAATGGCGAGCCCCACCGCGAGCGAGCCCGAACCCGAAGCCAGCTGGAACTCCGACGAAGACGAGACCGCGCCAGCGGCACGACCGGTCGGTCTCGAAACCCTGCTCGATGCGCTGGGCAGCCCGCCACTGTTCACGCAACGGCGCATTGTCGTGGTGCCCGACGCCGGCAGCATCAACGCAGCCGCGGCCAAACTCATCGTCGAGGGTGCACAGACCGCAGCGCCAGGTGTCGCGCTCGTTCTGGTCCTCGGCGGCGGTCGCCTCGCAAAAGCCCTCGCCGATCTTGCCGGCGACACCGAGACGGTTGACGAAGACGTCAACCACGTGCTTGCAACCCTCGCGAAAGAAAAGGGTCTGCATCTCGACGCGCGAGCCAAACAACGACTCGTCGACCATGTCGGAGCGCACCCCGGTCGTCTTCAAGAGATTCTCAACGTCATCTCGTCGGCATTTGGTAGCGAACGCGTCACCGCCGACGACCTCACGCTCTACCTCACCGACCAATCTGCCGTTCCCGCGTACACGCTCACGAACGCGATCGACAAAGGTGACACGCGCGAGGCGCTCACAATTTTGCATCGGCTCATGCACGCAACTTCGCCGAGTCAACCGCGCCCGATGCATCCCCTCCAGATTCTCGCCATGATCCATTCGCATGTGCGCAAACTCGCGCGCCTCGACGATCCGCATATTCGAAATGAACGCGATGCGCATCAGGCGCTCGGTTCAAAGGGCTCGCCATATGGAGCGAAAAAGGCGTGGCAGACCGCGAAGAGCTGGGGGACCGAACGAATCCAGGCGGCCTACGCCGACTTGCTCCACGCCGACCAAGCGCTAAAAGGCGCGTCAGCACTCCCAGATGATGCAGTGATGATTTCGCTGGTCGCCAGATTGGCGACTCGAATCAGCTAGCAGCAGTTGCTTTGTTCGCCGCTTTCATGAGGCGGCTGGTGCGGCGAGCCGCGGTGCGCTTGTGCAAGGTGCCGTGCGATGCGGCCTTCGCCAAACGCTTCTGTGCGAGCACCAATGCGGCCGTCGTCTCCTCAGAGTTCGCGGCGATTGCAGAGCGCGCAGACTTCACGCGGGTCTTGAGCTCGGAACGAACCGCAAGGTTGCGGACGCGGCGCTTCTCGTTGGTGAGGATGCGCTTCTTCTGTGACTTGATGTTCGCCATGCGAGAATGAAACTCCTGAAAAATGAAGACCTGCGACGATACCAGGCTCCGGTCCGCCACTTCCAAGGCTGCCGACAATTACTGGTTCTGCTCTCCGCCATGGTGGTGGGGTTTGTTCCGGCATGCGGCGGAGACGCCAAGGATAGTCCCCGCCCGAAGATTCCAAGGACCGGCGTATTTGCCCTGAAGTACGGGTGGCTGCCGGCGGGCATCGCGCCTGATATCGGTGGACCTGCCGAAGGAACACAAGATGGGCTGATCGCTCAGTCGGTGTGGTGCGATACCAAACTGTGTGCTCGTCCCGAAGGCTTCGTTCGTCGCAACGCCACCGGTCCCGACGGATTGACCATCGCGGCCGTAGTTGAGTACCTCAACCTTGATTCGTACCAACAACACGCGGTGTCCTCATCGAGTGTCAGATCAACCGGCGCGGTGTGGGGTACTCCAGCGGAGGTTGCGACGGCCTCGGAGTCGACGAGCCTCGATCGCCGAGCCGAGCGAAGCATCGTGTGGGGGATAGGGCAGCGACGTTTCCGTGTGATTGCAACGGCCTCGAAGGTTTCGCAACTGCCGACAGAGTCAGCGCTCGTAAAGATCGCAACCTCGCTCGGCTTCGAAACAATGAAAGGTCACATTGCGATTCGGCTCGCGCATGAAACCCTGACCGTTGGAGCGCAACAGGGCGACTACGACCTCATGTATTCGCCGGAGGACCGATGCCTGTTCGTGCAAGACAGCCTCGCTCCAAAAGGACGCGCCTCTGGTCGTTGCGGTATCAACTTCTCCACTCCGGGATATTCAACCGCTCCCGTTCCGGTACGCGGCGGTGGCCTCGGCACCCTTGTGTATGGATGGGCCGCAGCCAAGGACGCTCCGACGGCGCTCGTTTCAGAGAATCGCTCCGAGCCGTCGAGTGTTGTCCCGAAACGCGTGCGGATTGACGGCCACACGTTTTTTGTCACGGCGGTTGGTGAATCCGAGACGGTGTACGGGG
>JBARPG010000089.1:0-9616 GCA_049642885.1 Acidimicrobiia bacterium | reverse complement strand
AATCCCCCGCGCTCTCGGTCAACGCTCTCGAGGCGATCTCGATTCCGCGGCGAACTTCGTCATGCTCACGGAGTGCTTCGATGAGAGGTTCCAACGCATTGAACTCTTCCGGATCATCCAATCGCGCGACTGTCAGTTCTCTCAACTGGTATTCGTACAGGTCGATCATCTGCGCAATCTCGCGCTCGTCACCACCCTGTTCAGCGATTCGTTGCTCGAGTTTTCTGCGTCGTGTCCAACAGTCGCTGTAGTCAGCTTCGATCGGACCGAGCTCTGCATCGACGCGTGAGAGCGCCACCCGAAGCGCGTGATCCGTGAACCCAGTTGCGATTTCACCCTGGCCGGTCATCGACATGCGGTCGTGCGCCCGTTCGGTGAGTGCGTGCAGCGTCGCCGGCCGCAAATCAACGTAGGCCTTTGATCGCTGTGGGGTGATGACTCGCGACAGAATGCATTCGACGTCTCCGGTCTGGAACCGCCCGTCAATTCTCGCGTTCTCCGCGCCGGGGCCGATGATGTGGACGTCAGTGCGTCGACCGAGCAGCGCCCCCAACGACTCAACAAGCAGCGTCTTCCCTGCTCCCGTCTCACCTGTGACGACGGTCAACCCCGGTCCGAACTCGATGGTCGCGTCTTGGAAGATGCCGACTGCCTCGACATGCAATTCCGTCAACATTCGAGCTCAACCAGATTGAATTTTCGTCGAAGCACTTGATGAAAGTCGCGCTCCGGTTCAAAGACCGTCAACGGATGTTCGGCAATGCGACAGGTCAATGCATCTCCAGGGCTCATGCGAACAAGATTTCGCCCGTCTGCAGTCACGACGGTGTCGCGTTCCGCGGTGAATGCAATGCAATCTGAATCTGCAAAGACCATTGCGCGATCGAACAGCATGTGCGGCGCGACGGGAACGAAGATCAAACAGTTCACATTCGGTGACACAATCGGTCCGCGGGCGGAGAGTGCGTACGCGGTTGAACCCGTCGGGGTGGCGACGATGATGCCATCCGCGGAGTAGGTCGCGAAATCGACCTCATTCACCGCGACCCGGAGGCGTGTAACGTGCCCCGGATCGGTCTTCTCCAGGGAGATCTCGTTGAGGGCGTAGAAGACCTTCGCGTTCCCTTGATCCGCCAAACAGGCGGTTGCTTCGACCATGGTGCGCTCCGTTACCGAAGTTGGATCATTGAGAACCCGATCGAAGAGATCCTCGGCCTCCGCTGCTTCAAAACCAGCGAGGTAACCGAGCCTCCCAAGATTGATGCCGCCCACTCGCGCGCCGCGCGGATGTGCGATTCGAACCGCCTCAAGGAAGGTACCGTCACCACCAAACGCGATCACGGTATCGACATCGTGAGGAATCGAATCGGGTTCATTGCGATCGTCGTCAAGAAGCGACTCGGTGACCGACCAACCCGCGGCGCCGAAGAGTGCACCGGCGTCGAGCGCGAGGCGTTGCGCGTCTTCCCTTCCGGCTCTGATGACGAAATGAACCGCTTGTTCGGATGTCATACAGGTGCTTCCTCGAGTTTGGCCCACGCTAGATATTCTGTGTTGCCGTCGGCTCCACGGAGTGGAGATTCGATCAACCCCCGAAACGGTAGTCCGCAGTCACCAAAGGCCTCCGTGACCTCGCGAACCGAACGGTCACGCGCCTCAGGATTGGTCACAATCCCACCGGCCCCAACTGAGCCTCTGCCCACCTCAAACTGGGGCTTGATCAACATCACGAGACGCGTATCGGAGTGCATCAAGGCTTTGAACTGTGTCACAAGAAGCCGGAGTGAAATGAATGACACGTCGACCACGATGACATCGAAGGGCCCTCCGAGTGATTCGGCATCACAGGTTCGTACGTTGACCCGTTCTCGCACGTCGACGCGTTCATCCTGGCGCAGCTTCCAATCGATTTGCCCGTAACCGACATCGATCGCCACCACCGAGATGGCACCGCGCTGCAGGAGACAATCCGTGAATCCCCCGGTCGATGCGCCGACATCGAGACACCGCATTCCCGACACTCCGATCGCGAATTCTTCAAGTGCCTGTTCGAGCTTGATGCCCCCGCGCGAAACGAATTTCCTCGGATGAGCTTGGAGGTGAACTGCTTGTTCCGGCGCGACCATGCGCGCAGGCGTTGAAGCGGTCACCCCATCGACGAGCACGAGTCCAGCTTCGATCGCTTCCCGTCCCGCGGTCCGGCTTGGCACCAGACCGCGGCGGAGCAATTCTTGATCAAGTCGACGTCGCATCACGCGACATCACGCTACTTGCGACGCGCCGCCTTCTTCGCGGGAGCCTTCTTGACAGGAGCCTTCTTCGCGGGAGCCTTCTTGACAGCAGCCTTCTTCGCGGGAGCCTTCTTGACAGCAGCCTTCTTGACAGCAGCCTTCTTGACAGCGGCCTTCTTGACAGCGGCCTTCTTCGCAGGAGCCTTCTTCGCAGCCGGAGCGGACTTGCCGGTCAGGCGACGTTCGAGCGCAACAAGGTCTGCCTGCGTCGCAATGCCGAGCGAGCCAACTTGCTTGGACACTTCTGACTTCACGGTGTGAAGGAACGTGTCAACGCGAGCCCGATTCGCGTCGGCGAAGGTTTCTGCGTAGGCCTGCGCGCGGCCTTGTGCGACCTTCCCCTCCGATGCGAGATCCATGAGCACACGCTCAACTTCGCCGCGGATGGACTCGGCGAACTGCGCACCAACCTCCATATATGACTTCCAGTCGCGATCTGCCATGTTTCCTCCAATGGTCGGGACCTAAATCTACGGTAGCGGCGCGACAATTTCCTCCTCGGAGACGCACGGTGTTCTACGGTGGCCGCGTCGCTAATTCCAAGCGCATGGAGCCGCCCAAGATGAACAACCGACTTCGTCTCGCCACGTACGCGTTTATTCCGCTCTTCCTCTTCCATCAGGGAGACCACATCCGTCGCGGTCTCGGCATGGCCTCGACTCAACTGGTCATCCTCGGAACCTCTGGTTCCTACGCTGCAGTCGCCACGATCACGCTGGTCCTTGTCAAACATCGGTGGGCACCGCTGGCTGCGTTCGTTGTCGGGTCTGCGACGGCACTCGGCTTCGCCGCCGTCCACTGGCTTCCAACGTGGAGTGTCTCCAGCGACTCATTCACCAGTCATCACGTTGATTGGGTTTCGTGGTCTGCATCGATCGGTGAGGTCACCGGCGCGGTCCTGCTTTCGCTCGCTGGAATCGCGACCATGCGATCTCAGGCACACGTGCAAGAACGTATTGACACCGCCTAACGAAACGGCTGCTTACAAACGAGAGAGTCGCTCGGCCACGTCGGCGTAGCCCGACTGCGCTTTCGCGACACGATCAAACCACGCACGTGCTCGCGGCACATTTCCGGAACGGTCGTACAGATCGCCGAGTACGTACCAGCGGCGAATGTGATGTTCACGGATCCGACCAGGTTTTTGAGTCGCACCCTTTTCGATAAACGCGATCGCGCCAGCGAGGTCACCCGCGTCAGCAAGCATGCCCGCGTACACAATTCTGCCTTCAGTCACGAGCGCCGCCGAGGGCGAGATATTCGTGAGTTCACCCCAGAGCTCAACGACTTGCTGCGTCTTCCCTTGAGATCGAGCAATGTCCATGAGCAACGGGTGCTGTTCAACCGACCCGGTCAGATCGGCAAAGGTTTCCAGCTCGGCGCGAGCATCACGAAAGTTCCCGACGCGATACAGCGCTACGCCTAACAATTCACGCACCGCAACTGACTGGGGTACTTCTGACCTCACCGGACGCAGCAAGCGGATTGCATCTCGATCGCGTCCCGCAGCGAACGCGTCGGACGCTTGGTGGAGCTGGCTCACGAGCCACGGGCCGCGACGCGGCGCCAACTTGAGAATCTCCGCAGCAGGATCGGTAATCGGTCGCGTGCGTTTCCGCTTCGTTGGGTACGGATTCTCCGACGTGTTCCGAGTGCCCGTCGGACGTGGACGACGCGGCGATCTCGTTGGCCCGTCACCGACAGCCGACCCCGTACGCGCACTTGACTTCGGAGCTGCTCGCTTCTTTGTCAATGCGGCTTTGGAGGCCCGCTCGGATCGTTGTGTTGGCGGTTCGGCAGACCGCGTCACTTTCTTTGGAGTGCCTTTGAGCGTGAGGCGTTTCGATGGTTCCGCGCCAGCACCCTTGGTCTTCGTCGCCGAGCGTCGCCGCGTACCATCGAGTGCTTCGACTCCAGGAACCGACCGCTTGCGCAGGCCCGTGACGCGGCGCTGGGTGTGGGTTGTGTTGCCCCATTCGGATTCTTCTTCGTAGTTGTCGCGGTCGTCTCGGGGGTCTCGCGAGCGAGGACCGTCGGAGGTCCCGCGGCCACGTCGAGGTGGTGGTGAATCTGAATAGCGAGGCATGTCAACTCCGAAATTGGACTGCACAGCGTAGGCGAACCCAGTGCTCATGCTCGCCTCGCAGTCGATGCATGTCACATGCTCATCGGGTCCCAATCGAAGTACATTCGGACTATGAACCAACTGATGCCATCCCGACCAGAAGATCGATACGCGATCATCTCAAGCGACTGTCACGCCGGTGGTAGCCACGAGCAGTATCGCGAGTTTCTCGATCCGGCCTTTCGTGCCGATTTCGACGCGTGGCGTGGCGAATATCGCAATCCGTTCCGAGACCTCGGAGATGTTCGAAAGCTGCGGAACTGGGACGACGACCTCCGCAACAGCCAACAGGAACATGATGGTGTCGTGGCCGAAGTCGTATTCCCGAACACGGTCCCACCGTTCTTCCCCAGCTTTGTGCTCTTCGCAGGCGCACCCGAGCCGGAGCACTATGCGCACCGTCGCGCAGGCGTTCAAGCTCACAATCGCTGGCTCGTTGACTGGTGCAATCGCTTTCCAGAGCGCCGTGCCGGCATCGGCCAGATCTTCATTAACGACATCGACGATGCGATCGAAGACGCGACGTGGATCGCTCAACACGGGCTCCGCGGTGGCGTGCTCCTGCCGAATGTTGCGCCCGACACGCCGTGGGTGAAACCGCTGTCCCATCCGGACTATGAGCGCCTTTGGAGTGCACTCGAAGATCTCGACGTTCCAGTCAATGTGCACGGAGGCACCGGTGTTCCGAGCTACGCCGGACAACCGTCAGCCCTCGTCCTCTTCCTCCACGAAGTGCCGTTCTACGCGCAACGACCGCTCTCTCACATGCTGCTCTCCGGAGTCTTCGAACGTCATCCGCGGCTCAAGCTCGTCATCACCGAATCAGGTGCAGCCTGGCTGCCACCGCTCCTGACGAAACTCGACGCGATGCTTGAAAAGATTCGAGACACTGGCGAAACGGGCGAACTGCGTTTCGCTGCTGATGCCGTTCTCCCCCGCTCCGCTACCGAGTATGTCCAACAGAACCTCTGGCTCGGAATCAGCCAGCCCGACCGAGCCGATATCGCCGTCCGCCATGTGCTCGGGCCCGATCGTTTGATGTGGGGTAGCGATTATCCGCACGATGAAGGCACCCATCCATTCACCCGAGAGGGACTGCGTGTGCTCATGCACGAACTCGCTCCGGAGGAAGTCTTTCGTCTTGTCAGCGGGAACGCGGCAGCGCTGTATGACTTCGATCTCGACGCGCTCGCGCCGCTCGGCGAGCAGTTCGGACCGACCGTTCAAGAGCTTTCCCAACCGCTCGAGAGCCTGCCCGTCGATTCGAACGACGCGCTCCGAAAGGCATTCGCGTCTGTCTGAGCTCCGGAGTCGACGGCAAATGAGCGCGAAAAAGCCCCCCATGCGTTTCCACATGAGGGGCTTCATCTACGAATAATCCGGCGGCTACCTACTCTCCCAGGGGGGTTGCCCCCAAGTACCATCGGCGTAAGCGGTCTTCACTTCCGTGTTCGGAATGGGAACGGGTGTTACCCCGCTGCTATCGCCACCGGAAACCTATTAGATCTGTCCTCTGAAAACTCCAGAGCGAACACGAGTTCCAAGCCCTCGGCCGATTAGTACCGGTCAGCTGAGTACGTCACCGTACTTACACCTCCGGCCTATCTACCTGGTCGTCTTCCAGGGGCCTTACCTACTTATGTAGTGGGAAACCTCATCTCGAGACGAGTTTCGCGCTTAGATGCTTTCAGCGCTTATCTCTTCCGTAGGTCGCCAACCAGCAATGCTCCTGGCGGAACAACTGGCACACGAGAGCTACGTCCATCCCGGTCCTCTCGTACTAGGGATAGCTTCTCTCAAGTTTCCTGCGCCAATAGAGGATAGGGACCGAACTGTCTCACGACGTTCTGAACCCAGCTCGCGTACCGCTTTAATGGGCGAACAGCCCAACCCTTGGAACCTGCTTCAGCTCCAGGATGCGACGAGCCGACATCGAGGTGCCAAACCATGCCGTCGATGTGAACTCTTGGGCAAGATTAGCCTGTTATCCCCGGGGTACCTTTTATCCGTTGATCGACCGCGCTTCCACATGCCACGGCCGGGTCACTAAGCCCTGCTTTCGCACCTGCTTGACGTGTCAGTCTCGCAGTTAAGCTCCCTTGTGCCTTTACACTCAACGCCTGATTGCCAACCAGGCTGAGGGAACCTTTGGGCGCCTCCGTTACTCTTTAGGAGGCGACCGCCCCAGTCAAACTGCCTACCTGACGCTGTCCCCGACCCGGATCACGGGCCTGGGTTAGATTTCCAGCACGCAAAGGGTGGTATTTCAAGATTGTCTCCACCTGGGCTGACGCCCAAGCTTCCAAGACTCCCACCTATCCTACACAAAACGTACCGAAAACCAACATCAAACTGCAGTAAAGGTCCACGGGGTCTTTTCGTCCTTCTACTGGTAACGAGCATCTTTACTCGTATTGCAATTTCGCCGAGTCTCTGGTTGAGACAGTAGGGAAGTCGTTACGCCATTCGTGCAGGTCGGAACTTACCCGACAAGGAATTTCGCTACCTTAGGACCGTTATAGTTACGGCCGCCGTTTACTGGGGCTTAGATTCAGAGCTTCGCCTTACGGCTAACCCCTCCTCGTAACCTTCCAGCACCGGGCAGGCGTCAGTGCGTATACATCGTCTTGCGACTTAGCACGCACCTGTGTTTTTGGTAAACAGTCGCTTCCCCCTGGTCACTGCGGCCTGCTCGAGCTCGGGGAGCAAGTCCCTTCACCCTACTGAGGCCCCCCTTCTCCCGAAGTTACGGGGGTATTTTGCCGAGTTCCTTAACCAGAGTTATCTCGATCGCCTTCGTATTCTCTACGTATCCACCTGTGTCGGTTTGGGGTACGGGCACCGTGCCAACTCGCTAGAGGCTTTTCTTGGCAGCATGGGATCAGTGACTTCAGCAATTGCTTCGGCATCGCATCTCAGGGTATGTGTCCGACGGATTTGCCTATCGAACCCCCTACATGCTTACCCCAGGACAACCAACGCCTGGGTTCACCTACCCTCCTGCGTCCCCCCTTTGCTATCCGCCATGCCGAGGTCAGTTCGCCCGAAGGCAGCCCTTTAGTACGACATTTAAGATGGGACGTGTTCACGGTGGTACAGGAATATCAACCTGTTGTGCATCGACTACGCCTGTCGGCCTCGCCTTAGCTCCCGACTAACCCTGGGCGGATGAGCCTTCCCCAGGAACCCTTGGATATTCGGCGGCAGAGTTCCTCCCTCTGCATTCGCTACTCATACCGGCATTCTCACTCGACCACGCTCCACGGCGCGCTTCCGCGGCCGCTTCTCTGCTGAGATCGACGCTCCCCTACCCATCGCGCAAAAGCACGATGACGCAGCTTCGGTACTATGCTTGAGCCCCGTTACATTGTCCGCGCAGGACCACTCGACCAGTGAGCTATTACGCACTCTTTTAAGGATGGCTGCTTCTAAGCCAACCTCCTGGCTGTCTGGGCAATCCCACATCGTTTACCACTGAGCATAGATTTTGGGACCTTAGCTGGCGTTCTGGGCTGTTTCCCTCTCGACGATGAAGCTTAGCCCCCATCGTCTCACTGCCGCGTTCTGGAGTTACGGTATTCGGAGTTTGGCTGATTTCAGTAAGCTTGTAGGCCCCCTAGACCATCCAGTGCTCTACCCCCGTAACTGAACACGCGACGCTGTACCTAAATACATTTCGGGGAGAACCAGCTATCACCAAGTTTGATTGGCCTTTCACCCCTAACCACAGGTCATCCCCCTTGTTTTCAACCAAGGTGGGTTCGGTCCTCCACGAAGTCTTACCTTCGCTTCAACCTGCCCATGGCTAGATCACTTGGCTTCGGGTCTACCGCCCGCGACTGAACGCCCTATTCAGACTCGCTTTCGCTTCGGCTTCCCATCTCTGGTTAACCTTGCCACGAACGGTAACTCGCCGGCTCATTCTTCAAAAGGCACGCCATCGCGGCCATACCCGAAGGTATGACGACGCTTTGACTGCTTGTAGACCAACGGTTTCAGGTTCTATTTCACTCCCCTCCCGGGGTTCTTTTCACCCTTCCCTCACGGTACTCGTGCACTATCGGTCGTCAGACTGTACTTAGCCTTACCAGGTGGTCCTGGCAGATTCACTCGGGCTTTCCCGGATCCCGAGTTACTTGGGATACACACTGGAGGTCGATACGTTTCGTGTACGGGGCTGTTACCCTCTGCGGCCCAGCTTTCCTGACTGGTTCCACTACGAATCGACTTTGTAACTCCATGCTCACACTGCCGAGTGAGCTGTATGTCCCGCAACCCCTGTATGGCATCGCCGGCAGGCTGTACCACCACACAGGTTTAGGCTCATCCCCTTTCGCTCGCCGCTACTAAGGGAGTCACTGTTGTTTTCTTTTCCTGAGGTTACTGAGATGTTTCAATTCTCCTCGTTCCCTCTCACTGCCCTATGTGTTCAGGCAGGAGTGACTGGGCATGACCCCAGCCGGGTTTCCCCATTCGGAAATCCACGGATCAAAGCTTGATAGACAGCTCCCCGTGGCTTATCGCAGCCATCCACGTCCTTCATCGGCATCTGACGCCAAGGCATCCACCATTGGCCCTTTATAGCTTGGAAAATACGATTAATTGCGATCTATTAGATCAATTAAATTAATTGATGCTCGTGTTCGCTCTGCAGTTTTCAAAGTGCGCGTCAACCAGAAGAACTGGTTTGCGTGCCATCGTCCAGAAGTGGACGAGCGGGCTCAGGCGACAGACCTCAGCACATCCCGAAATGGAAGTAAACCGAGGCGTCAGCGCCTTCAAAACGGAAGAGAAACGTCAGATGTATGCAGTTCTCATCTGCTCACCGGGAAATTCACCGATGGATGAGGATCAACCACAGACACCAACTAACCAGTATTCGACATAGGAGAAGTCAGTTCCGGAACCACCGAATGGTGATTCGTCGACGACTCGTGATCTCCTTAGAAAGGAGGTGATCCAGCCGCACCTTCCGGTACGGCTACCTTGTTACGACTTCACCCCAATCGCTAACCCCACCTTCGACAGCTCCCTCCCTTGCGGGTTGGGCCACTGGCTTCGGGTGTTGCCAACTTTCGTGGTGTGACGGGCGGTGTGTACAAGGCCCGGGAACGTATTCACCCCGGCGTTGCTGATCCGGGATTACTAGCGACTCCAGCTTCATGAAGTCGAGTTGCAGACTTCAATCCGAACTGAGACC
>JBARPG010000088.1:0-4239 GCA_049642885.1 Acidimicrobiia bacterium | reverse complement strand
GCATGCACCCGTGAGAAGCAACGCCACCATTGCTGCAGCGAGCATGATCCAATCGGCCATGCTCATGAGGTCAGCGCCCGAAATGATTCGAGAAGTTCACGTTGTCGAGCCTCCATTACTGCGGCCTCTTCCGGTTCTGCATGGTCGTAGTTGAGCAGATGCAAGGTGCCGTGCACCGTGAGCAGCTCCAGTTCGCTCTGGAGCGTGACGCCATTCGCCTCGGCCTGACGGGCTGCGATGGACGGGCAGATGAGTACATCTCCGATCACCGTGGGGGGAGCGAGCTCGTCGGCACTTGCTCCTGGCCCTCTGCCGCCTTGGTCCGGCGATCGTCCCGATGGCAGCGCTTCGACATCCATCGGAAACGCCAGCACATCAGTCGGGCCAGAGCCGTCGAGGTACTTCTCGTTCAAGACCGCGATCGTCGGCTCGTCGATGAGCACCAGGCTCATCTCGGCTGGTCCTCGCACACGTTCCGCTTTCAACACGTGCTCGGTCAGGCGTACCAATGGCAGTACATCGACCTCGACATCTGACTGTTCATTCGCGCCAAAGACGCTCACCTCGGTCACGTGGTGCTCCCCGTGTGCGTCGGCGCGTCTTCGTCAGCTTCATACGCATCCACGATGGCCTGCACCACATGATGCCGAACGATGTCCCCGCGACCCAGCATTTCAAAGGCGATATCGGGCACGTTTTGCAAAACTCGACGCGCCGTCAACAATCCCGACTTCGTCTTGCCATCAGGCAGGTCGATCTGCGTCACGTCGCCCGTCACAACCATCTTCGAGCCGAAGCCCAGTCGTGTGAGAAACATCTTCATCTGTTCGCCCGTTGTGTTCTGCGCCTCATCGAGAATGATGAACGCGTCATTCAAGGTGCGGCCGCGCATGTATGCGAGCGGCGCGACCTCGATCGAACCGCGCTCGCCGTACTTTTGCACTGTTTCCGGGTCGAGCATGTCGCCGAGCGCGTCATAGAGCGGCCGGAGATAGGGATCAACTTTCGCCATCAAATCACCAGGAAGAAAGCCGAGTCGCTCCCCTGCCTCCACGGCGGGACGGGTCAGCACGATGCGCTTCACGCGCTTTTGTTGCAGTGCGGCGACGGCTGCGGCGACGGCGAGATAACTCTTGCCGGTTCCCGCCGGCCCGATTCCGAAGGTGACCGTGTTGTGTTCAATCGCGTCGACGTATCGCTTTTGGCCGGCAGTTTTCGGACGGACTGGCCGACGGCCGCCAAGCACGGGGTTGCGATGCACCTCGGAGGGTCGCACATCGGCTTCGAGCATCCCGACGGCGTGACGAATCACCTCGGCGTCGAGCTGTTGACCTTGTTCGACCAGCCCGGTGAGCTCCTCGACGACTTCGTCTGCCCGTGCCGTCGCTGCAGGATCGCCAACAATGGTGATCTCGTTACCGCGGACGAACATTGTGACCTTCAGCAGTTCTTCGAGCAGTTCGATCCAGCGATCGTGAATGCCCGCGATGCTTGCCATCGTGGCGTTGGTAGAAACCCGCTTCAGGCGAGTGGTATCAGCAGCTGTCACAGAACCTCAACGGTAGTGCCCCGTTGACGTGCTCCGAACGCAGGGTCTGGGGTGAGGTTCACACACCGACTGGGTGGTTGACGCGCAAGCCCAGATCATCGATCTGGTTGTCGAGCATCTCTGCACTCGTGCCGAGCACGGCGGCGAGGACCCGTAGATCATCACGGCGAATCGACAACATCCGACCATTGAAATCTTGACGCTGGAGCTGGATCGCCGCGGCGTATCGCGTGATCGTTGCGGCCTCAGGCACTCGGAGCGTTGCGAGCTGTTCGAGGTCGATGGTCAAGCGATTGTTTGCTGTCGCTTCGCGTTCTTCCAGGTTGATCTCGACCTCGCGAGGCAAGAGCTGCGTAGAAGGAACGCCATAGATGTCAGCAAGTCGCACGAGGCGCGCCGCGGAAATGGCGCGCTCTCCACGCTCATAGGCTCCGAGCACGGATGCCTTGAACTCTTGTTTTGAGCGGGCCTCGACCTCATGAAGCGAAAGCCCTTTTTGTTTGCGAATGGTTCGCAAACGCTGACCGATATGTTGCCGACCACTCACTACAGCCACTCCGCCTCGTTCGTCAATGCTGCCCAGCGGGAGAGATCGTACCACTCTGACTGCTTTCGTGACCAGCTCCCGGCGACCTCGAATCGAATTGCCGCGCAGCCAACATCGCCGAAACCGCCACGACCGCGGCGGTCTCGGTTCGCACAACTCCGGTTCCCACGACCAGACACGGCAGCGACGCGGTGAATGCCCGTTCCGATTCGGAAAATCCGCCTTCGGGGCCGATCACGACAGCAGCGCTGGCTGCAACGACCCCGATCGGCGCGCACTCCGAATGGTGCGGCGTGTCTGCGAGGAGGATCTGGCCTTCCGTCTCCGATTCGATCCAGTCGCGCAGTTGCTGCGGGGCAGACACCCTTGGCCGCCAGCACCGCCGTGACTGGTTCATGGCCTCCAGGATGATTTTCGCTCCACGGGCCGATGATCGCCCATGCCATTTCGCGATGCCGCGGTCAGTCTCAAGCGGTATGAAGTCGGTTACCCCGAGTTCGGTTCCTGCGCGAAGGATCAACTCCCATCGATCCCCTTTTGGAGGAGCGAACGCGAGGGCCAGAGGTCGGGGTTCCAACTCATGGGCCGTCGCCGAATCCACTCGGAGTTCGATCGCTTCTCGACCCACCGAGTCGATCAGGTAGCTGCGGACCGACCCGTCACCGGGGCTGACGGTGACGCGTTCTCCCTCGGTCAAGCGCCGGGCCTTCCCGAGATGGTGTGCGTCGTCACGGTGAAGAGCAATTGCCGCGCCGAGCACATAGTCGCCAACCACATGAGCAGCGGCACCTGCGAGGAGCGCCGTTGCCGGGTCGTTGATTGCATCCATCACAGATCAGCGTTTTGAGCGGAGACGGGACAGCACGCCGTGCTTCGGTTCGGCGACCTCTTCATTGGTTGCTGCAGCGAAGGCACGCAGCGCCTGTTCTGCATCTTCGCTCAATGATTTTGGCGTTCGCAGTTGCACATGAATATGAAGGTGTCCTCGGCGGCGACCTTGCAGCGACGGCATCCCCTGACTATCAATGCGGATCACCGTGCCGTGTTGAGTTCCAGCAGCAATGGTGATTCGTTCTTCGCCATCAATCGTCGGAACCGTCATCTCAGCACCCAGTGTCGCTTGGGCAAACCCGACTTCCGCGATGCTGTGCAGATCGGTGCCATCGCGCTCGAAGCGTCGATCGGGCGTAACCCGCACATGCACGAAACAGTCACCAGCCGGACCGCCGCGCAGACCCGCAGCGCCCAGCCCCGACAGGCGGAGCCGCTGCCCATTGTCGATACCCGCTGGAATCTCGACATCAAGTTCTTCGACATGTGGGGTGCGACCGTCACCGTGGCACTCCGGGCATGGTTCTGGGATCACCTCACCAAATCCGCTGCAGGTTGGACAAACCCCGGCGGTCACCATCTGTCCGAGAATCGTTCTTCGCACTTGGCGCACTTGACCGGCTCCGTGGCAGGTCTCGCATTGTCGCGCCGAGGAACCGGGTGCGGCGCCAATGCCATCACAGGTTTCGCACACCCGATGGGCTTTGACCTTCACCCGAGTCGTGTGGCCGTGCGCTGCTTCCACAAGCGAAATCGTCACGGCGGTTTCAATATCGGCTCCGCGGTGCGCAGCGTGTGCAGCACCACCCCCGCGGAACGGGTCACCTCCAAAGAAGGTATCGAAGAGATCACTGAATCCGAAGCCACCGGGGCTGCCGGGCGCTCCCATGCCAAGGCCGGCTTCCCCATACGCGTCGTATTGCTGGCGGCGTTGCGGATCGGACAGCACCTCGTACGCGACCGAAATTTCCTTGAATCGTTCTTCGGATGCGCTGTCGCCGGAATTGGTATCGGGGTGATACGTGCGCGCAAGCCGGCGGTAGGACTTCTTGATCGTGTCACCGTCTGCCGTGCGCTCAACCTCGAGCACCTCGTAAAAATCGCGAGCCATAATCAGGTGGAGAGGTGCGTTTCGAGGCGGCGAGACACCGTGTCAACGGCGGCAATCGCTCCGGGATAGTCCATGCGCGTGGGGCCGAGAATCGCAACCGTTCCAATGCCGCGTCCATCAATTCGATACGGCGCGATCACCAGCGAACAATCGCGAAGCGCCATTTCTTGGTTCTCGGCACCAATACGCACGCTCACGCCT
>JBARPG010000087.1:0-2009 GCA_049642885.1 Acidimicrobiia bacterium | reverse complement strand
GTCTTGTGCGTCGTGAACGTGACCACGTCGGCGTGCGGCACCGGCGAAGGATGCGCCTTCCCCGCGATGAGCCCTGCGATGTGGGCCGCATCGACCATGAGCATGGCACCGACAGAATCGGCGATCTCGCGGAAGCGAGCAAAGTCAATTGTGCGGGGATACGCGGTCGCCCCGGCGACGATCAGTTTCGGCTTATGTTCGTTTGCAACCTTCTGGATCTCGTCGTAGTCCAGGGTCTCGGTTGCCGCATCCACCCCGTAGGACACAAAGTTCCACCACTTCCCCGTCACGTTTACCGGCGAGCCGTGTGTGAGGTGACCTCCCTGGTCGAGCCGAAGGCCCATGACGGTGTCGCCGGGATTCAGCAGGGCAACGTACGCGGCAAGGTTTGCATTCGCGCCGGAGTGCGGCTGCACGTTGGCGTGATCCGCACCGAAGAGGGCACACACACGCTCGCGGGCGAGTTCCTCGGCCTGGTCAATAACCTGGTTGCCCCCGTAGTAGCGCTTGCCCGGATATCCCTCGGCGTACTTGTTCGTCAGCACCGTGCCTTGCGCCGCCATGACGGCAGGCGAAGTGAAGTTCTCAGATGCAATGAGCTGGAGCGTCGTATTCTGACGAACCTCCTCGCGGGCGATGATGTCTGCGATCGCGGGGTCAGTTGCGGCGAGATCGGGATTCACAAAGTCCTCACTTCTGTCGGTTGGTTTCTTTCGATTTCTGCGAGCTGTTCCACGCGGTGCTCATGTCGTCCACCTTCGAATGGTGTGCTCAAGAACACGGTGAGGATCTCCTCGGCGAGACCCGCGGCCACGATGCGCGCTCCAATGGACAACACATTTGCATTGTTGTGCAGGCGCGCCATCCGTGCGGTGTAGAGGTCGTTGCATAGTGCGGCGCGCACCCCGTGCACCTTGTTCGCAGCGATTTGTTCCCCTTGGCCCGAGCCTCCCAACACGATTCCGACGGACCCGGGATCGGCAACGGCAGCGGCACCGACTGCGGCACAAATTGGGGGGTAATCAACCGACGCGGTCGAGTGCGTCCCGAGGTCTTCAACCTCGTGCCCTTGCGCGCTCAAATACTCGATGAGATGCGATTTCAGCTCGTACCCCGCATGATCGGACCCAATCACAATGCGCACGCAGACCCCCTCGTCCGCCAAGAGCTTACGGCCTGGCAGGTTGGCAGCTGAAGGTCAATCCCTGGATACGCTCCACAAATGGCTGATCCACGTCGACCGGTGATCGTGGGCCTCGGTGAAGCGAAGGTCAGCTCAGACGACCCGATCGATCCTTTCCACTGGCTCGCGCAGGTTGCGCGCGACGCCTTCAATGATGCTGGCGCTGCCACCGCCCTGCATCACGTCGACACTCTCACCCTCGTCGACGTTGCCGCGTGGAAAGTTCAGGCCCCGGCAACCCACCTCGCTCACCTTCTGCAGTGCGCGCCTCGATCTGCCCTCGTTTCAGCAACTGGAGGCAACGCCGGCCAAGTGCTCATGAACCGCGTGTGCGACGCAATCCAAGCAGGCACATCCGATATCGCAATCGTGGCCGGTGTCGAACGGCTCGGGGCGCGGATCCGTGCCGGGCGCACCGGCACCTGGCTCGACTGGGACGCAGGCGATACCGAGCTGCCTCCCGACGCGATCATCGGATCCCAACGAGCGGGCACTGCACCAGATGAAGAAGCGGCGGGCGCTCTCATGCCCCTCGACATTTATCCGCTCTTCGAGACCGCCCGGCGTCATCGCCTCGGGCTCAGCGTGGATGAACACGCGCGCGAACTCGCCGAGCTGATCGCGCGTTTTTCTGAGGTCGCAGCTACAAACTCGGTCGCGTGGCATCAGCATGCGATGACCGCCGAGGAGGTGTTCACCATCGGCCCCAAGAATCGCATGGTGGCCGCGCCGTATCGGCGCTCCATGGTCGCCGATATCGGAGTTGACCAAGCTGCGGCACTCGTCGTGATGTCGACGGAGCGCGCCGACGCGCTCGGTATCGCGC
>JBARPG010000086.1:0-9927 GCA_049642885.1 Acidimicrobiia bacterium | reverse complement strand
TCAACATCGACCGTCGCTGCGTCCGCGTCATGGCGAATGAGTGCGGCCGAGGTCGCCCCGGGGCGGAAACTCGTGCCCACGAGCGCAAGATGCATTGCTTCGAGCAAGGTCGTCTTGCCCGCACCATTGTCCCCTGAAATCAGAACAATTCCAGGCGGAATCGTGATCGTGACGTGTTCGTATCGTCGAATATTCTGGAGCGCGAGTTCTGAAACCCGCACCTAGACGATCCGTACCGGCATGATCAGGTAGAGGTAGTCGGCGGAGCCGCTGCCGCGCAGCGTCGCAGGCTTGAGTGGATCAAGAGTCTGGAGAATCACGCGCTCATCGGGAATCGCGTCAAGCCCTTCCAACAGAAACGTGCTGTTGAACGCGACCGTGAGATCACTGCCGGTGTACACCGCGTCGAGCGGTTCCTGCGCCGTTCCGCGATCTTGTGCTGTCGCAGAAACTTCCACTCCATCAGCACTCAGCTGCAACTTGATCGGCGAACTATCGCGCCCGGGCTGTGTGATGAGACGAATTCGCTTCACTGCCTCAGCGAAGGCGACTCGATCAATTTCACACTGATTCGGATAGCTCTCAGGAATCAACTGCTGATAGTTCGGGAATTTGTCTTCGAGCAACCGCGTTGTGAGCTCAATCCCTTCGGTCCGCAACGCAACGTCCCGTTCGCCCAACACAACCTCAACGTCATGATCACCAATAACGCGCTGAGCCTCACGCAATCCACGTGCAGCGACAAGGACCTGCTTTCCGGCCTCCAACAGGCTCACACCTGGCAGATCTCGAACCGCCAGGCGATACGAGTCTGTTGCGACGAGTCGCAGACCACGTTCGGATGAACTCAACAAGATGCCGACCAGGGTTGGTCGCGTTTCGTCGGTTGACGCAGCGGGAGCAACTTGGCGTAACGCCTCGGAGAGTGCAGTTCCATTTACCTTCACACCATTGCCTGAAACCGTTGGCAACCTCGGGAACTCGTCTGCCATGAATGTTCGAACGGAGAACGATGCTCGTCCGGCCGCAATCGAGAGTTCATCACCAGTTGCAGTCACACTGACGGCGCCAGCCGGAAGGCTCTTAACGATGTCGGTCAGCAACCGTGCTTCGACAACCGCTGTGCCGTCAGCATCACCATGAACCAGAGCAGTCGAACGAATCGTGAGCTCAAGATCTGAACCCAACACTTCGAGGTGATCATTCGTGAGCTGGAGTCGTAGTCCCGCGAGCACTGGATAGGCACTGGAACGACTGGCGGTTGCGCGCCCGGCTGCTTGTATTGCTTCTACGAGAGTGTCTCGCTCGGCCCGAAACTTCACAGGGTCCTCCAACGATCTGTGGGATGTTCTTTGGAAATTTGATCTTGGTAATAAGTGCTGTGGATTGTGGATACTGACGCATTTCCCCAGGTGAGCGGTGGAATGCGGGTACACGGGATATCCAGTGCCTTCCTCAGGCACGAATAATTACGTGTTTGTGACTCGAAATTCATCCACAACGGACTGCCAGATGTCCACATCGCATACCCAGTGTTATCCCGTTGGCCCGAGCATGCGACTCTTCGTCCAGATCGAATCATGATGTTCCAAGCTTGATTCTGCTGATCAACTCGTTGACTTGTTCGAGAATGACGCGCTTTTCAGCCATCATGGTTTTGATCTTGTCCACAGCATGCATGACCGTGGTGTGGTCGCGTCCACCGAATTCCTCAGCAATTCGCGGGTAGCTGTAATCCGTTAATTCGCGAAGGACATACATACCGATCTGGCGAGCAAGTACGAGTGGGCTGCGCCTTGATCGCCCACACAGGTCGTCAACTGAAAACCCATATTTCTTAGCGGTTTCATCGAGCACGAGCTTCGCTGTGATCACACGATCCTCAGATTCTGGCAACAAGTCGGCCAGCACCTCTCGCGCAACTGCCTCCGAGAGTGGCGCTCGATTCAAGCTCGAATATGCGGAGATTCGAATGAGTGCGCCTTCAAGTTGTCGAACATTGTCATGAATCTGCGTAGCGATGAACGTGAGAACTTCCATCGGTATTCCTTGGATGCCTTCCGACTCCACCTTGTTCTGAAGGATCGCGAGGCGTGTCTCCAAATCTGGAGGTTGAATATCCGTCGTGAGTCCCCACTCGAATCTGCTTCGCAGTCGATCTTCAAGAGTCGCGATTGCTTTCGGTGGTCGATCCGACGACAGCACGATCTGGCTCCCAGATTGGTGCAGCGCGTTGAAGGTGTGGAAGAACTCCTCTTGGAGTCCCTCCTTTCCTTCGAGGAATTGAATGTCATCCACCAACAGCACGTCGATATCGCGGTACCGCTTCTTGAAGTCGCTCCACTCGTTCTTGCGGACGGCTTCGACATAATCGTTGAGCAAGGTTTCACTTGAGACGTACAAGACGAGTTTATTCGGGAACATGTGCATGACGTGATGTCCGATTGCTTGCATCAGATGTGTCTTGCCGAGCCCAGAGCGCCCGTAAATGAAGAACGGATTGAAGTATCGAGCGGGTGCTTCTGCGACCCCAAGGGCCATCTCTCGCACAGCGCGGTTTGATGAACCAGCGACAAATTGATCGAAGGTGTACCGGGGATTCAGCATTGGAGGAGCTGCGCGTTCGTGTTCAGACGGCCGAGGCACGCGCGGAGGTTCGTGGCGCGGTTCCTCTTCGATCTCAGGCGCGTGTCTTGGCGGAGCAACGATCAACTCGAAGCTCTGGCATGATCCGCCGAGATCAACGAGCGTGTCGGCGATCAGGCCTCCATAGCTCGAGCGGATTCGCTCTGCCGTCACCGAAGACGGTGCCGCAAGCACCAGCGTGTCCCCGGCGATGGTCTCCGCGTGGACCCCGGTGAACCATGTATTCCATGCGGCATCACTGAGTTCGTCGCGCAAAGAAACCTGCAGCGCGCCCCAGATCTTCTCTGCTTCACCCACAGCTACGTCCATCTGTTCCACAACCTTTTCCACACATGTGGAGAAAACCCTCTCCGCCAGCATCGGCGTGACCGGCGACCGTAGCAGCCGCTCGGGACGCCCGCCACAGGAGGCGAACTGCCTTTCTATATGATGAGTGGAGCGATGCACATTCAAATACACCCGAAGTCACCGGCTTGGTGGAGTTGTCCACGGAATCTGTCCACAAATCCTGAGCGAGTTATCCAGAGGTGTGGACATCTTCCTCGGTCCTTCAGAAATCCCCTCCAGATTGCTTCGGGCCGCTGACTTCCGTAGAATCGCCCGGATCATGCCAGCCGGCTTCTGGCGCACCTTTCTGCAGACGATCTTTGGAAGGATCACCCCGTGAAACGTACTTTTCAGCCGAACAATCGGCGCCGCTCACGTAAGCACGGTTTCCGTGCGCGTATGAGGACACAAGCAGGACGTGCCATTCTGAAGGCACGAAAGCTCAAGGGACGGCGGTCGCTGTCGGCTTGATCGACCCTCTTCCGAACGCATCGTCGTTTCGTGCGATGCAAAGTGCCGCCCGCGTCAGTGTCCGCGGAATCACTGTTCGGTATCGAGAGGTTCCTGATCAGCTTGCGCCCCGCGTCTCATTTGCGATCTCCAAACGGGCTGGTAACGCGGTTGAGCGTAATCGCCTGCGGAGACGCCTGAGAGAAGCCACCATGAATTACATGCCACAAATCCCAGAATCTGGACAATTGCTGATTTCGGCAAGCCCAATCTGGCGAAACGCGGCCTTTTTCGAGCTTGAGACGACCTTGGCCACAGCGATTGGCCGATCCATCGGTGCGAAAAGGTGAAGACCATCGTTATATGGCTGATTCGCCTCTATAAGGCAAATCGTACACGAGCCTATGATGTATGTCGTTTCACCCCGAGCTGTTCGGAATACGCGATCGAGGCCCTCGAGACTCATGGATTCTGGAGGGGCTCCTTGCTCGCCACAAAGCGATTCTTGCGCTGTCGTCCACGCGGTGATTTCGGACCCGATCCGGTTCCGCACCCGCACCTACACAAGGGAACGCTGTGACATTTCTTCTCGCAGAGGATTCATTCATTTTTGGGCCCTTCGCGGATTTCATTGGCAAGGTGCTGGCCGCCATCTATGCGGTCTTCGGCAGTTACGGACTCTCGATCGTCATCTTGAGTGTGCTTATCCGGATCTTGATCTTCCCATTCACCGCGAAACAGGCGCGTTCGATGGTGGAGATGCAGCAATTGCAGCCTCATCTCAAGCGACTCCAGGCCAAGTACAAGAACGATCGCCAGAAGCTGAGCGAAGAGACGATGGCGCTGTACCGAGCAAATGGGGTCAACCCGCTTGCAAGCTGTTTGCCACTTCTGATTCAAATCCCAATTGGATCGGGCCTGTTCTGGCTCCTGCGGTATGTCCCAGACCACGTGCCGACGGACTCGAAGCTCTACAAGTCGGTGTGCGGGGCTGCGATCACGAAGAAGCCGTGCACGAAGTACAGCTTGAACTCGTTCGGAATGGACTTATCCAAATCCCTGAAAGACAAGATCGGGAACTTCGGGCAGGCTTGGCCCTACGTCGTGCTCGTCGTGCTCGTTGTCGTAACGCAGTTCATCAGTGTCCAACAGCATCACCGCAGGCAGAAGGACCTCTCGAAGCAAATCCGAATCATGGGAATGCTGGGCCCGGTCATGATTGCGTTCACCGGAACGATCTTCCCGATCGGGCTAGCGCTGTACTACTTGATCGTGAACGTCTTCCAAATTGGGCAAAACGAATACGTATTCCGCACCATCACCTCAAAAGCAGGTGACGGGAGCGGTGTCATTGTCCCGGAGTCTCAGGAAGCTCCGAAACCAAAACCACCATCAGATTCTCCCTCGCCCCAACAGGCGCGGTCCAAGAAAAGAAAGCGGCGATAGCCATGGAATGGGTTCACACGCGTGGGCGTTCAGTACAAGAAGCGATCGATAAGGCGCTTGACCAGCTCGGAGTACTTGAGTCAGAGACTGAATTGGAGGTCCTGGTCGAGCCAAAGAAAGGCATGTTCGGGAAACTCGGATCGGCCGATGCCGAGATCCGCGTACGGGTGAAACCTCTTTCCCGAGAGAAGCCCCAGACGCGACGACGCAGCTCTGGGGACAAACCGGCCCGAGGTGGACGTCCTGAGGGCCGTCGGGAAAACTCGAGGGACGGCAATCGAGAGAGTGGACGCAGTCGCGATGAGCGGCCACAACGCTCGGAGCAGAGCTCTGAAGAATCGTCCGCAAAGACTGCGGAGCGGAGTCGTCGTAAGCCAGAACAACAGCGCGACCGGTCAGACCGACGCGAATCAGGAGATGAAAGCATGACCATGGACGCACCAAAGGCTCCGAGTACACCAATTCCCGAGCAGGCAGTTATTGCGACAGAGTTCGTCGCATCAGTTGTGGCCGCCTTCGATGTCCAGGCTGAGGTTACGAACCGAATCGAAGATGACACGATCTATGTGGATGTCAAGGGAGACAACCTTGGACTGCTTGTTGGCCCGAAGGGCGCGACCCTCGCAGCGCTCGAAGACCTGGTGAAGGTGATCCTGCAACGCCGAGCGGACGGTGATGGAGCCCGTGTTCGAGTGGACGTAGGTGGATACCAAGAGCGTCGACGAGAGGCACTTGCTGACTTCGCTAAAGGTATTGCTTCCAAGGTCCTCGAAACTGGGAAGGCATCGGCGCTCGCGCCGATGCATCCAGCCGATCGCAAACTCGTGCATGACGTGATCTCTGATATCGAAGGCGTTCACACCGAGTCTCAGGGAATGGATCCAAACCGTCGGATCATTGTCCGAGCAAGCGAATAGCGCAACCAGGCTCGAAGCCTGGCTAGCGATCAGCGTCGAACGGGGTTTCCTAACGGATCAGATTCCCCGGCATATCGCAATCGCAAGCGCGTACAAGTCACATCTGAGCCAGGGGTGTCTCTGGCTCGATCTCGGCTCCGGAGGCGGCATTCCAGGATTGGTCATCGGGCATGACCGCCCCGATACGCGGGGAATATTGCTTGACTCGGGACACCGCCGCTGCGAATTCCTCAGGGAAGCAATTCAGGAGCTGGCCCTTGACAATCTGAGTGTCGTGGAGGGCCGCGGGGAGGTGCTCGCACGGAGCCACGATGTTCCCGTAGATGTTGTTGTCGCGCGTTCATTCAATCCCCCACCGGTGACCGCCGAAATTGCGGCACGCTTTCTGAAACTCGGGGGTTTGCTTGTGGTTTCGGAACCACCAGATTCAAGGCCCGAACGTTGGCCCGAGTCTGGACTGAGGGAGCTCGGACTCGAATTCCTCTCAATCGATGATTCGAACGAACAAGCCCACCTGGCCGTCCTGAGGAAGGTCGCGGAAACCACAATGAAGTTCCCGCGTCGTGACGGGACGCCAGCGAAATCCCCGCTCTGGTAGCTGGAACGTTCCACGTGGAACACTCCACCACATGCGGACCGCTGCGCACTACGCTCCCGGTTCCACGCGGAATATGGAGAAACACTTGAACTCAGACGAACACGAGGTTCGCCGCACTCGGCGGAGCATTTTTTCTTCGCTCCGCAAGCACACCGACGAGGTGATCACTCCGGACCTCGAACCGGTGAGTGAAGAAATGGTCGACGTCGAATCGCAGTCGCCAGCCGATACCCGTGAGCAGGAAACCGAGGGAACCGTACCCGAAAATGCTCCGGGCCCGGCCGAGGATAACGGAGAGGACTCGGTGCCGGATGCGGAAGCGCACAATTCCGCGACTCATTCGGAGCTTTTGGCTGGAGCGGCTGAAAGTGCTGGCGGAGGATCAGCGCCGGCGACTGAGAAGGTTGAGGGGATGCCGCTCGGCGGCGAAGCTGCAAACGGAACCTCAGAATCCAATGCGGCGCCCGAATCCGATGACCATTTGGAGCCCGAGGCGAATGCTCGCGAACAGGAACAGCTCATCGAAACGCTCGATGGGTCAGCTGCCACTGAAGTCGAAACGTTGGATCCCGTTGAACTCCCGCGCGTCATCGCAATTACAAATCAAAAGGGTGGAGTGGGAAAGACGACCACCTCCGTGAATCTCGGGGCGGCCCTTGCGGAGCTCGGATTCCGGGTGCTCGTCATTGATCTGGATCCGCAGGGCAACGCCTCAACGGGGATGGGCGTGAATCCTCGGAATGTAGAGCATTCGATATATGAGGTCATCTTGCATGATCTGCCCATGGAAGACGCAGTCGAACCAACGGCCGTGCGCAACCTCTTCTGTGTGCCAGCAACGATCGATCTTGCAGGGGCCGAAATCGAACTTGTGCCGGCAATGATGCGGGAGATGCGCCTCAAGCATGCAATCGATGCAGTGAAGGATGATTATGACTGGGTCCTCATCGATTGCCCTCCAAGCCTTGGACTCCTGACGGTCAATGGCCTCGCGGCCTCGAACGATGTCATTGTTCCAATCCAGTGCGAGTACTACGCGCTTGAGGGCCTCGGACAACTCCTGCGAAATGTGTCGCTCATCCAACAACGGATCAATCCCTCGCTCAAAGTGCGCGGCATTGTGCTCACGATGTTTGATGCGCGGACCCGCCTCGCCGAGCAAGTAGAAACTGATGTTCGGGAGCATTTCGGCGACACGGTCTACACCACAGTCATACCGCGTACCGTCAGGCTTTCAGAAGCGCCTTCATTTGGGCAGCCCATTATTGTTTTCGACCCATCCTCACGAGGCGCAGTTGCCTACAGGGATCTTGCTAAGGAGGTATCTCGTGGCGCGGCCATCCGGTCTCGGTAGAGGTTTAGGGGCGCTCATCCCCGGTGAATTGAACACAGGCACCGCATCATCTGGATTCTCGGAGATCCCGATCTCTGCAGTGAGCCCAAACCGATTCCAGCCACGGAGCCACTTCGACGAACAGGCCCTGGATTCGCTCACGGCCTCAATTCGCGCGGTCGGGCTCCTTCAACCAGTGTTGGTGCGTCCAAAGCCCGATGGTACGTACGAATTGATTGCTGGGGAACGACGGTGGCGTGCCGCAAAGCGCGCGGGACTTCAATCAATTCCAGCCTTGATTCGGGAAACCGACGATAATCATTCGCTCGAGCATGCGCTCGTCGAGAACCTCCAGCGGGATGATCTGAATCCACTCGAGGAAGCCGCTGCATTCCAGCAGCTCATCGAGGACTTTCAGCTCACCCACGACCAAGTTGCTCAGCGCATCGGTCGTTCACGCACAACGATTACCAACACGCTCCGCCTTCTGCATCTTCCTGCGAGTATTCAGAGATTGCTCCAGCGCAAGGAGCTCTCGATGGGCCACGCCAGAGCTTTACTTGGAACCCCAGACCGGGCGCTCCAAGAAGCTCTTGCTTCCCGCGTTGCGAAAGAAGGACTTTCCGTCCGCGAGGTGGAACAGCTCGTCCGAGATGCCGGCGAAGGCCCTGATCTTGTTGCGAACCCACGACCGACTTCCTCGAACCCACGACCAGCGGGACTTCTGGAGTTGGAAGAGTTGCTCGCAGATTTCCTGGAAACAAGGGTTGCTGTAACCCTCAAGAATAAGAAGGGCCGAATTGCGATCGACTTCGCTGATCTTGAGGACCTTGAGCGGATCTACCGGAAGATCGCGGACCGCTAGGCACCTGAGTTCGCGCCACGCGCGTCTGGAGAGCGGAAACACTCGTCTATTGCGCGGTAGAGCGCGGACATGACATGTGAGTGTTGCTCTGGAGGAGTGTCCACAGGACTCTCAACGAGGAGAGCTGGCATTCGCGTCTCGCGCAAGAGCGGGCCGGACATTCCTTGGATCCCAACTGCAGGCAGGAAGAACTGCGTGGCCTCTGCAAGCGCGCGTCCCACTGCAGAGCGTGCATCTCCTAGCTCGAAATATGAAAGCGTGAGTGCAGGGACGTCGGCGGAGCGGTAGCCAACGAAGAGGTCGACTGACTCGCAGAGGGAATTGGCGGCGCGAGCGTTGTCGTGGTCCGACTCCGGATCCTGTCCCAAGTCGAGGGATTCCGTGATCTTGTGCCGGCCACCAGGCGTCGTGACCCAGAAGCTTGAGGGCAACCCAGTGCTATGCGCGAGGCAGATTCTTACACCGCTCTCTGCGTGAGCGTGGAAGCGCTCAAGCTCAGAGATCTCCGAAATCCGCCCACCTGCGAGATGGTGGAATCGGTTGAGCGCCACGATTGTGTCAGGTCCGCAAATGCCATCGACGGCGATGCTCACATTGCGCTGGAACTCCCGGATCGCCGCTTCAGTCTCTGGACCGAGAATTCCATCGACACGGCCAACACGGAACCCCAAACGGTCAAGTCGGAGTTGGAGATCGAGCACATCGTCTCCCCGCAGAAGCGGAGACCGAACGGAAAGGAGCCGTTCACCGAGCGAGCAGCCGCTTTCGTCTAGCGATGACCAGGTTTGCGGGCCCGCAATCCCGTCCGCGCGAAGGCCGCGCATGACCTGGAATGAGCGCACAGAGCGTTCGGTCTCTTCGCAGAAAATCAGCGGGTCATGGTGTTGCAGGAGGCCGAGGTGGAGCAAACGATCTTGAAGAGCGGTCAGGGCTGGATCTCGAGATCCAGCCCTCAAGGTTGGGAATTCGGTCACCCGATGTACTCAGCCAACTCCGACAAGAGTTGCGCCTTGCCCTTTGCGCCGACGAGGCGCTTCACCGGCTCGCCGTCTTTGAATATCAGAAGGGTGGGGATGCTCATGATGTCGAAACGACGAGCAATGTCTGGATTGTCGTCAACGTTCACCTTCGCGATCTGAACCCCAGCCTGTTCGCCCGCAATCTCCTCGAGGACGGGAGCGATCATTTTGCACGGGCCGCACCATTCCGCCCAGAAGTCGACGAGCACCGGCCGATCAGACGAGCCAATCGTTTCATCAAATGAATTATCGGTCAGTGTCACAATTCCTGCAGCCATGATCGGGCCTTTCTTCTGGTTTCTTTGGTTGTTAACGAGTTCGGAGGG
>JBARPG010000085.1:0-4098 GCA_049642885.1 Acidimicrobiia bacterium | reverse complement strand
GTCGTTGGGAGGCTTCCGACCTTTCGGCGGCCGAGCGAGCTGACGACTAGGCGCTGAGTTCCACGAATGCGAGACGGGCCTGGGTCAATGCCTGTTCCAGAGTCGGCTGGTGCGGCGCCAAGCGATCACCCAAGGCGTCAACAAGCGCGGATACGGCATCGATACCAAGACGCGCCGCTTCGAGGTGCGGGCTGACATCGATCAGTTCGCCAGAGCGCTTGATGGCAGCGACCGCCGACAAGTGCAACATCCCAATCTCGAACAGTCCGAGCACATGATTCGCGACCAAATCCGCCGGGGGAGTGCTCAGCATTTGCTGCTGAATCGCCGCAATCTCCCGAAGTTCTTCCTCGGAATAGGGCTGGCCACCCGTGCGTGCCTCAGGCGAAGACTCTTCAGATTCGGCTGCGATCGCCTGCTCTGGCAGCGAGGATGCCCCTTCGGCTGGGGACGATTCTGGTTGCGAATCCTGGGCATTGTGTTCCCCGTATGGGGTCCAGAGACTGCTCACACTGTTATCCTCTCAAGCGACATACAAGAAGTGGGGCCAGCAATGGCGCCCACCCGGCCAGCAATCATGCTGCGCCCGGGTCCAATATTCCAATCGGAAGTCACGAGCATGCTCGGTGGCCACGGTTGTGTTTGGCGGACTTCGAGGTCCGCCATATTCGTTTTCGGAGTCCTTTCGAGAACGACCGATACGAAGGGGTGATGCGCACATCGCTACTGACGAAACACGCATAAACGAACGCATCCGTGCCCGTGAGGTTCTCCTCATTGGACCGAATGGCGAACAGCTCGGGCCGAAGCCGACCCAAGATGCTCTCGTCATTGCCCGTTCGCAGGATTTGGATTTGGTCGAAGTTGCGGCCAATACGAATCCGCCAGTCTGTCGCATCATGGACTTCAAACGGTTCGAATATGAGCAACAGCAACGTCGAAAGGAATCTCGGAAGAAGGCGTCGAACATCGTCGTCAAAGAGATGAAGTTTCGGCCCAAAATCGATGGACACGACTACGAAACCAAGATGAAGCATGTCGCTCGATTCCTCAAAGAGGGATCGAAAGTCAAGTTGACCATCATGTTCCGTGGGCGTGAAATGGCGCACCCTGAGTTGGGTCGCAAGATTTTGGAACGCGTGGCAGAAGACGTCGCAGAAATCGCGTTTGTGGAGTCCGCTCCCAAACAAGACGGACGCAACATGGTGATGGTGCTGAACCCAGCAGCCAAGAAGAAAGCATCGACCAAACCCGCACAGACCGCAACCGCAACTGAAGTGGGGTCCCAGGTGGAACCCGCAGCAGAACCGGTCGCAGCAGTGCCGGCAACAGAAGGAGCATGACGATGCCGAAGATGAAGACAAACCGATCAGCCGCCAAGCGTTTCGGGTTCACGGGAACCGGCAAGATCCGCCGTCGCCGTGCAAACCGCGCGCACCTGTTGGAGCACAAGGCGTCAACCCGCACGCGCCGTTTGAAGGGCCTGCACGAGGTTGACAGCACCGATAAGAAGAACGTGCAACGGCTGTTGCGCCTGCGATAACGGCGCATGCGGCGAGTGCGCCGCATTTCACAGTTCGGTACGTACCACACAAGGAGTGAAGCAATGGCACGAGTGAAACGATCGGTTGGTTCCAAGAAGAGCCGACGCAAGGTAATGGATGCTGCGAAGGGGTACTCGGGTGCCCGAGGGCGACACCTTCGCGCCGCTCATGAGCAGGTTATGCACGCGGGACGTGACGCATATCGCGATCGTCGCGCGCGCAAGGGCGATTTCCGTCGCCTTTGGATCGTTCGCATCAACGCCGGTTGTCGTCTGAACGACATCAGTTATTCGAAGTTCATCGCTGGGTTGCATGCAGCTCAAATCGAGGTGGACCGCAAGATGCTTGCCGACCTTGCAGTGCGTGACGCGAACGCGTTTGCCGCGCTGGTCGAAGTGGCCCGTGGAGCACTCGCCGCGGCGTGAGCCCTCCGCGAATCGGGAAACGATCTGACGAGGTCGCTCGCCTTCGCGAGCTGCTGCGGTCGCGCGAGGCTCGTGACGCCGCCGGCCGGATCGTGCTCGAAGGCAAGACTCTGATCGCCGACGCGATCGCTCGCGGCGTGCAAGTAGAACGGGTCTATATCTCGGCGGACGCGACCCGCGCGTTCGAATCAGAACTCGGGCGGTACGCAGATGCCGGAATCGAAGTTGTCGAGCTCGCTATCGGCGCTGTCGACCGAATTGCGACCACGCGCACCCCTCAGCCGCTTCTCGCTGAAGTCATTTCGCCATTTCGCGAGTCCCCAACGCTTTCGGACAGAGGCCTGCTGATTGGTTTGATCGGGGTGAGCGATCCCGGAAACCTCGGAACCATCATTCGTGTCGCCGAAGCGGCGGGAGCGGCTGGAATTGTGCACATGAGCGGTTGCGATAGCAGCGCGCCGAAAGTCGTCAGAGCAAGTGCAGGTTCGTGTTTTGCGGTGCCGATTTACGAAGCGGATCGTTATTCGCCAGATCTACTGGCAACGGGGAGCCGACGTGTGTTCGGGGCCGCGGGACACCGGGGCCAGTCAGTTGCCGATTGCAATTGGGCGTCGGCGACATCGGTGCTCTTTGGGAGTGAGTCTCATGGGATTCCGGCTGAGGTCGCTGAACAGTTGGAAGAATGGGTTCACATTCCAATGGCTGGGAAGGTCGAGTCGCTCAACGTTGCAATGTCGGTCGCTGTTGTGGCCTTTACAGCGGGAATGAGCCGGAGTGCTTGAGATGAAACTCGTAGAATCCGCTGTCCGATGGGAGCAGCATGATTGAAGAAATCACAGCACGCCGCGATCAGTTGCTGCGCGAGCTGAGTGCCATCGACAATCGAACCGATCTCGAGGACTTCGAGCGTGAGAGCGTCGGAAAACGCTCGCCGCTCATTGCCTGGAGAGAATCGATCAAGACCCTTCAGCCGGAACAACGACCGGTTATCGGAAAAGCTCTCAACGAATTTCGCGACTCGCTCGTGGCAGCCATCGCCGAGTCTTCAGAGCGTCTGTCCGAGGCTGAGCAAGATTCGCGGCCGATGCTCGACCTGACGCTTCCATCTCGGGGGCGCCGACGTGGGACCTTGCACTTGGTGACCCAGGTCATGCGCGAACTCGAGGATATTTTCGTTTCGATGGGCTATTCGATTGCGGAAGGCCCGGAGGTCGAAACGGACTGGTACAACTTCGAGGCGCTCAATTTTCCCAAAGGGCACCCTGCCCGCGCGATGCAAGACACGTTGTATGTCGATCTCGGCGAACCCGAACAGGTGCTTCTGAGAACGCATACCTCGCCCGTGCAAATTCGTGTAATGGAGTCAACTCCTCCGCCGATCTATTCGATCATGCCGGGGCGCGTGTATCGCCGTGACACCCTCGACGCTCGACACTCTCCGGTCTTCCATCAAATCGAAGGGCTCGTCGTTGACGAGGGCATTTCGATGGCAGATCTCGTTGGAACCATCGAGGCATTCCTGTCTCAGCTCTTTGGCAAGCAGACCAAGGCGCGCGTGCTGCCGAGCTATTTCCCCTTCACCGAACCATCTGCCGAGTTCGGCGCAAGTTGTGTGTTCTGTTCGGGGTCGGGTTGCGCCGTCTGTTCACAGACCGGGTGGCTTGAACTCGGAGGCTGCGGCATGGTTGACCCGAACGTGTTTGCTGCGGTCGGTTTGGATCCCGAGCGCTGGCAAGGTTTTGCATTCGGTTTCGGGATCGAGCGCATCGCCCAGCTGCGACACGGGGTTGATCACATCAAGACATATTTCGAAAATGACATCCGTTTCCTTCGGCAGTTCTGAGCAGGTCTGATGCGCGTTCCACTTTCATGGCTCAACGACTTCGTCACCTTGGGCGCCACCGCGGAGGAAATTGGATCAACGCTTGACCGTCTGGGATTCGAGGTCGAGTCGATCGAGGCGCCTGGCGCGGAGATCACAGGAGTCATCGCTGCGCGCATCGATGCGGTGGTTCCGCACCCCGATGCCGACCGCCTGCGACTCGCAGACATTTCGACGGGCACGACCAGCCTTCGAGTTGTCTGTGGAGCTCCGAACATCGAGGCGGGAATGATCGTTCCCTACGCAC
>JBARPG010000084.1:0-2078 GCA_049642885.1 Acidimicrobiia bacterium | reverse complement strand
GACCAACGAACGTCGAGCCGGTTGCCTTGACGTCACTCGATCTCGACGATTCCCCACACGAACACACGAGCGCCGACGACGACCTACGGACGCCCACGGGAACCCACGCCGACGGGCGTTGGCGGCTCGTGTTGTACGGATGTTGTACAGGAGCCTGAAAACGCCGCAGGCCCGGTCCTAGGGACCGGGCCTGACCTGGCATTTCCTTGGTGGCGGGGGCAGGATTTGAACCTGCGACCTTCGGGTTTTGAGCCCGACGAGCTACCAGACTGCTCCACCCCGCGGCGAAGTGCTCTCAGGGTACCAGCCGCATGAACGGAATTTCCACGCGGCGACCGCGCTCCCAGCAAATGCCGCCGCGCAACTACAACATCTCGGCCAGCGCCACCACGGTCCGCCAGTTGCGCGCAGTCGTCGCGGGCTTGCACCGCGCCAATGCCACAGCCAACTTCGATACACCCATGCCGCGGGGTAAATGCATGAACACGTCATGCCCGAGGACGGTCATTTCCTCTGGCGAAAACTTCGCCACGTCAAACGCATCAAACGCGGCCATCGACTGCCCCTCCGAAGCAAACAGCACATGCACTTTCGTGGGATCAGTGGTCGGATACGGATTGCACTCCATCATCTCCCGCCACTCCACGGCACTTCGCACGATGACCGGCACATCAAATCCAGCGACCGACGAGGCCACGCCACCAACGCGCACCTCAACCTCGGCTTCCAGCCCACGTTCGCGCCCCGCCTCGACCGACAGCACCACATTCCCACTTTGGATGTACGTGCGAACGTCAACGAAACCCTCACCCGTCAATGCTTCACGCAACTCCGCCATCGGCAATTTCCGACCGGCCCCAACATTGACCCCGCGCAGCAGCGCCACGCATCGAACGGCTCCCCTCACCTCAGCACCTCCCGCGAATACCCAACAACACCATCGGCGACACGTTCCAACATCTCGACTACATGATCGAAGTCATCGTCCCCATGCCCCCACGGATCAGGCACCTCCAACTCGGGGGGCAACGAGCCGAGCGCATCGAACTCCCGCGCCAAGCGAACCTTGCCGACCGCATCGGCATCCGTGCCGACCAACGCCACGACATCAGCGAAGTTCGACCGGTCAAGCGCCAACACCAAGTCCAACTCGCCAACATGCTCTTGCCGAATCTGTCGCGCCCGATGCTCAAACACATACCCGGCGCGTCGCAACGAGGCCATGGTCTGGTGATGCGCTCCCGCGCCCTCGTACCAACCCGCCGTACCGAACGACTCGACGCTCACGTCGCCATCGAGCCCGGCCGCTAAGAGCCGCGCTCGCGCAATCGCCTCGGCCGCGGGTGATCGACAGATGTTCCCCAAGCACACAAACGCAATTCGCACGACCACAGTCTCCCCCGCCGAACACCCCACACCCCAAACCCCACACACCGGCATATAGTTCCGGCACGGCTGAGGACATCAGCACACCAGGGGGAACACATGAACGCATCAGCAATGGCACCTGTGCGCAGCCGCGCTCGCAGCTACCGCGCCACCATCACCGCAATCGCGGCACTTGCCCTTGCGCTCGTGGGTTGCAGCTCCGATGACACGAAGAAGGCGGCGGACGCGTCGGACACGTCCGCGGCCGGCAGTTCAGAGAGCTCCGCCAAAACAACCGACAGCGCAGCAGCCACCAACACCAAAACCGTGGACTACGGCGTCAAGCCTTGGACCGTCATCTCCGCACCTGCCAACTGCATGTGCTCGGACGGCAGCCCCTACGAGTTCTACGTGCGTGAGGCGAACCCGAAGAAGGTCCTCTTCTTCCTCCAAGGCGGCGGCGCCTGTTTCGACGCAGTCTCGTGCGCCCCAGGCTCAACCCGCTTCACCACTTCTATCGGCGCTCCCGCAAAAGCCCTGGCCTCGACCGGCAAGGGCGAGGGGATTTTCGACCTCGCCAACGATGAGAACCCATTCAAGGATTACAGCATCGTCTACGCCCCCTATTGCACCGGCGATGTCCACCTCGGCACCAAGACCAACGACTACGGCAACGGCGTCGCGGTCCAACACAAGGGCAACATCAACGC
>JBARPG010000083.1:0-7355 GCA_049642885.1 Acidimicrobiia bacterium | reverse complement strand
TCATTGAACTGTCGTGCGAAGTCCATCCGAGCCCCAATCGAGGGCTTGTTTCCGATGATGACGAGCAGCTCTCCTGCCATCAACCCACGCCACGCAAACGCCCACCCTTGTTTGAGCCCAGCGCAATATCCGGGAAGCGCCGCGGGCAACACGACAGACCGGAACATGCTCCAGCCCCGCGCGCCGAGTACATGACCAACCCGAAGCGTGAGCGGAGGAATCTGGTCAATCCCGGTGAGCAACCCGTTCGCGATCGAGGGGGCAGCGCCCATGACCACGACAAACATGATCGCCCCTTCGCTGAGTTGGAACAACAAGATCGCCAACGGAAACCATGCGATGGACGGCATCGTCTGCAGGCCAGTGATCACCGAACCGACAGCCTTCCTCAGCACAGGGACCCGAGCGACTGCTGCGCCGAGCACCGTGCCCAGCACGACCGAGATTGCGTATCCGATAATGGCGCGCTGAAGCGTGTTGCCCATTGCCTGCCAGAACAAGGAGTCCTCGAGTGTGTCGATGAGCTTCGGGAACACCGTGCCCGGGCCTGGCAACACATAGTCGGGTTTCCAGTGCGACCACACGACTACTTGCCATGCGAGGACCGCGAGCAGCGCCGCAGCCAACTTCGGCCACGTCGCCCCCCACAGCGCGCGGCCACGCGATCCCTCGGTGCCGACTTCTTGCTCTAGGGCATCGAGGCCGGCAAGTTCCTCGTCTTCGATCGCCTTGTGGGCGTCGATCGCGTCAGTGTGCATGGCGACGAACCTCCTCGCGCAACGCTTGGGTGATCACGGTCGCGACCGCGCCGACCTCTGGCGACTCGATGCGGCGTGGTCGTGGAATATCAATCGGATATTCGGCAAGCACCCGCCCCGGGCGACTCGCCAACAGCAGGACGCGATCACCGAGACGAACGGCTTCACGAACATTGTGTGTGACGAAGAGCACGGTGAGTCCCGTTGCGTTCCAAATGCGCTCCAGCTCATCGTGCAACACGTCACGAGTCATGGCATCGAGTGCGCCGAAAGGCTCATCCATCAAGAGGATGTCTGCCTCTTGAGCAAAGGCACGCGCGAGCGAGACGCGCTGGCGCATGCCACCGGAAAGTTGGTGCGGCCTGCGATCGCCCGCGTCACTCATGTGTACGAGCTGCAACAACTCTTGGGCTCGTGCTTCTCGAGCGCGCCGGTTCTTTTCCCCACGCAGTTTCAAAGCCAGTTCGATGTTCCCCCGTGCGGTCAACCACGGAAACAGTGCGCCCTCTTGAAACATCAACGCTGCGCGGCGTCCGCCAATCTCGACCACCCCACTCGTTGGCTGATCGAGACCGGCGACAATGTTCAACAGCGTGCTCTTGCCGCAGCCCGAGGCTCCAACGAGACAGACGAACTCGCCCTGCGCGAGGTCGAGGGAGAATCCGTCGAGGGCTAAGAGCGATGAGCGCGCAGCGCCGAAGGTCCGGGTCAGGTTTTCAATTCTGACCGCAGGCGTCGCGCCGGAAAGTCGCGTGTGAAGCGTCGTTGTCATTTCGTGTGTACCGCCTTCAGTCCATCGCGCCGCAAGGCCGCGTTGAGCAGGTTGAGTTCGTAAATGTCGTCGAGCGAAGTGCGATCAAGCAGGCCAAGTGTTTCCGCGTTGTGCGCCGAGGCACGCAGCGATGTCACGAGCGGGTCGTTCGTAAACCTCAAGTGATTCCACGCAGCGGACATCACTTCGTTCGGGATTGTCTTGCCGGTGTATTTCGTGATTGCGGCAGAGACCGCTCGCCGTGCTGCTTCGGGTTCGTTGTTGAGAAATGCGTTGGCGCGGACCTGCGCGTCTACGAGCACCTGCACGAGATCGGGTCGGCGGTCTAGGAGATCTTTCGAAACCACAAGCTGGGTCGTAACGAATTCGTGGCGCGGCCAGAGGTCCCGTTCGTCGACGAGCTGGTGCCCGCCCGCCTCCATTTCCAAGCGTGTCGCCCACGGCTCGGGCACCCAAGCGCCAGCGATTGTCCCCTCCTTAAATGCTTCGAGGATGTGCGAGTTGTCTTGAGGAAGGATCGAGACGTCACCGCCACCAGAGAAATCTGTAGACAACCCTTGGGCCCTCAGCCATGTGCGCGCGGCCACGTCTTGTGTTGCCCCGAGCTGTGGAGTTGAAATGGTGGTGCCTTTGAGATCGCTCGCCCGTGTGATGTGCTTCGACACAATGAATCTCACTCCACCCGAGGTTGCCCCGGACACAATGCGCAGCGCACGGCCATGTGACTTCTGGAATGCGTTCACTGTCACGTTGGGTCCGAGGTACGCAGCGTCCAGCGCGCCGGAGAACAAGGCGGTCACCGCCTCGGCTCCCGCATTGAAGAGTTGCGTCTGGAGATGGTTCTTGCCGAGGGCGTGAGCAAAGTACCCGCGCTCCACACCCACAATCGCGCTGGCATGAGTCAGGTTTGGAAAGTAGCCGAGGCGAATCGTCGTCGGCCGAGAACGATCCGAAGAGATCGAAGATCCTGAGCTACAGCCAGCTGTGGAAGTGCCGAGCGCGCCGATCAGCAGCACGAGTGCACTGAAACGATGGGGAACGAAGCGACGCACTGGAACTCCGGAGTTCAAAAGCCGACTTGGAAGGTCATATTTAAGCGGCGGAGAAACCTCTAAGTCAAGTTGTTCTATGGGAATAGATGGGATGACTCGAAATCTCCCGTCGATAGAGGGCAGAATGACTCCATGTACATCTCTGCGCGCGCCGATTACGTGACACGGGCACTACTCGTTCTGGCAGCTGCACCCGACGGTGGGCCAGTCACCGCAGCGAGCATCGCTGAGCAACAACACATGCCACAGAAGTTCGTAGAGAACTCATTGGTTGACTTGAAGAAGAGTGGACTGGTCTCGAGCGTGCGAGGAAACGCCGGGGGCTTCAAGCTTGCGCGGCCCGCTGCGGAGATCACCGTGGCCGACATCATTCGCGCGGTCGACGGACCGCTTGCGGAGATTCGCGGCGAGCGTCCCGAGACGATGGTGTACGAAGGCCCAGCAGAGCACCTTCAGCACGTGTGGGTTGCAGTGCGGGCGAGCCTTCGGGCTGTGCTCGAACATGTGACCCTCGAACAGATTGTGGGCGGCGAGTTACCGCCGCCCACAACACAATTCTCTGATGATCCTGATGCCTGGATCCGCCGGGTCTAACCGCGATCTTCGGTCACGGAGCCAAAGATGTTGGCGCGGTGACCGGCACTGCCGACGGGCTGCCGCCGAGTTTCGGTTCCCCGTCCTCGAAGTAGACGGTGAGTAGATACATTGAGCGCCGTCCGCCGGCCGAGTAGCCGATCGTTCCGCTCCACGCGTGGAAAGCCAAGAAGGTGTCACCGTTGGCATCAACCACGAGGTGCGGTCCTCCCGGACCTTTCATGGCTCCGCGTGTCTGCAGCAACGGAAGGTCGAAACTTCGTGTGCACGGGCCCCTCGGCGAATCGCACTGCGCGACACCGATGCTGTATTTCGAGGACTTCCAATCACCACCCGAATAGAACAGCCACAGTTTCCCGTACGCCTGAATGAAATGCGGTGCCTCGATGATCTTCGATTCCCAGTTGGTGCTCCCGGTGAGAATGGTCGCTTCAGTTCCCGGCAATACGTAGGTGCCCGTCGGGTCGAGGCGTCCACCGAGGATGACCCGGCTGCGCGACACGTTGCCTTCCGTCGACCACACCAACCACGGCGTTCCCGCACCGTCGACATAGGGAGAAGGGTCAATCGAACCTTCGCCAGGCGGTGTGCAAGCCACGGGGCCAGCAGATGTGTCAACGAACGGGCCCTTCAGCGTGGCCGAACGAGCGACTGACACGCAGTGTTCTCCGTTGCTCGCGTTGATGATGGAGTAGTAGAGGCGGAATTCGCCGCCAGCGGCGATCACGCTGGGCGCCCAGGTGAGCCGCGGATCGGCCCACGCAGGCGGTATCGGTAGTGCTTCGCCGGCAAGGTTCCAGTGCAGCAGGTCGGTGGAACGAGCCATTTGGATTCGAGCTCCCGCGCCTTCAGTAGCGAACGCATACCAGACCTTGGAAGCGACACCAGTCACGGGATTGGTCTCGTAGGTGGCGAGGATGCTCGGGTCGGGAAAGTTCTGATCAAGCGCGGGCGACACAAAATCCGGGCCGGTGCGCACGGGTGTCGGCGTGCAGGCACCGACAATCATCGCCGAAATCATGCAGAGGAAAGTCGGGATGAGTCGTCCCCGCACGCGACGAGCTGGGCCGGGAGTCATCGGGTGAGCCTACGCGGTCGGTACCTCAATTGTGATCGCGCTGAAGTCCACCGATCCGACTGCGTTTTCCCGGAAGAAGAGGGTTGAGGAGTCGGTGATCTGCACCGACAACGGAGACTGCGCACTCCAAGCCCACGCAATCGTGTTGAGCTTCATGGTCACTTCATGCGCCGCTCCGTCAAGCTGCAGACGAATCGGGGTGATCTGGGAACCGGCGACGGTGTTGTTGCGGTCATCGACGAGTTGAGCGAAGACCGCGGCGTTGCTCGGACTTCCCGTCCCGCGATATTTCAATGTCAGCATTGGAGCGTGCAGCACAGTCGTCGGCGAGGCAGGCGAAGGAATCGGCAGTGTGATGGCATTCCACGCCGGGGTCGGGACGATAAAGAAACCGGAGAATGAGAACGGAAGCAAGTTCAACCTGCCGCTTCCTGTCTTGCGCACCACGTTTCCGCTCGGCTCGGGATAGTTCGTTTCGCTATGCCACTTGCCGAACTGGTCGGCCCATTCGAAGCCGGGACCGGCGTCAACTTCCGCTCCCTTTAGGTAGGTATCAAACCATGCGAACTGAGCATCTCGCATGTGATCCATGTCTCGGGTTGGCGTATTGCAGATGCCATGCCCACCGCAGTACCACATCATTTTCAGCGGGGATCCGTTCTTTGCGAGGAGCCGATAGTTCGTGATGTCGCCGTTCAGCGGAAACAGGGTGTCGGCAGTTCCCGCGAGGATCAACGTCGGAGTGGTGATTGAGCCGACCTGTTGGGCAGGGCTCGATGTCGAAAGGAAGTCGACGTCGTCCGGGGTTGCGACTCCCGTGTTCAACACGTTGCAGACTTTGCGGAGGCGAGGCCCAAGGCGATCATCAACTCGGGTGCCGAGCGGCCCGCCCATTTGCCCAAACAAGTACGACAGTCCGTCACCGAGGCCGCAAAGAATGTTGCCCCAGCCCGCGTTCACGACCTGGTTCGGATAGAGGCTGTCGGTGAGGGAGTTCCATCCCATATTGGGAACGATGGCGTCGACGCGCGGATCAGCGATACCCGCGACGATCGAGAGCCCTGCTCCGTAGCTTGCGCCGGTCACTCCGACAATCGGGTCGGAGGGTGCTTGGAGCGTTGCGGACGGCTCCGTTGCGATCCAATCGATGATCGCTCGGATGTCCGCGCCGGAGGTCGTGACGTTGAGCAGATCGACCGGACCGTCAGAGGTTCCGAAGCCTCGGTTGTCCCAGGTGACGACGTTGTAACCATTGCGGCGTAGCTCCGCCGGGGTGAGCAGGCCGACTTGGAAGCTCCCGCCGGTATCGAGTCGGTCGAGCCATTCGGGGTATGCCGGGAAAGACCAGCCAGACCCGATCATGACGGTCGGAGCCGTCGCTCCCGCGGCGAGCCCGAGCGCGGGGAAGTAGTGCGCCACGAGGCGCGTGCCGTCGGCCGAAGTGACGACCTGGGTGTGCTCCATGTAGGGAGCCGGACCGTCCAGGTTGAGCGTGCAGCTCGGTATCCCGAACAGCACAGCGGTGAGCGTGATCGGGATGAAACGGCGGAATGAACAGAACTTGATCCACATAAAACGGACAAACTACACCGTCGAGCACCGACGTGCACCGTTGAGCACCGTCGAGCACCGACGTGCCAGGGCCACGATGCGGCCGAAATCCTCCGTGCGGTTAGGCGGAGCCACCAGTCTCGATGCCGTAGAAGGATCGTTCCATCACCGAGCGGGCCTTCCGGGTGTGGCGGCGATATTCCTCGTGCAAGTTCGAGGCGGATTCGTATCCGCAGAGCTGGGCGACGGATGCGGCGTCATCACCGGTTGGAAACACGTTGGCATCTCCGCCGAGGTGTAGGGCGGTTGCATTGCGGATTTGCTCGCATAGTTCGAACGATTGGCCGAGCGCGAGTGCATCGTCAGCGGCGAGCACTTCGGCGGCTGCCAGCGCGGAGATCGCCTCGTGCGTTGAGGGAGTCCGAATCGACGAATGCTCGAATCCGTGTTGAAGCTGCAGCAACTGCACGGTGAACTCGACGTCCGAAATCGAGCCGCGGCCGAGCTTGAGATGCATTTCCGGATCTGCGCCACGGGGCATGCGTTCCTTCTCGACTCGCAGTTTGACGCGGCGAATCTCTTTCGCCATCGCCGGGGGAAAGTCTGAGCGGTACCGGATTGGTTCGATCAGCTCCATGAATGCGGCACCAATTTCAGGGTCACCCGCAACAAAGCGCGCCTTGAGCAGGGACTGAATTTCCCAGGGCTCGGCTCGCGTGGCGTAGTAGTCGCGGTAGCCATCGACGGACAGGGTGAGCATTCCCTTCTTTCCTTCGGGTCGGAGATCAGCGTCGATGTGGAAGGTCTCGCCTTCTGTCGTCGCAGTGCCGATATCACGCAGGAGATGCGTCGCTGCGCGATCGGCCCGTTCGAAGGCGCTGGCACCCGCGCCGCCGTGGACAAAGAACACGTCGAGATCAGAGGCGTAGGAAAGCTCACAACCACCAAAGCGTCCCATCGCGATGATCGCCAATGGTGCACCGAGCGATGCCACGGCGGCTTCGAGGCAGGCTTCGCCGAGCGCGGTGATTTCCGCACCGACCACCGGCGTGGCTTCGTGTCCGATGAGATCTCGATAGATGATCTCGACGAGTTTCCGGCGCTTGAACCGGCGAAGACCGTTGCGCTGTTCTTCAACGGTGCTTCTCCACGCGACGGACTCGTTCGCATCGGCGATGAGTTGGTCGCGATCGAATGGTGATCGAAGAACTTCGTCATCCGCGAGGTCGCGCACCATTTCCGGATGGCGCCGCAGTGCTTCACGCACGTATCGAGATGAGCCGAGCACGGTACAGGTGCGCTCTGCCGCCAGAGGAGATTCCCTGAACGCGGCGATGACGGTGGAACGCCGCGCGGGCCCATCAAGGAGTCGACGCAATCCGAGGAGACCGCGGTTCGGGTCAGGCGATTGGGAGAGCCACTCCAAGAGCAGCGGGAGGTATTGCTGCATCACCGCCGAGGCGCGTGAAATGCCAGGCGAGAGTTCTGCGATCGCGGCGCGAGTTGCGTGAGTGTCGGTGAACCCGAGTGCAGCGAGTCGTTCGTCGGCC
>JBARPG010000082.1:0-7203 GCA_049642885.1 Acidimicrobiia bacterium | reverse complement strand
GAAGACGTCGTCGATATCGCCGACGTGTTTGTGACCGCCACCGGAAACAAAGACATCATCACCGCCGACCACATGGCTCGAATGAAGCACAACGCAATCGTCGGCAACATCGGCCACTTCGACAATGAGATCGACATGGCAGGACTTGCACAACGCGGTGACGTGAAGCGCATCGAGATCAAACCGCAGGTTGACGAATGGGTATTCGCCGATGGGCATGCGGTCATCGTTCTGGCCGAAGGACGTTTGCTGAACCTTGGATGCGCGACCGGCCATCCGAGTTTTGTGATGAGCAACAGCTTCTCGAACCAGGTCATTGCGCAGATGGAACTGTTCTTGCACCAGGACTTCTACGAGCGTCGCGTCTATACGCTTCCGAAGCACCTCGATGAGAAGGTCGCTCGTCTGCACCTCGACAAGCTGGGAGTGAAACTGACGGTGCTCACCGAGGACCAGGCCTCCTATCTCGGCATTCCCGAGGAAGGCCCGTACAAGCCGGAGCACTACCGCTACTAACGACAATCACGTACGGGTGGGGTGTCACACCCCGCCCGTAGCGTTTCAGCGTGGAACACGAGCACGAGCCGATATGTGAGGGAGCCGTATACCGCCACGTTCGCGGAGTCATCACGGCTGCAAAATATGGTGGCATCACGGCTGACCTCCGCAGCCTTTCACGGCAGGCCAGTTTGGCGGTGTGCGGTCTGGGCGGCGTGCACGCTGTCACGTGGGTGCCCACGCACATACATCGATGGCGTCGTTTCGGAGTTGATCATGCCCAGGTCATTGGGCGAGAGGTTGCCCGTTGGCTCGGACTGCCTCTGGTTGGCACGCTCCGTCGTATGGATCATGCCCAGCAGGTCTCCCGCGGTCTCGATGAACGGTTGCAAGGACCGGCGTTCACGCCTCTGTCGGCGCGAACGGTTCCAAAGCGAGTGCTTCTGGTTGACGACGTGGTGACAACCGGAGCGACGATCCACGCCGCACGGGCGGCGCTCCATGCAATTGGAGCTGATTGGGTTCCAGTGCTCACCTGTGCACATTCGGTGCGCAGAAAAGAGACAGGCGGGTCGGTCATATACTCCAAGGAGATGACCTATTGGAGGTAGCGCATGGATGTACAAGTTCGTGGACGACGCATGGATATTCCCCAGGACCTCAAGGAGATGGCGACCGAAAAGCTCGAGAAGATCGAGCGCTTTGTGCATGACGTTCGACGCATTGACGTCGATTTTCGTGAGATTGCTTCGAAGCGAATTACCCAGCACTATCGGTGCGAGGTGTTGGTGCATGTCAAACACCACTTGTTGAAGGCCCATGCATCTGCTGCTGACCCACACGCGGCGCTTGATCTTGTGGTCGACAAGATTGAGCATCAGGCGGCGAGGCTCAAAGAACGGCGCGTTGCCCGCTCACACCCACGCCGACATCACCCCAACGAGCGCAAGTATCTCGAAGCAGTTCGCGAGGATTCACACGATGTCGCGCTCAACGCTGAGCACGAAGCAGCGGAACTTGTCAAGACGAAGAAGTTCGCACTTGAAGAGATGACGACTGAGGCGGCTGGTCTGCAAATGCAGCTCCTCGCCCACGATTTTTACTTCTTTCGGAATGCGACTTCGGGGGTGCCAGCAGTTGTGTACCGGCGCAAAGACGGTCACCTCGGAGTCATCGAGTCGGACGAGTAGTTGGTCGCTTCTCGGCCGCTTCGAATTCTCATTGCGGATGACCACGCGCTCTTTCGGCGCGGATTGCACCTCGTGCTGTCAGAAGAAGCCGACTTCGACCTGGTTGGCGAGGCAGCGAACGGTCTCGAGGCGATCGATCTCGCGGAGCGAACAAAGCCTGATGTCATTTTGATGGATGTTCGGATGCCCAAGATGAGTGGGATCGAGGCAACGCGGGAAATCATTGCCCAACATCCCAAGACCAAGGTCGTCATGCTGACCGTTTCTGAAGATGCATCTGACGTACTGGAGTCGATTCAAGCGGGTGCGTGTGGCTATCTCCTCAAGGAAGTGGCGATCGATGAGATCGCGGCCGCTGCACGCAGCGCTGCCCGCGGGCTGACCTTGATTTCCCCATCGGTTGCAACCGCGCTCGTACGGGCGTACCGCGATCTCGCGCTGTCGACGCCGGGCCCGTATGTTGCGCGACACGTAACACCAGTGCTTACGCCGCGCGAGATTTCGGTACTTCAACTGATCGCCGAAGGCCATTCAAATCGCCAGATCGCAGCGGTACTGTTCATCGCTGAGAACACTGTGAAGAACCATGTCAGGAATATTCTCGAAAAACTGCATGTTCATTCGCGCACTGAAGCCGTTGTACACGCGGTACGCGATCGCCTGATCTTGGGTCCAGGCAAGCCCCGGATCAGTTAGGGCAGGCACCCGAAGTACACTCGCCGCTTCATGGGTGTCTTCCAAAAAGTCCTTCGGGCCGGCGAAGGTCGAAAACTCAAAGCGGTTCAATCAGTGGTACCACTGGTGAACGCGCACGAATCTGAAATGGAGCGGCTCGACGATGCCGCGCTCGCTGCGCTCACCAATACGTATCGAGAACGGTTCAGTCGTGGCGAAGATCTCGACGATCTACTGCCGGAAGCGTTCGCTACGGTTCGCGAGGCTGCTCGGCGGGTGCTCGGACAACGCCACTATGACGTGCAACTCATGGGCGGCGCGGGACTGCACTTTGGATGGGTTGCAGAAATGCGTACCGGAGAAGGGAAGACCCTGGTCGCAACGCTGCCCGCGTATCTCAATTCGCTTGGCGGCGGCGGGGTCCACATCGTTACGGTAAACGACTACCTCGCGATGCGCGATGCCGAGTGGATGGGCCAAGTCCACCGCTTCCTCGGGCTCGATGTCGGGCTCATCGTCCCTGACCAACGTGACTGGACCGTCAAGAAGCGTGCCTACGACGCCGACATCACATATGGAACCAACAATGAACTCGGATTCGACTATCTGCGCGACAACATGGCGATCACACTCGAGGAACAAGCCCAGCGAGGGCACTCCTTCGCGATCGTCGATGAAGTTGACTCGATCCTGATTGATGAGGCGCGTACCCCGTTAATCATTTCTGGTCCCGCCGATTCCGCACAGGCTCTGTACTACCAGTTCGCCAAGATCACGCGTTCACTGCAGCGTGAACGTGACTACGAGGTGGACGAGGCGAAGCGCACCGTGGTGCCGACCGAAGAAGGCATCTCTCGGGTTGAAGAGGCTCTTGGTGTTACGAATTTGTACGAAAACGTCAACCAGAATTTCGTGCACCAACTCCAAGCATCGCTGAAGGCAAAAGAGCTCTTCAAACGTGACGTCGATTATGTGGTGCAGCAGGGTGAAGTGATGATCGTTGACGAGTTCACCGGTCGCATTCTCGAAGGCCGCCGCTGGAGCGAAGGCCTGCACCAATCGGTTGAGGCTAAAGAGGGCGTCCGCATCAAAGAGGAGAACCAGACGCTGGCGACCGTGACCTTGCAGAACTACTTCCGCCTCTACGACAAACTCTCGGGAATGACCGGTACCGCCATGAGCGAGGCGGGTGAGTTTGCACACACCTACAACCTTGAGGTCGTGTCAATTCCGACGCATCGACCGACGCAGCGCCTCGACGAGCCCGATCAGATCTACAAGTCCGAGGAAGCGAAGTTCTCAGCGGTGGCCGACGACATCGCGGAGCGAACAGCCAAGGGCCAGCCCGTCTTGGTGGGAACGATCTCTGTCGAGAAATCCGAGCGGCTTTCGAGAACTCTTCAAAAACGCGGTGTCCGTCATGAAGTGCTCAACGCGAAGCAGCACTCGCGTGAGGCCAATATCGTGACTCAGGCTGGCCGGCTCGGTTCCGTCACGGTGGCGACAAACATGGCCGGTCGAGGAGTCGACATCCTCCTTGGTGGTAATCCGGAGGGGCTCGCGCAGGCCGATCTTGCGGCGGAAGGCCTCACGATTGAGGAGGCTCAGGAGCGCTACTCAGAGCTCCTGGCAGCGCACAAGGCAACCTGTGCAGCAGAAGGCGATCGAGTTCGAGAGGCCGGCGGGTTGTTTGTGCTCGGTACCGAACGGCACGAATCTCGGCGTATCGACAATCAGCTGCGAGGGCGATCTGGTCGCCAAGGTGATCCTGGGGCGTCACGGTTCTACCTCTCGCTCGAAGATGACCTCATGCGCCTCTTCGCGACAGGTCTTGTGACCCGCGTCATGTCGGGATTGCCTGATGACATCCCGATCGAATCCCGAATGGTCACTAAGCGCATCGAAGGTGCGCAGCGGACTGTTGAGGATCGCAACTTCGAAATCCGAAAAGATGTGCTCAAATATGACGAGGTCATGAACGAGCAACGAAAGATCATTTACCGGCGCCGTCAGCAGATTCTCGACGGCGGCGACCTGCGTGACGAGTCTCTGAAATCGACGCAGTCCGCGCTCGATCGATTGATCGACCTGCACTGCCCCGAGGAGTTCGCCGAGGAGTGGAACGTCACCGAACTGCGCCTCGCCACGAATCAGCTGATACCGATGGGTCTCACCGATGAGGACGTCCGCGCGTTCGATGACCGCGACACGCTTCGTGCCTCGCTGAATGAACGGGCGACCAAGCATTACGAAGGCCAGGAGCAAGCCGTCGGCATCGAGCGTCTTCGCGACGCAGAACGCCGCGCGTTGCTTGCGGTGATCGATCACCGGTGGCGTGAACATCTCTACGAGATGGACTACCTGCGAGAGGGCATCAACCTCCGCGCAATGGGGCAGAAAGATCCCCTCTCGGAATGGCAGCACGATGGCTTCGCGATGTTCCAGGCCATGGTGGACCTGATCGAGGACGATTTCGTGCGATACATCAGCCACTTCGAGGAGGGCCAGGAGGTCGAGGAGCAGTCGAGCGTCGACCCCTCCGCTTTCCAATATGCCGCACCGGAAGATCCTGTGGCTGGGTCAGCATCGATCTCGGGTGTCGCCGCGAGCTTGGAAGCCGAACTCGCAGAACACGGCGACGCGGAGGAGTTCGCGGGTGCATCGTCAACAGAACACGCCGCTCCCGTGCAAGCCCCAGTGCGCACAGAGAAGGTTCCAGGTCGCAATGAACCGTGTTTCTGCGGGTCGGGCAAGAAGTACAAACTCTGCCACGGGCGTTAGCCGTGCGCGATTTCTCTGATGCCTTGGGCGATCTTGCTCGCCGCGTTCGCGATGCTCACGGGTACCTACGCGTTGACGATGCGCTCAAACGTCGCGAGGAACTCGAACTCGAAGCGTCGAAGCCGGATCTGTGGGATGACGCCGAGGCCGCTCGGAAGATCAATACAGAACTCGCTCGGGTGATCGAAGACATCGAAACGGTTGAGGGATTCGAGGAGCGCGTCTCCGATCTCGAGACCTTGCACGAATTGGCTCGTGAGGCAGACGATGTCGCATTCGAACACGAGATCGAGGCGGGTATCGCCGAGACAGAGCAGCTCCTGCACCAAGTTGAGCTGCGCGCCCTATTTGTCGGTGACCACGATGAACGCGACGCAATCTGCGAAGTGCATTCCGGCGCTGGTGGGGTCGACGCTCAGGATTGGGCGCAGATGTTGCTACGCATGTTTTCGCGCTGGGCAGAACGTCGCGGTTTCGACGTCGAGATCGTCGAAATACAGCAAGGCCAAGAAGCGGGAATTTCGTCGGCGACCTTCCAAGTGAAAGGGCGGTACGCGTACGGCATGCTGTCGGGCGAAAAGGGCGTGCACCGCCTCGTGCGAATTTCCCCCTTCGATTCACAGTCACGCCGACACACTGCATTCGCAGGCCTCGAAGTTGTTCCCGCGCTCGAAGAGGCCGAGGTGCCAGAGATCGACGCGACCGATCTCCGCGTTGATGTCTACCGATCCTCGGGAGCGGGAGGCCAGCACGTCAACACCACTGACTCCGCGGTGCGTATCACGCATCTCCCATCAGGGATCGTCGTGAGTTGTCAAAACGAGCGCTCACAAATCCAAAACCGTGCCCGTGCGATGCAAGTACTCGCGGCCCGGCTCGCGGAACGCGAACGTATTGAGCGCCAAAAAGAGCTCGAGGCGATCAGTGGCGAGAAACGTGACGTCGCATGGGGTTCACAGCTTCGGTCATACGTTCTCGCTCCATACCAACTGGTAAAAGATGAACGCACGCGAATCGTCGATGGCAAAGAAGAACCTATTTTCGAGACTGGAAATGTCAGTGCGGTTCTCGACGGCGAGATCGATGGGTTCATCGAGGCGTACCTGCAATGGCGTCGCGCTGCGCTCGATCAACGAAAGGTCTGAGTGCACATGTGCCGCTGGGTCCCGGGAATTCTGAGACATCACTGCTACGGTGAATCCCGCTCATGATCCGTTTTGAGAAAGTTTCGAAGGTTTATAAAGGTGACGTCCACGCATTGCGTGAGGTCGACCTCGACATAGCAAAAGGCGAGTTCGTCTTCCTTGTCGGGCCGTCCGGTTCGGGCAAGTCCACGTACTTGCGACTGTTACTGCGCGAGGAAGTCGCAACGACCGGGGTGATCACCGTTGCTGGCCGAACGATTGGTGATCTAGGTCGCTGGCGGGTACCAATGTTGCGCCGAAATATTGGCTGCATCTTTCAGGACTTCAAATTGCTCCCGAATAAGACCGTCTACGAAAACGTCGCATTTGCTCCCGACGTGATTGGTCGCCCCCGTACCGTGGTTCGTCAGCAAGTCCCTCAGATTCTTGATCTTGTGGGGCTCGGTGAGAAAGCAAACCGCTTTCCCGACGAGCTTTCCGGTGGCGAACAGCAGCGCGTCTCAATTGCTCGGGCATTTATCAACCGACCACTGATTTTGTTGGCCGATGAGCCAACTGGAAACTTGGATCCAACGAATACGGTTGGCATCATGCGGCTCCTCGACCGGATCAACAAGACCGGCACCACCGTTGTCATGGCGACGCACGATCAACGGATCGTCGACGCGATGCGGAGACGTGTCATCGAGCGTGAACAGGGCCAGATCGTGCGCGATCAGGTCAAAGGCGTCTACGGGGCCAACTGATGTTCTTCCAACGACTCCGATATTTTGCCCGTGAGACCGGTGTGTCGATCATTCGAAATATCGGGATGACGATCGCCGTCATCTTGACGGTCATCGTGACCCTGCTTCTGGTTGGCGGAGCGTTGCTGCTGAATGAAGGGATCTCCAAAGGGGAGGCAACCTTCTCGC
>JBARPG010000081.1:0-1762 GCA_049642885.1 Acidimicrobiia bacterium | reverse complement strand
CTCGAAACGTGGCGCAACGAGGATACGTTCGCCGCGAGTCTCAACCAGCGCGTCGGACACCCCGCGTGGGTGTTCTACGAAGGGCCCCCGACGGCAAACGGCAAGCCCGGCATCCATCACGTGTGGGCGCGCCTGTTCAAAGACATCTATCCCCGTTTTCACACCATGCGTGGTCGATACGTCGAGCGTCGCGCCGGATGGGATTGCCACGGCCTTCCCGTCGAAGTTGAGGTTGAAAAGGAACTGGGTTTCTCGGGCAAGCATCAAATCGAGGCGTTCGGTATTCGGGAATTCAACGAACGGTGCCGAACATCGGTTCAGCGTTATGTCGACGACTGGAAGTCGATGTCAGAGCGCATGGGCATGTGGCTCGATACCGATCATGCGTATTGGACGATGGCACCCACATACGTCGAGAGTGTTTGGTGGCTCTTCCATCAGCTATGGGATACGGGATTAGTTTTCGAGGGCGAAAAAGTGGTTCCGTACTGCGGTCGGTGTGGAACCGCTCTTTCCTCTCACGAGCTCGCTCAGCCAGGCGCGTACCAGGACATCGCCGACGATTCTGTCTTCGTCCGGTTTCCGCTCGACACCCTTGAGGCCGACCTCGTTGTGTGGACGACCACACCCTGGACGCTTCCCTCGAACGTGGCCGTGGCAATAGGACCCGATATCTCATATGCCGTCGTGCGCGACCCCGCCGGCGGCCGCAACCTCATTTTGAGTGAGGCCAGAGTGGCCGAGGTGCTTGGGGAAGCAGTCGAAGTACTTTCGCGAATTTCCGCATCAGAGCTTGATGGTCTCACCTACCGGCGACCAGTCGAGACGTTGCCAACCGAGGTACGCCCGCGAATTCTTGTTGATGCTTTCGTGACGGATGAAGACGGTTCCGGCATCGTGCATCTCGCACCTGCCTTCGGCGAGATCGACCGAGATGTGTGTACCGCCGCAGGCATACCCGGCCTCAATCCCGTCGGGCCCCAGGCGACCTTCATTGACGAACGTCTTCCGTGGAATGGGCTCTTCGTGCGCGACGCCGACGCAGCCATCCTCGATGATCTACGTCTTCGGGGGCTCGTCGTCAAAGTCCAACGATACGAACACTCCTACCCGCACTGCTGGCGGTGTTCGACACCGCTGATCTACTGGGGCAAGCCGACATGGTTCGTTGCGACTTCATCGAAGAAGGACGTGTTGCTCGCCGCCAACCAAGAGGTGAACTGGCATCCGCCGACGATCAAAGACGGTCGCTTCGGAAATTGGCTCGAACACAACGTCGATTGGGCCCTTTCGCGAGATCGTTTTTGGGGTACGCCAATTCCGGTTTGGCGCTGTACAAACGGCCACGACACGTGCATTTCGAGCCTCGCCGAACTCTCGGAACGAAGTGGCATGGACTGCAACGCAATGGATCCGCATCGACCATTCGTCGATGACATCGAAATCTCGTGCGACACCTGCGGAGAGCACGCGAAGCGAGTTGAGCCGGTACTCGACGCGTGGTTTGATTCGGGCTCGATGCCTGCCGCACAGGCGCATTTCCCGTTTGCGAATCCAGCGGCGACACCCGAAGCGTTCCCTGCCGACTTCATTTGCGAAGGGATCGACCAGACCCGCGGGTGGTTCTATTCGCTCCTCGCAATCAACGCGCTTGTCTTCGGCACTGCCCCGTATCGAAATGTCATGTGCCTTGCGCTCGTGGTCGACAAAGACGGCCAGAAGATGTCCAAATCCAAAGGAAATGTGCTGGACCCGTGGAGCG
>JBARPG010000080.1:0-6567 GCA_049642885.1 Acidimicrobiia bacterium | reverse complement strand
ACTGGCAGGACTGTGCACAGCTGGGGGTTCACCACGATCAGTCCGCATTCGGTCACTGGCATTTCGTGCGCCGCCGATACGGCGAGCGCGTACGCACCGAGTTGCGCCGCATACTTGGCACCGAGCGCCCCAGGTTCATGTGGATCGAAGGTGTCTGTCTTGTAGTCGTAGATGGCAAGCCCAGCACTCGTTTCAACCAGCAGGTCGATCGTCCCGCGAATACGTACAGCGCCGAGATCTGATTGCACCGAGATCTCATGGTGGCAGGCGCCGCTTGCGTAGAGGCGTTCAAGCTCTGCGGACTCAAAAGCAGCCCGAAGACATGCGAGGAGCTCGCGACGACGTGCGGGCGTGACGAGGCGGACTGCCTCACGCTCGCCGTCCGCATCGAGCGGTCGTGCCGTAATGGCATCGTTGACGATGCGATCAAGCGCGTCGTCCGTTGGATTGAGCACGGATAATTCCAGGCATTTGTGAATGACAGTCCCAAAGAGCCGATCGCTTTCGAACACACCATCGCTGCGAAGAGGTTCGCCTGCGTGCGCCACCAGACGCGAGGGCCCGATGCGTGGGATCTGCCCGGACGGAGACGATACAACGAGTGCTGGCCTGTGCGGCCGAAGAAAGTGGGTGACCGATACTGGCAGGTCTGAATCGGTGAGAGTTCGTAGGTGTTCGGGCACGGCTCGACCGGGTGCTGGTGTTGCAGATGCTGCTGATCCGGCGAGCGCGTCTGAGCCCGGTTGCTGGCAGTCTCCTTGCATGGGGTTCTTGATGTGCGGCGGTGCGGCATCTGATTCGCTGAAGGCACGAACCTTGAGAGCAAGTGATTCCGTCGGACCGCGTTCTCGATGCCAGGTACTGATGAAGAGGGCATCGCGTGCGCGGGTCATCGCCACATATCCGAGGCGAAGGCGTTCTTCCGCTTGTTCAGCGCGCTGAACGTGCTCTGCCTGCAGGTAACCCTCGGTCGTGAACGGAGTGTCCTTGTTGCCGGCGCGAACGGCGACCGTACCGCCTCGCTCGATGGCATCCGGAGTGCGAATTGCACCAATGAACCCGAGCCCGCACAGAAACACGATCGGATACTCGAGGCCTTTTGCGCTGTGCATCGTCGTAATACGAACCGCATCGCGGTTGAGCGAGATCTGGTCCGTGGCGCGCGCACGAAGAATGCGTTTGGTGCGCAGCCATTCAGCGGCACCTTCGATCCCGCGAGGTGCGCTGTCCGCCGATCCGTTTATCGACGCCGCAACAACGGCATCGCGAAGAAAAGCCAGCGCAGCGCTCCGATTCTCTCCGTTCTCGCGACTTCGATTCGATCCGAAGAGATCAAGCGAATCGATCATCCCATCGAGCGCGTCGACCGCGCTCGATGTGTTCCACTGCTGGGCCAGGGCTGCAAGTGAGCGTGCTCCAGCGACCACGCGGGGGATTTGCCCAGGTTCATCAGGGAACGAAACATCGGGTGCAATCTCAGGATCGTGCTCGGCCGCGACCACGCGCCTGAGTTCTTCAATCTGCTGAGCGATTTCACGGTCGGAACACGAAAACGGGGGCACCCGCAGGGCTGCGATTACGTGTGGCATCGAATTCGGATGAGCAATGCCGTCGAGGAGAGCAATCAATTCATCGGCGTCTTCTCCGGCAAATCGGTGCACCGGGCTCTCAACCGTTGCGGGGATCTCGTGTCGGCCCAGGGCTGTAAGAAGGTCATCGATTCCGGTACGCGAGGGGACCAGAATCGCGATATCTGAATAGCGGACAGCACGCATCTCGTCGCCGTCATTGATCGTCCAGGGACGGGCGACGAGCTCGCCGATTGAGCATGCAACGTCTTCAGCTTCTTGTGACCGTCCGGCATCGGAAGAGGCAGCTTTTTCGCCGAACACGGTGACGATGGGCTGGTCGGGGAGCCCTTCGGGCCGGACGGAAGCCATGCGTCCGAATGGCGGATCCGCGTCAGGAGCGATGTGCTCAAAAAGCTCAGCCACCCACTCCAAGAGCTGCGGTCGCGAGCGGAAGTTCGATGTGAGCTCGACGGGAACTCCAGAGAGCGCGTCGAGCGCATGCGTCACAGCGGGGCCTGCTCCGCGGAACAAGTAAATGGACTGTCGGCGATCTCCGACGATGGTGAAGGAAGCTGTTTCGGAAGCAACCTCGCAATCGCCAGCCGACGCGCGTGCCCTCTCGATCAGCTTCGTCAAGAAACGCACTTGGCTTGGGTCGGTATCTTGAACTTCATCGACGACGATCTCGCGGAGGTTCTTCGCGAAATCGCAGCGTGGATCGGCCAGAATGTTGTCGGCGACGAGAATCAACTCGTCATAGGTAACGAGGCCTTCCCGACGTCGCTCTTCATCGTCCGCCACTAGCTCCAGGCGAATCAGCTCGCCCACCGTTCCCAGTGCTTTTCCGCGCGCAGAAGCAGTTTCCCGGGCCAGTGATTCGCGAATCGCGAGGAATCGATCGAACCATTCGTCACGCCGTGCCAATCCCTCCGGCCAGGACTCCTTCCACACGGACTTACGCTGGGGAGTGGCCCTTATCGGGATCTTCCAGCTGTCGGCATGCTCAAGAGCGGACCAAACATCCTCGGGGTTGGTGCCAATCCAGAACTCGGTTTCGTCACAAATCCCTGCAACAAGGAGCAGATCACGTGGGCCATGCTGAACCTCCTCGGCAAGTGCCCTGAGCTCCGCTTTGGCTCGAGCAAACGCTGCGGTCAGCGTGGATTCGACGGTGCTCGGAAGCTCGCCACTGGGGAGAGCTGAATCGATCGAGCGAGCCATATCGGCCCCTCCGAGGTGCAAGTTCCTTGCAATCTGGTCAAGATCTCGGATCGTTAGCCCGAGGGCGAAGGCTGTTTCAAGAGCAGGTCGGAAAGCGTGGCTCCCAAGCACGGCCTCGCGAATTCGTTGCCATCGCCGCGCGTGCTCTGATGCTTGGGCGGTTTCGTCGAGGACTTCGATCGCGGGTGGCAGGTCAACCAGGAGGGCGTAGTTACGGACGATGTCGGTGGCGAGACTGTGAATAGTGCCAATGTGGGCCTCGCCGAGCGACGCGAGTGCGGCATTGGCGCGCTCGGCCTCAGTTACATCGGCGCTCGCGGCAAGGCTGATCAAACCGTCAGCGATGCGAGACTGCAATTCCGCGGCCGCTGCCAGCGTGAAGGTGATCGCGGCGAGCTCCCGCGGTTCCAGTGGATCGATCTCGGCTGTGAGTCGCGTGACAATGCGTCGCACCACTGCAGTTGTCTTCCCCGACCCGGCGGCAGCTCGAATGCTGAAACCTTCGGGCGAATGCTGAATGAGATTGCGCACATCGAGATCGGCAAGTGTCATTTCTTGTCCTGGGAAATGAGGTCGACGACTGCTTCGACAGCGTCATCTGGAATGTCTTTCGCGGGAGCCCAGCATCGTTCGCGTCGCTTGGCGCAATGCGGCGAAAATTCACAGCGGGTGCAGGTCGCTTTTGTTTCGTAATGGGGTTCACTGGGCTTTGGGACGAAGAATCCGGAACGAATACCGTTCGTGATGGTTGTCAGAACCGTCGCGATTCGTTCGGAGGTTTCGGGTGTGAGGGCATATGAGACAGGCAGTTGTGTCGGTGCATCCAAGAACCAGTACTCGCACGTGACTTCAGCTTGCGGGTATTCGTGCTGCATTGCCAGTCCGTACAGAGCAAGCTGCAGTTGACGCCCCGCCTGGGTGATGTCGCCGGGAACTTTCGCATACGACTCGGACGATCCCGTCTTGTAGTCGATCACGCGGATGCGGTCGCGCGCTTTCGAGGCGATGACTCGATCAATTGCGCCGTGCGCAGCGATACCGACAGCACCGAGGTCGAGGCCCTCGAATCGCAGCTCGGTACCCACCGTCGAAATGAAGCCGTCATCGCGCGCGAGGTGCTCAAGCTCGACGAAGCGCTTGAGTGCGTTCGCAAGGCGGCGGTGCTCGGCACGCTCGCGAGCGGGTGGCGGGAATTTCTCGGGTTCAATTTGAAGAGCGAGCCACTGCGCTTCGAATACCGCGAACACCCGCTCGGAAAACGCTGGCGCATCGAGGGACGTCCATGGAATATCGAAAGCGGTTCCCTCGCTGTCGACGGCAGTTTGCAATACAGCGTGGAGAAACGTTCCCCGCGCTGCGCCATCAAAGCCGTCGTGGACCCGGGGGACTTTCAGGCCGAGGCAGGCGCTCAAGAAGTACTTGAATGGGCACGTCGCGTAGCGCTCCAGCATGGTCGGGCTTTGTGTCTCGGGCAGCCACGGACCTGGGCCAACAAATCCGTTCCACTCGCTGGGTTCGCAGCTGTCGAGTGTTCGAAGGCGAACGACCTCGCTCGAAATCGGATCGTCGTCCGGCTCGTGCCTCACTGCGTCGGGGAGCGGAGCAAATCTCTCGGCTTCATCATTCACAACGAACGGCTGTTCCCGGGTGAATGCCGCAGGCGTATGAAACAGGTTCTCCCAACTCGAACGCCGTGCCATCGAACATCCGCTGGTGTCGGTGGACGTGAGAAAGATCTGAGCGTGTGCCGACCGTGCCTCATTGGTATCAAACGCCGCTGAGGTCGCACCCGCCAGGTGCGCAATGTCTTGAATACCAAATACAACCTCAGCCAGCGGCGCGAGCTGAATCGCTGAGGGCTCAGCTGCAATCCACCGCTCAAGGATCGCGTTGAGCTGCGCACGCGCAATAACGCTTGGGATTTCTGTTTCCTTGAGGCCAGCGAGTTGGCCGGCAATTTCTCGCGCCGATCGAGCGGCGCGAGCGAGTGCTGGTCCATACGCCGGTAGCACCAGCGATTCGAGTGCGGTCGCGAATTCGCGCACCGTTGCGGCGGCGCCAAACTGGCTGACCGACCGATCGAGAGGAAGATCGAGGCGGGCAAGCGCAGACCTCACGTCAGGTAGGTCGACCAGACGCGTATTCGTAGAACCCCCGAGCGCAACCCCCGTATGGAACGCGGCGCGTTGGATCGCCACAGAAATCTCGCTACCCATCTGCGCAACGGCAATCGACGCGGTGAGATTCGTATCGCTCGTCATTTCAGCGATCTGTCGGCAGATCGAGAGCGCCTCGTCCTCAGCAGTTTCGTGGAAACTCACAGCAACCGAGGTTTCCGCAGTCGCCTCAGAACAGCCGAGGTGATCGCACGGAATGTGCCGCGAGATCTGTGACGCAACACTCTCATCAAGTTGCGTTTCACACGGATGCATCCACAACGCACGCCCGAGGCCCTGCCAGAACGCTTCGGGGCATTGGGAAATCAGATCAAGGTCAGAAACTGTGCCCGCAGATTCCTTGCTCCACCGCGCGTGCACCGCGTCCGGCAGTTGCCGCAAAAGATCACTGTCGCCGGACTGGCGGCCGTTGCGGCGGGCACGCAACGCGATCGCGATTTGCCAAAGGGAGTTGGCGTGACGAGCAATGACTGGTGCCGTATGTTCGAGCGCACGTTGGGCAAATAGGAGCGCGTCGATTTGGCCCATTCGACGGTGCTCGTTGGTGAGCAGACGAGATGCGGCCTCGTTGAGAAGATCTTCGACCGTGACGACGCTGAGTCCGAGCACAGAAACACGTTCACGCTCGAGCAGATCATTCACTTGGCGTAATACGAGCGCATTTGGGGCGATGATCGTGCTCGATCGCACAGGGCCGTGCTCTGAACAGCTCACCCAATCGAGCAGCGAACGCGCACGGGCCCCCCGCTGGGCGTGTACAGGTGGAACGGTCGACATAGGACTGCAACCTATCGAGTGGGTGTGACATATCGGGCTCTACCGAGAATTCACGGCCTGACACTCACCGGCCACCCGACCCATGCGAGAATATGCGTTCTCATGCGCGCGATCGTTCGTTTTCTCACTGCACTTGTCGTCGGTGCCATCGGCTTCGGTCTGTGCGCCGCCGCGCTGGCTGTCGCGGTCATTCCAATCAAGAACACGGTCAGTGTCACGCCACCCGAACTCAAGAAACTGAGCCAACTCGAAGAACGCACCATTCTGTACGACAAGAGCGGCGTTGAAATTGGCCGTATCGGACTCGTCAATCGTTTCAGCGTGCAGCTCGCCGAGGTCCCGACCGTGATGATCGGCGCACTGCTTGCGACCGAGGATCGCAGCTTCTACAAGAACCCGGGTTTCGACTGGCGCGGCACATTTCGCGCCACGCTCAACAACCTTGATCAGGGGCAGCAGCAAGGTGGTTCGACAATCACCCAACAGCTCGTGAAGAACCGGATCATGAAGGTGAAGAAGCGAACCTCAAAGACCAAGGCTCGGGAAGTTGTGCTGGCGATCCAACTCAATAACCGCTATCCGAAGGCTGACATCCTCGAGGAGTATCTGAACACTGCGTATTTCGGTGAAAACTCGTACGGGATCGGCTCGGCAGCGGAACGATTCTTCGGCCTTGAAGGAGTCCAAGACCTGACGCTTGCACAGTCAGCGCTCCTCGCTGGGGTGATCCGAAGTCCAACGGCGAACAATCCGTGGAATCATCCCGACCAAGCGCGCACACGACGATCCGAAGTACTTGGTTCGATGGTTGCGGCGGGATA